>CAYUFA010000033.1:0-30030 GCA_964443845.1 uncultured Ectothiorhodospiraceae bacterium
TCGAAGGTGATGACGAAGACCGCCTGCCGGACCTGGCCGGCAGGCGCAGCACGGCCCGCTGCAACCATCACCGGCCGCGGATGTTGCGGCCGTAGTAGATTTCGAGCATTTCCTTGTTTACCTGCGCACGAATCTGGCGCTTCTCCGGCACGCCCAGGTCTTCCTTGGCATCTCCGAACAGGTAGTCCTCCAGGTCAAACTCCTTGAGTCGCATCTTGGTGTGAAACAGGTTCTCCTGGTAGACGTTCACGTCGATCATCTGGTAGCGCTCTTTCGTGTCCCGCGACAGATAGTTCTGGATCGAGTCGATCTTGTGATCGATGAACAGCTTGCGGCCGCGCACATCACGGGTAAAGCCGCGCACCCGGTAGTCCATGATGACGATGTCGGACTCGAAGCTGTGAATCAGGTAGTTCAACGCCTTCAGCGGCGAAATCCGTCCGCAGGTCGATACATCGATGTCGGCACGGAACGTACTGATCCCGCCACCCGGGTGACTCTCCGGGTAGGTGTGCACCGTGATATGGCTCTTGTCGAGATGGGCCACCACGTAGTCCGGCAACGGGCCCGGCGCCTCGGTGTTGGAGATATGCTCCGAGGAAATCGGCTCCTCGGAGATCAGCATCGTTACGCTGGCGCCCTGGGGATCGTAGTCCTGGCGCGCGACATTCAGGATGTTCGCACCGATGATATCGGCCACGTCGGAAAGGATGTCCGTCAGGCGGTCCGCGTTGTAGGCCTCATCGATGTACTCGATGTATTCATTACGCTGCTTGCGGGTACGCGCATAACAGATGTCGTAGATATTGAAACTGAGCGTCTTGGTCAGGTTGTTGAAACCCTGCAATCTGAGCCTGCGCATCGGTCATCACTCTCTCGGGGGGCTTGCGATCGGTGGATGGAATATCACCTGGACCACGGTGCCTTCCGGTTCGCGACCATGAAAGTCGCGTGCACCGTTGTGGTGGGTTCCTGGCGCGGCCATTATCGCAACATTGGCCGCATTTCGGAACAGATACCGGGCATGGCCCGCCCTGGCACCGGCCCGGAGAACGTCACTTTTCCCGGCCTGCTGCCGCCCCGTGCCGGTCGCGGCATCAGGCCACCCCTCCGGTATCGATTACCTCGTAATCATGCGTGATTTCAGCGACTTTCCCGAGCATGATGGAAGCCGAGCAGTATTTCTCCGCCGACAGCTCGACTGCACGCGCCACCTGCTTCTCCGGCAGTGCAGCACCGCTGACCCGGAAATGCACATGGATGCGGGTAAACACCTTCGGCTCGGTTGCGGCACGTTCGGCCTCCAGCTCCACCACGCAGTCACTGACCGGTTGGCGCGCCTTCCTGAGGATATGTACCACGTCAAACGCGGTACAGCCGCCCATGCCCAGCAGCAGCAGCTCCATGGGACGGATACCGAGATTGCGCCCTCCGCTGTCTTCCGGACCGTCCATCACGAGCGCGTGACCGCTGCCGGACTCGCCGACAAAGGTTGCCGCCTCGACCCATTTCACCCTGGCTTTCATCTGTCCCCCCTGACCGCAAAGGCTGAAATGTACCATACAACCGGCACGCCTCCGGTAGCGGGGTCACCTGCCCGCCGCCCGCACGGATGCCCGGAATCCCGGCCCGGCCTGCGGCTGCGCGCACCCTTCGGCGGCCACCTCATCAACAGGTCGCCAGCCCGGTTCCGCAGGCGCGCGGCGCCTGTGGTGACTTTTTTCCATGGCCCGCTAAAGGAATTCCCCGGCCGGTCCGATACAGGGTTCATGCAGAATCAGCCCCTGTTCAGTGACGATGACGAGGAAACACCGCGCCGGGTGGATAACGCGTGCGTAGGGCGTTTCCTGGAACATTGTCACCGGCGCAAGTACCCGAACAAGAGTGTCATCATCTATGCCGGAGACGCGCCGGATGTGCTCTATTACATCGTCAAGGGTTCGGTGAGCGTTCTGATGGAGGACGAGGACGGGCACGAGATCGTGCTGGCCTATATCAATTCCGGTGGCTTCTTCGGCGAGATGGGACTGTTCGGCGAGCATGTCAATCGCAGCGCCTGGATCCGTACCCGCAGCGAATGTGAAGTCGCGGAAATCAGCTACGCCCGCTTCCGCCAGATCGCGCGCGAAGACCCGGATATCCTGCTTGAACTGACCGCCCAGCTGGCGACGCGGCTGCGCAAGACCAGTCGCAAGGTGAGTAATCTGGCCTTCCTGGATGTGACCGGACGCATTGCACACACCCTGCTGGAACTGTGCAAGGAACCGGACGCAATGACTCACCCGGACGGCATGCAGATCCGCGTGACCCGCCAGGAGCTGGGACGCATCGTCGGCTGTTCCCGGGAGATGGCCGGCCGGGTACTGAAGGCGCTCGGCGAACAGGGCCACATCTCGGTGAAGGGCAAGACCGTCGTGGTCTTCGGGACCCGCTAGCGCCAGCCCCGCAGCCGCCACCCGGGATGACGTGGCGGCGCTAGCCGCCGAACAACTCGGCCAGTTTCTCCCCCGGCTCCACCGCTTTCATGAACGCCTCCCCGACCAGGAAGGCGTTGACGCCATGTTTCTGCAACAACGCCACGTCGGCGCGCGTGTGGATGCCGCTCTCCGTGATGACCAGGCGGTCATCCGGAATCCGCTCCAGCAAACCCAGCGTCACCTCGAGGCTGGTTTCAAAGGTACGCAGGTTGCGGTTGTTGATCCCGAGCAACGGTGCCGGCAGCCGCAGCGCACGCTCCAGCTCGTCGGCATCATGCACCTCGACAAGGGCATCCATGCCCAGGTGACCGGCGAGCTGGTACAGCTCCTGCAGCATCGCATCACTCAAGGCCGCGACGATCAGCAGGATGCAATCCGCCCCGAGCACCCGCGCCTCGTACACCTGATAGGGGTCGATGACAAAATCCTTGCGCAACACGGGCAGACTGCAGGCAGCCCGCGCCTGTTGCAGGTAGACATCCGCGCCTCGAAAGAAATCCACGTCGGTCAGGACCGACAGGCAGGCAGCGCCGCCCCGTGCATAACTGCGGGCGATCTGGGCCGGGTCAAAATCCTCGCGCAGGGTACCGCGGCTCGGCGAGGCCTTCTTGATCTCCGCGATTACGGCCGTCTGCCCGGCAGCCACCCGGCGCTGCAGCGCAGCGGCAAACCCCCGCACCGGATCCGCCCGGTCGAGCCGCTGCTCCAGTGCGACCACCGGTGTCACACGATTGCGCGCATCGATCTCTTCCACCTTGCGTGCAAGGATGCGCCTGAGAATATCCGGGGTAGCCCTCAAGACATCAGACCCGGCCGCACACTTCGACCAGCGCGGCCAGGGTATGCCCGGCCTTGCCGCTGCGGATCATTTCCCGGGCGGCGTCCACGCCGGCTGCCAGGGTGGGTGCCAGCCCGGCTGCATAGATGGCGGCACCGGAATTC
Source organism: uncultured Ectothiorhodospiraceae bacterium (assembly GCA_964443845.1). Taxonomy (GTDB): domain Bacteria; phylum Pseudomonadota; class Gammaproteobacteria; order UBA9214; family UBA9214; genus UBA9214. Next base: position 3,420 of record CAYUFA010000033.1, read on the forward strand.
AGCGCCACGATGTCACTCGCCGGCCCGGGCCGGCCATCGAAGACCGCGCGGATCTGCGCCAGGCTGTCCGCGGCATCGCTGGCCGTGATAGTGGACAGGTCCGCAGGCTGCATCCCGAAGTCCGCAGGCGAGACCGTGTACACCGTGATCGCCCCGTCTTTCAGCTCCGCTACCCGTGTTGGCCCGGCGATGCTGATCTCGTCCAGTCCGTCCTCCGCGTGCACGACCAGTACATGCTCGCTGCCCAGGCGCTGCAGGACGCGCGCCAGCGGCTCCACCCAGTGCGCACTGAATACCCCCAGCACCTGGTTGGGAGCGCCCGCCGGGTTGGTCAGCGGTCCGAGCAGGTTGAACAGGGTACGGATACGCATCTCACGGCGTGGCCCGATCGCGTGCTTCATGGCGCCATGGTGTTGCGGAGCGAACAGGAACCCCACGCCGACCTGCTCGATACAGGCGGCCACCTGGTCCGGATCCAGGTCCAGCCGGACCCCGGCCGCCTCCAGCACGTCGGCGCTGCCGGAACTGCTGGAGACAGAGCGGTTGCCGTGCTTGGCCACCCGCGCCCCGGCCGCGGCGGCGACCATCGCGCTGGCCGTGGAGATGTTAAAGGTGCTGGCACCGTCACCCCCGGTGCCGCAGGTATCGACCAGGTACGGGCCATCGACCTTGACGTGCAGGGCCAGTTCGCGCATCACCTGCGCGGCCGCGGTAATCTCGTCGACCGTCTCCCCTTTCATGCGCAGGCCCACCAGGAAACCACCGATCTGCGCCGGCGTCGCCTGGCCGGTCATGATCCGGTGCATGACGTCATACATGTCCTCGCCGGACAGGTCGCGGTGCTCGACAACGGCGCTGATGGCTTGTGGCAAATCCATGTCCAGGTCCCGCCCGGCGCCTACTGCGCCAGGAAATTTTTCAGCAAGTCGTGCCCGCTGGCGGTCAGGATCGACTCGGGGTGGAACTGCACCCCCGCGACGGGCAGGCTGCGGTGCCGCACGCCCATGATCTCGTCGACCTCCCCGGCGGTGTTCTGCGTCCATGCGGTGATCTCCAGGCACTCCGGCAGGGAGGCCTTTTCGATCACCAGGGAATGGTAACGGGTGGCCTCGAAGGGCTGCGGCAACCCCTGGAAAATCCCCTGGCCGGCATGATGGATCAGCGAGGTCTTGCCGTGCATGATGGTGCTGGCGTGCACGATCCGGCCACCGAAGGCCTGGCCGATGGCCTGGTGCCCCAGGCATACCCCAAGGATCGGGATGCGGCCGGCAAAGGTCTGGATGGTCTCGATGGAGACACCGGCCTCGTTGGGCGTGCACGGACCGGGGGAGATCACGATCTTTTCCGGCGCCAGCCGCTCGATTTCCGCCACGCTGATCCGGTCGTTGCGGACCACCTCGACCTGCGCACCCAGTTCGCCCAGGTACTGGACCAGGTTGTAGGTGAAGGAATCGTAATTATCGATCATCAGCAGCATGGAACCATTATCCATGCTGGAAGCGGACCGGGGCAACCGGAGAGTAAGCCAGACCCGGTTGCCGATGTTGCTGTTTCGCGGCGGCAACGCGTCTGCCAGGCCGCGGGTCGCCCCGGTGGCGACCGCTGCTCCATGCTCAACATCCCGGGCCATGAACCGGAATCGCCGCGGCCGCAGCCGCGTGGGAATACGCAACAGGCCCTAGAACAGGGTATAGATGAACGGCGCGACGGCGGAGCCCTGCGACAGCACGATCAGCATGCCCAGCAGCAGCAACACGATCACGATCGGTGCCAGCCAGAATTTCTTGCGTATCCTGAGGAAAGCCCACAGGTCTTTTAACAGGTCGAGCATCAGAACGGTCTCTCCATGCGGTCACGCGGCAGACTCGCACTCGCCTCCCGGTAGGTGGATGCATCGCGGTCCAGCTGCCGCTGCAGCGGATCCCGCTTCAGCAGCCGGAGCAGCAGTGACACGGGTGTGAACAGGACGAAAAATACCACGGCCAGGATGATCCGGGTATTGACCCAGCCCAGGGCGTGGCCGAGCTTCATCCAGCCCAGGTACACCGGCTTGAGCGCCCGCGGCAACAACAGGCCGATCGCGGCGCTTGCCACGGCCGCGAGCCACGGCCAGCGCACCCCGCCGTCCTGCCAGACCCAGGGTTTGCCGGAAATCCAGGGTATCAGCAGACCGAAGAAAACCACCAGGCCGGCCGCGAGGACGAATCCGAATTCGCGCAGCGTCCGCTTGTCGGTTTTCAGTGGCGGGGGATTCATATCCATATCCGGTACGTGTCATGTCCGTTCATTCCGCGCCTGCGAGGCAAGCGGGAAAGGTTCATGACGGCGCGCCGGAGACTGCTTGGTCCTGCCGCGACCATCGGCCGCTCGGTCCGCGCAAGGGCAGGCAAATGTATCCACGCGGTGATACGGAGATTTTTCATGCTCAGTCCAGTGCAAATTCCTGTTGCCAGGAATCGTCCCGCTCGACGGCCGGCTGGTCCGTCTTGGCGAGCAGGAAATTTTCCAGCACCAGGTAATCCATCCCGGTGCGCATGAAACAGCGCCAGGCGTCTTCCGGCGTGCACACGATCGGCTCGCCGCGCACGTTGAACGAGGTATTCACCAGCACCGAACACCCGGTCCGCTCCTTGAAGCGCTGCAACAGCCTGTGAAAACGCGGGTTGGTTTCCCGGTGCACGGTCTGCACCCGGGCGGAATAGTCCACGTGGGTGATCGCCGGTACCTGCGAGCGCCGCACGTTCAGCTTGTCGATGCCGAACAGGCGTTGCTGCTCTGCCGTCATCTCCACCCGCAACTCCGGCCGCACCGGCGCCACGATGAGCATGTAGGGGCCGGGACGGTCGAGTTCAAAGTAGTTGCCGGCATCCTCGGCCAGTACGGCCGGGGCGAACGGGCGGAAGGATTCGCGGTACTTGATCTTCAGGTTCATCACCGACTGCATCTTCTCGCTGCGCGGGTCCCCGATGATGGAACGGCCACCCAGCGCACGCGGCCCGAACTCCATGCGCCCCTGGAACCAGCCCACCACCTTTTCATCGGCCAGGATCCCGGCGAGTCGCTCGTCCAGGAAATCCGTGTCGAGTTCCTCGTAGACCGCACCCTGCGCATCCAGTTGTGTACGGATCTCGTCGGGTGAAAAGCGTGGACCAAGGTATGCGCCGGCCATGGCGTCCGGTGCCTGCACAATGCGTGGTTGCCCGTGGTATTCGTGCCAGGCCACCAGTGCCGCGCCCAGCGCACCCCCGGCGTCACCGGCCGCCGGCTGGATCCAGATATCCCGGTACGGTCCTTCCCGCAGGACGCGGCCGTTGGCCACGCAATTGAGCGCCACGCCGCCGGCGAGGCACAGGTATTCGAGGCCCGTTTCCCGGTGCACGGTCCGGGCCAGGCGCAACACCACCTCCTCGGTGACCGCCTGGATGGAACTGGCGATATCCATCTCCTTCTGCGAAATGCGTGTCTCCGGGGTACGCGGCGGCCCGTCGAACAGTTGCGCGAAGCGCCGGTTGGTCATGGTCAGGCCGGTGGCATAGTTGAAGTAACCCATGTCGAGCCGGAACGTCCCGTCCGCCTTCAGATCGATCAGGTGTTCCAGGATCCGGTCGACATACTTCGGCTCCCCATACGGCGCCAGCCCCATGAGCTTGTACTCACCGGAATTGACCTTGAACCCCGTGTAATAGGTAAAAGCCGAGTACAGCATGCCGAGCGAGTGCGGGAAATCCAGTTCCCATTGCGGGGTGAGACGGTTCCCCTCACCGACCCACACCGAGGTCGTCGCCCACTCCCCCACCCCGTCCAGGCACAGCACGGCGGCGCGCTCGAACGGGCCGGGATAAAAGGCCGAGGACGCATGCGACTGGTGGTGTCCGGCAAACAGCAATTGCGGCAGGTCCCTTTCCCGGATGCCGCCCAGGGCGGCGAGTTCCTTCTTCAGCGTGGCCTTGAGATAGAGTTTCTCCTTGAGCCACACCGGCATGGCGGCAACGAAGGAGCGGAATCCCCGTGGCGCATAGGTGAGATAGGTTTCCAGCAGGCGCTCGAATTTCACCATCGGCTTGTCGTAGAACACCACGTCATCGACATCCGCCAGCTGAAGGCCGGCCTCGGTCAGGCAATAGCGAATGGCCCCGGCCGGGAAGCCCGCATCGTGTTTCTTGCGGGAAAACCGCTCTTCCTGGGCCGCCGCCACGATTGCGCCATCACACACCAGCGCGGCCGCGCTGTCGTGGTAGTACGCCGAGATTCCCAGGATATTCATATGCTCAGGAGCAGCAGCGGAAGGAACATGGCGGCTACTGTGCAACCGCTGCGGCTAGCCACTGCAGGCCATGGCCACGGCGCGAAAGATCGCGCGCCCCTTGTTCATGGTTTCTTCCCACTCACTGGCGGGCACGGAGTCGGCGACGATACCCGCACCGGCCTGGATGTGCAGGGTGTGATCCTTGATCACGGCGGTGCGAATGGCGATCGCGGTGTCCATGTTACCGGACCAGGACAGGTACCCTACCGCACCCGCGTATACACCGCGCTTGACCGGCTCCAGTTCATCGATGATTTCCATTGCACGGATCTTCGGCGCGCCGCTCACCGTGCCGGCCGGAAAGGTCGCACGCAGTACATCGATGGCCGTCGTCCCCGGCCGGATCCTGCCCGTGACGTTGGAAACGATATGCATGACATGCGAGTAGCGCTCGATGACCATTTTCTCGGTCACCTCCACACTGCCGGTCACGCTGACCCGCCCGACGTCATTGCGGCCGAGGTCGATCAGCATCAGGTGTTCCGCCAGTTCCTTCGGGTCGGCCAGCAGGTCCGCCTCCAGAGCATGATCGGCCGCCTCGTCACTGCCACGCGGACGGGTACCGGCAATCGGCCGCACCGTGATCGTGTCATCCTCGAGCCGTACCAGGATCTCGGGGGAAGACCCGACGATGTGAAAGTCACCGAGGTCGAGAAAGAACATGTACGGCGAAGGATTGAGTCGCCGCAAGGCCCGGTACAGCGCCAGGGGCTCCGCCGCGTACGGGATCGACATGCGCTGCGACAGCACCACCTGCATGGCGTCACCGTCCACGATGTATTCCTTGATGCGTTCAACCGCCGCCTCGAAACCGGCCCGGGTGAACCCGGATACGAAATCGGTTTCCGCCACCGCCTGTTGCTCACCCCCCGGCTGCGGGTAGGCAGATGCACCGTCATGCAGCCGGGCCACGAGTGCATCGATGCGCTGCTGTGCCCTGTCCCAGGCGTCCGGCGTCTTCGGGTCCGCATACACGATCAGCTGCAGGGTCCCGGCAAGGTTATCAAACACCAGCAGCTCGTCCGACACCATCAGCAGGATATCGGGACAGCCCAGCGTGTCCGGCCTGACCGTCTCCGCCAGCCGCGGTTCGATGAAGCGCACGGTATCGTAGCCGAAATAGCCGACCAGGCCGCCACTGAAACGCGGCAACCCCGGCAGTTCGGGTACACGATAGCGTAACTGGAATTCGCTGATCCACTGCAGCGGGTCTGTGCAGGTTTCCGTGCCGGTCACCCGGTCACCTTCCTGCAGCGTGACCGTGTGCCCGGCGATCCTGACCGTGGTCCTGCATGGCAGGCCGATGATGGAGTAGCGCCCCCACTTCTCGCCGCCGTGCACGGATTCGAACAGGTAGGAATACGGGCCGGCAGCCAGTTTCAGGTAGACGCTGAGCGGGGTGTCCAGGTCTGCCGGTACTTCCCGGCAGACCGGAACGTGGTTGTAGCCCTGGTCGGACAGGGCGCTGAAATCTTCAGGTGTCATGGCATTCACTTTCAAGAATCCGTGGATACAGGCGCGGGTGGTTTCGGATGGATTCACACCATCGTCCGCACGCCGGGTAGCGCCTGTCGGAAATCTCTCCGGTGAAGCACATGGTGTTCAGGCCGCCTGTTCCAGCAGTGGAAAGATTTCCACCAGTGAATCAATCACGGCATCCGGCCGGGCATCGCGAATGTCGACACCATGGTTGTAACCGTAGCTCATGCAGACAATCTGGAAGCCGGCCGCACGTGCCGCCTGCACGTCGCTGACCGAGTCGCCGACCATCAGGGCGTTCTCCGGCTGGCAGCCGAAGAACGCGGCCGCATGCAGCAACGGGGCGGGATCCGGCTTCTTTTTCGGTAACGTGTCACCACTGATGACGATGGCAAAGCTGTCATACAGTCCCAGGTCCTGTAGCAGCGGGATCGTGAACTGCGCCGCCTTGTTGGTGACGCACCCCAGCTTGTAGCCGGCATCCCGGAGCATCCCGATGCCTTCCCGGACCCCCGGATACAGGACGGACCGTTGCGAAGTGTTGTGCGCGTAGAGTTCCAGGAAGACCGGGAAGGCACGCTGGAAATCCCGTTCCTCCGGCTCGCCCTCCAGCGCTCCGACCAGGGCCCTGCGAACCAGCCGCTCCACGCCGTTCCCCACCCAGTCACGCACCCGTGCCGCGCCGTGCGGCGCACGACCGAGCTGACGCATCATCTCGTCCACGCAATAGGCAAGGTCAGGCACACTGTCCACCAGGGTGCCATCCACGTCGATCAGGATCATCTCCGGCTTGCGCATGCGGCGCTTACCCGGTGGCTTTGGCGATCTCGGCACGCATCGAGGCGATGGTCGCCCGGTAATCTGGCGCACCGAAAATCGCGGAGCCGGCCACGAAGGTATCCGCACCGGCGGCGGCGATCTCGCCGATGTTGTCCACTTTCACGCCGCCGTCGATCTCGAGCCGGATATCGTGGCCGCTGTCATCGATGATACGGCGTGCCTCGCGCAGCTTGTCGAGGGCGGACGGGATGAAGCTCTGGCCGCCAAAGCCCGGATTGACCGACATCAGCAGGATCATGTCCACCTTTCCGATGACGTATTTCAGGTAGTCCAGCGGCGTGGCCGGGTTGAACACCAGGCCCGACTTGCAACCGAGTTCGCGGACCAGGGACAGCGAGCGGTCGACGTGCTCGCTGGCCTCCGGGTGAAAGGTGATATAGGTCGCACCGGCCCTGGCAAAGTCCGGAATGATACGATCCACCGGCTTGACCATCAGGTGTACGTCGATATCCGCCGTGACGCCATGCTTGCGCAGCGCTTCGCAGACCAGCGGACCGATCGTCAGGTTGGGAACATAATGGTTATCCATCACGTCGAAATGGACGATGTCCGCACCGGCATCGAGCACGTGGGTGACTTCCTCCCCGAGTCGGGCGAAATCCGCAGACAGGATGGAAGGGGCTATCTTGTAATCGGCCATGCGCTTGTCCTCAATCATTTTTTTCCATCCGGCGAGCCCGCAGGCGCCAGAAACAGAACGCGAACTTTACCCGAACTGGCGCGGTTTTTCAGCCACACGGGCGCCTGCGCGTGCGCCGCCCGCACACGACGCATCGGGTTTCCGTTCGCCGCCACCAGGCCACCGGATCAATCCATTGATTTCCCTTTGGAATTTGCAAGCTCCCCGCGCGTATGCAATGCGCACCCGCGGCAGGCGCTCGCCGCAAAATCACCGGGCCCTGTAAACCGTCACGGCGCCCGGAACCCGCGCCCCGCCTGCCGGGCCTGCTCATGCCGGCCGGCAAACGCTTGGCAAGTTGCCATGCACCTCTTGCCAAGCCGAACAGCAAGCCTTATAAAAGGTGGTAACCAGCAGCCCGGCTGGAATGCCCTGAACTTTTACAATACGGAACTCGGGCACAACGGGGAGTGCAGCATGAGCCACCTGCCACGCGTCGGTGAATGGTACCAGTCCCTCAACGGTGACAAGTTTGAAATTGTCGCCCTGGACGAGGATGAGGCCACACTCGAGATCCAGCATTACGACGGTGCGGTCGAAGAAGTCGATTTCGACTCCTGGGATGAAATGGAAGCTTTCAACATCGAACCGCCGGAAGACTGGTCCGGTTCACTCGACATCGAGCGCGAGGATTACGGCGTCGATCTCGAGCTCACTTCGCCCACCGAACACATCAACCCGTTCGACGATCTGGACTAGCTGCTGTACCGAGTCCGGGCGCGGACCCTGCCGGGTGCGGGGTTGGCTGCCACAACCCCGGGCACCGCAACGGAGTTCCCGAACGCGTATGGATGGCCGAGTGGTATCCTGAGGCCGGTTCCGGGAACGGAATTCCCTGCCAACCGCGCGTGACTCCGCCAACCCCGCTCCGCAGCGCACCCGAATCGGGACCACCTCAATCGCCACGGTTGCCTGCCGATAGCCTGTTCAGGCAGCGACAGGAGACATCCATGGCGATCATCTACGACATGATGACAGGCAAGGTCATCACCGCAGCGGACGTCAAGCAGCGGACGCAGGATCCATCCGCGCAGCGGCATGCCGAACCCGCCCTGCAGACACTGCATGGCGTCGAGAACCCCCAGACACAGGCGGCCTGCAGCGCCTACATGGTTTTGCTGCAACGACTGCTCAAAGACCTCTGAACGGTGCAAGCGTGGCAGCGCCGGCCCGGCGGGCGGACGCAGCGCCCTCAGCGCGGCACGGGCAACCGGTAACCGCCCGGTAACCGTACCAGCCCGTTCTCGATCACCAGCGGCAAGCTGGACAGGCCCGTGCCGTTACACGGCCCGCCCAGGCAGGCACCATCCTCGATCCGGAACATCGCGGCGTGCATGGCGCACTGGATGTAACGGCCGTCCAGGCTGAGAAAACGGTGGGGCACCCAGTCCAGCGGTGCGCCGGTATGCGGACAGCGGTTCACGTAGCCATAGACCCGGTCGGCCTGGCGGACGAGAAAGATCCCGTGTGACTGCCCCCCCTGCCGCAGGATAAAGCCGCGGCTGTCACCAGCGTGCAGTTCATCCAGCCGGCAGATAAACAGGGAATCCGGATCGGCCATGGGTGCAGCCTACGGTACGGGCACCGGTTGTCAACCGCAGGCAGCGGGGAAAGGACTCCCCGGTCAGTTTACGCGGACGACACGGAAACCGAGGTTATCGAGCCTGGTATCCTCGGACAGCTGGGCCCGCCGGGCACTGCGCAGGGAATCGAGCGGGCTGGAATACGCGCCGCCTCGCACCACGCGCTGCATACAATCCATGGCACCTTGCCAGGCGCCGCCGTCGGCCGGCGCACCGACATAGTTCGGGTGGTAACAGTCCTCGGTCCACTCCTGCACGTTGCCGGCCGTGTCATACAATCCGAAGCTGTTGGCGGCAAACTGGCCCACCGGGGCGGTGCGTGCACCATCCCAGCTGCTCCCGCAATTGAAGCAGTTGGCGGGAATGTCCTTGCGCTTGTCGGTCCACCAGAAGCTCCCGGTGCTGCCGGCTCGTGCCGCATATTCCCACTGCGCCTCGGCAGGCAGCCGATAGGTCCTGCCGGTCTGGGCAGACAACCACTGCACGTACCCGTTGGCGTCGTTCCAGGACACGTTGATCACCGGCTGCCGGTCCCTGCCCCATGACTTGTCGTACGGCAGCCGTTGCCCGGTCGCGCGGGCATAGCGGTCGTATTCCGCAAAGGTCACTTCGTAACGGCTGATCGAGAAGGATGCCAGCTTCACTTCGTGGCGGGGCACCTCTTCGGCATTCATCGAATTCCCGACACTGCCCATCAGGTAGGTTGCCCCGGCAAGCTGTATCATCTCCGGTCCCCTGCCACCATCACGCAACGGATCGCTGTAGCTCCTGAGCACCGGAGAAGGATGCACGGGGGTCGCCGGTTGCGCCGTCGCGGCCTGCGGCACGGTTTTCGGTTGCGTGACCCCGTGCGCCGCAGCGGGTGCCTGCGCGGCCACCGGTTGCGGTTGCGCCGCCGGGGTGTCCGGGAGCGCCGGAACGGATGCTGACGGGGGAGCAGCCACCGCGGCAGGCGCGGGGACGTGCGGCGTCGATTGCCCCACACGGGCAGTGCTGCCGACCGGCCCACGGGGAGTCTGCCAGAACGCCAGCCAGGCCAGGCCCACGGCCAGCAGAAGTACCAGTGTGCCGCTGGCGGCCGCCAGCCAGCGCAGTGCCCGCCACGCCGGTGCAGGCGTTACGGGTGGATATGCAGGGATCGGCCTGGCCTGCTGCGACGGCCGCTGTAACGTTGGTGGTATCTGTGACGTTGTTGCCGCCACGGTATCCGCGCCGGCCGGCTCTGCCTGCGGATGGCCTCCGGCCTGGGCCAGCAAGCGATCCCGCTCATCCCTCATCCGGTCACGCGCCGCCTCCGCTTCGGCGCGCAGACGTACTGCGATCTCCACATTCCGGCGCGTTTCCTCGAGCTGCTTGCGCAACTGCGCCGGATCCTCGATCCTGCCCTGCGTGGAGGTACTGATCAGCCCCCTGGCGACCTCCACTTCACCACGCAGGGAATCCATCTTTTCCCGCAGGGCCAGCTGCTGTTCGAGCGCTTCATCGCGTTCTTCCGTGAGTTGCCTGAGCTGGGTATGCAACTGGCTGATAGCCGCCTCTGCCTGGCGGTTCTGTTCCTCGATCAGGTCGATGTCGACCTGCCTGCGATCCTTTTCCTGGCGGTGATACTCGGCCAGCTCCGCATGGGCCTGGCGCAGTTCGCCCTGCACCTTCTCCAGCATCTGCTCGGTGGCCGCCTGGGCATCCAGGACGCCCTGCAACCGGCTGCGCTCTTCCCTGCGGACCGCGTCGACCGCCTCCTCGATGGCACCGGAATTCTGATTGACGTGCACCTCATGTTCGGAGGCAATCGAGGCCAGCTGTTCCTTCAACTCACGCTGGCGCGCCGCCATCTGCGCCCGTTCGTCATCGCGCGCCGCGCGCTCGGCATGCAGGTCTTCGCGCAGGGAATCGAGGTCCGCCTGGGCATCCTTGCGTGAGGCCTGGAAATCACCGGTAACCTGCTCCAGCTTCTTGCGCAACCGTTCCGCCTGGGCCTGCAATTCCTTTTCATTCTCGTTCTTGCGCCGGATATCCTCGTGCGCCTTGCGTTCCGTCTCCTGCAGGCTTTGTTCCAGCGACTTGACCTGCTCCGCATATTCGGCATGGCCCTGTTGCAATTCCTGCAGCCGGGCGTGCGCCTGCTCCATTTCCTGGTCCTGCGCCGCCCGTGCAGATTCGAGCCGGTCCACCTCGAGACGGAGTGCCTCGAGCTGCCTCTCCCGGGCAGTGAGTTCGTTCTGCAGCTCCCCGGACTGCTGCTCCATGCTTGCAGTAGTCCCGGCCAGCTCGTCCTGCAAGGCGGCAAGCTGCTCCGCCAGTTGCTGCCGGTCGCGCTGCACCAGTTCCAGTTGTTCGGTTTCGGCCTCCAGTTTCAGGCCCATGTCCGCGATCTGCCGGTCGCGCTGATCGAGGGCCGTGACATTCCTTTCCGTTTCTTCGTGACGCTGCTGCTCGAAATCCCTGCCGGCCTGCAGCAGTTGCTCGCGTTGCCCTTCGAGCTCCTCACGCAACTTCCCGGCCTGCTCGAGCTGCTCGTCCAGCTGTGACTGCAGACCGGTGCGGGCCTGCGTCCACTGCTCCTGGTCGGCCGTATGCGCCGCCTCGGCGGCCCTGATCTCCGCGCGCAGCTGTTCAACCTGGTCCGCCAGTTGCTCGTTCCTGGCGCCGGCTTCGTGCAGCGAATTCTGCAACCGGCTGTTCTCAGACTGCAAACCGGTAATCGTCTCCACGGACTTCTCCGCATCCGTGGAATTACCGGCCAGTCGTTCCTGTACTTCCTGCAGGCGATGCTCCATTTCTTCACGCGCGTGCCGCTCCGCCGCCAGCTGCTCCGCGGACTCCGCCTGCATCGTCCCGACCTGTGCCTGCACATCAGCCAGTTCCGTCCGCGCCGCCTGTAGCTCCTGCTCGAGGGCCGAGTTGCCGGCGCGCAGCCCTGCCACCAGGTCGTCCCGGCTGGCCAGGGTGTCACCGGCGCTTTCCTGCTGCGCGTGCAGTTCGGCAAGTTCGCCGGAGATCTGCCGGTTATCCTGCTCTAACCTGTCTTTTTCCGCAGCCGCCCCCGCCATGTCGGCACGCAGACCGGCTACCTGCTGTTGAGACTCCGCAAGCTGCTTCTGCAGGGAGTCCAGCGTCTCCTGCGTACCCTGCTGCCCTGCCTGCAGTTGCTGCGACAGCAAGGCGCGCTCACCGGACAGCGCCTCGATCTCGCGCTGAAACGATACGCATTTATGCCGTTCCTGCTCCAGCTCGATCCGGGTCGTCTGCAGCTGGTCGAACTGTTCGGCCTGCACGGTACCGTACTGTGCGCCCAGCAGGCGTTTTTCTTCCTCGAGCTCGGCCACGCGCCCATGCAGGTCCGTCATGACCGCAGCGGATTCACCCAGCTCTCTCTGCATCTGCTCGAGCCGGACGGTCAGCCCCTGGCGCTCCTGTGCATGCTCCCGGTGTTCCACCTGCAGGGTTTCAAACCGCTGCTGCAGTACCTCGTAGGCGGCCTGCAGTTCAGCGTATTCCGGGCCAGTCCCCACTCCCGCCGGGGCCACGGCAGGAGAAACCTCCGCCACCCCGGGGGGCGTTGCTTCGTTTCCAGGGGTATCCTCCGGGCCGACGCCATCGGACAGGCGCTCCTCCGCTTCGGTAATACCGCCTTCCAGGACATAGACATCGAACCCCTTGTGACTGAGCAGGAAGCCGGCGGATTCGCTGCGCCTGCCGGTGTCGCAGCAGATGATGTACTGTGCATTGAATACCAGCTCCGACATCTCCTCGCGCAACGTAGCAAGGGGGATGTTGACACTGTCCTCGAATGCGTTATGCCGGTATTCGTCCGGGGTGCGCACGTCCAGCCAGACGGCGCCCGCCTCCACCATCTGCATGGCCTGCTCGATCCCGACATAGCGGACCATTTCGGTACGCAGCAGGTCTGCAAAATCCTGCTTTGCCAGCCTCATCAGCTGGCCGTCCGTCAGCATAGTGACGGTTGCATTGCGTGTGGTCTCTGCGACCAGCGCGTCCGCACCGAAACTGTCCCCCGCTGACAGCTCGGCGAGTTTCTGTTCCGTGTCACTGCCGGGTTCCGTTCGGGACACCGCGCAGCGCCCTTCATGGATCGTGTAGAAGTAGTCACCCGGGTCACCCTGACGGATGATGACCTTACCCTTGCTGACCGTGACGGGACGCATCCTCATCAGCAACCCCTGCAATTTCGCGGGTGGCAGCTGGCTGAACGCCTCGGATTGCAGCAGGCGGGTCATCCAGTCACTGGTTTCCGCCAGGTTGATATCCACCACATCGGCGGTGTTGGACTGGTCCCAGGTAAGGAAGACATCGAGCAGACCGGAGTCGATTCGTGCGATCACCGCCTTTTTGGTCACCCGCACGGAAACCGGCCGGGGTTGCTGCGCGGCGAGCGGAAACCGGCTGGCATCGCTGCCCGCCTCGATCTCACTGACCACCTTGCGGATGCCGTCGATCAGACTGACCTTGCCGTCCAGCAGGTAGATGGACTGGTTGTCACGATCCCCCTTCCGGAACAGGTAGCGGCCGGCCTTGACCTCCTCGATGATGATTTTTCCGGCGAGTTCCTGGAATCGATCCTCTGACAGGGCATTCAGAGGCACGAGTTCCTGCAGAATTTTTCGATTCCTGGTCTGTTGGAGTGCTGCGCGCATATCCACTTTTCGCTGTCGATGGCTGTTGTACTGGTACCGCACAGTGGAGAACGGGCGGCAACGGGCTGCTCACAGCGTATCGGCTGGTGATTGTTGTAATTTAGACATGCGCGCCCGCCCGGGCGGGGGACCGGCGAGGCCCGCAGCCCGACGGCCACAGCAGTCGACACCGGCCGGACCGTGATTCCGCGCAGCACATGTAACCAATTGTAAATAAATGTTATTCCATTCCCTCCCGGGCGGAACGGCAGGGGCCTGCCGGGGCCGGAATAGCACTGCCCGGCAGGCGCGGTTTCCGGCTCACCTGGTCGAAGCAGCAGCACGGATAGCCGGCGGTGCACCCGGATGCGGAGTGAACTCGGTGGATCAGCGCCCCGTCCCGGAGCGCCGTGTGCGCGTTGCGGGCAAGCACGGCCGGGCCTTGCGTGCGGCGGAACAGCCCGCGAACGGAAACGACTCACCCATGCGAACGGTACACAGGATAGCGCCCTCATTGCCGGCATCTCCACGGGGCAACAAGCAACAACCGGAGGTATGTACTCAGCCGCAGCGCATGTCGCATGGCGTCATGGCGGCATGCGCCTGATCGGCGTGTTCGCTTCGAAAGGTAAAAACCGGTAAATCAGAACGGCACAAGTGATCATATACTGCAATAAAAGGGATTTTATGACTTCAAAACGCTTTCACATTTAATTTTATGTGCTATCTTACGCGTGCTGTTTTGTCTATCACCCAATGAGGAGTCACTTCGAATGGCAAAGAAGAAAGCGACAGCCGCCAAAAAGACAGCCGCCAAGGCTGCGACAAAACCAACCACCAAGTCTGAAACGCTTACTTACCTTTCTGACAAGACCGGCCTCACCAGGAAGGAAGTCGGCTCCGTATTCGATAACCTCGCAGTCCTGATGAAGCGTGACCTCAAGAGGGGTCCCGGCGTCTACACCGTCCCCGGCCTGATGAAGGTCAAGGTCATCCGCAAACCAGCCACCAGGGCGCGCAAGGGCATCAACCCGTTTACCGGCGAGGAGATGATGTTCAAGTCCAAGCCGGCCCGGAACGTGGTGAAGGTATTGCCGCTCAAGAACCTGAAGGAAATGGTCTGAGCCATCCGGCGGGGCTGCCCGGCAGCCCCGTTTCTTCAGGATTCCGGTTATTTTTCACCGGTTTGGGTCAGTTTGCCACGGATAAACTGGCTATGCGGAACGTACAGCAGGCTGGCGATCTTCCGGATCAGGTGCTCTTCGTGGTCATCGATATGTCCGTCGGCAAAGGCCACTTCCCAGAGCCGGTAGACGATCTCTATACGCTCCTCCATGGTGCACTCGCGGGTCAGCAGGCGGGTAAACGGATACAGTGAGGTGACCGCGTCCGAATGCTGTTCGGCGTCCCGGGAAATCTCTGCTGCCTGATGTGCAGAAAGGTTGAAGGTCTCACTGACGATGCGCCGGATCGCTGCGCGCTCGTCCTCCCCGATATGATCATCCGCCGAGGCCACCTCCATCAACAGTGCCGCGGCAGCCGCCTGCAGTGTAGCCTCCCGCTCGGCAGCGAGATCGTCCTCGCCCGGGAAATGCTTCCTCAGCAATGACTGTATGGCTGCGATCATGGGTTGGTCGTGGTTATTTCATGGCTGCAGTCCGGCGGGAATCCACCCGCTACGGGCGTGTGTTCCTGCAGCGTGAGAATTCTCCCGCAACGCCGACTTGCCCCGCCCGGTTCGGTGTTCGGCCGCGGGACAAAACCGGCATATCCTGCACGCTCCCTCCGGCAACGGACGTATACCCGGGCTGCCCGCCGGGGCGAACCGGGGACCGGTTTGCCGGCACGGCAGAGCATGCTGCTCATTCGGTCATACGTATGATTTTAGCCGGAATTACATTAATGTGACCCGGGATGCGGCCACAAGTTCGTGCCCGGACGGGTCAGCCGTATAATGGCCCGGCAATGTCCCACCCGGCAGGCAGCATGAAAAACCGGCAAACCGTTGGCACCGGCAAGGTCGTGACCATCCAGTACTCGCTGACCAATAGCGACGGCGTGGTCGTGCGCGAGGCAACCGGCAGGCCGGTGACCTACCTGCATGGACACAGCGCCCTGCCAGCCAGGCTGGAACGCAGCCTGGAGACGCATGCCACCGGTGACATCGTCCGCACCCGCCTGCTGCCGGAGGACGCCTTTGGCAAGCGCGATCCCGACCTGCTCTACACCGTCCCGGTGGACGAGTTTCCTCCCGGTGAACAGATCCACCCGGGTGGACAGGTGGTCGGTACCGACGAAACGGGCAACCAGGTGGTGTTCACGATCACCGGGATCCACGCTGGCATTGCGCAACTGGACGGTAATCATCCGCTGGCCGGCCAGACGCTGGTCTTCGAAGTCGAGATCCAGGGCGTCCGCGATGCGACCGCGGGAGAACTGGCCACTGGACAGGCGGAGCCGGACTGAGCCCGCACGGGTCAGCGCAACGGTTGCCGCCACCCCTGCTGTCCCCGGGCAGCACGACTGCACCACGCGTGGCATCGACCGTCGCTCGCACACCGCTTGCACCTGCCGGCAACCCTGTACCTGTCCTGCTGAAACAACGGGCAGCCACCCGGCGTCCCGGGGCAATCCGCGGGGATCGGCCCGCAGCCTAACGGGTGCGGGAGGACTAACGATCGACACGGAACTCCTTACCCTGGTAGTTCAATTTGAGGTAACCGGGCAGGATCTGTTCCAGTACCAGGCCACCGGGCAGAGTGTCTCCCTCACGATATTTTTTCAGCCCCACCAGGATGAAACGCCGCTGGGGATCCTCGTCGTACACATAGACATCGATGTGCGGCATGGTGAAGTGGCTGCGAAAGTCCAGGGGCAGATCGCGCCATTCCGGCAATCCAGGCACGGCGGGTTCCGGAGAATCGGTCAGTGGTTCGGCAGCCGTCACCACGCGGGGTGAGGTCCCGGGCGTCGTGCCGGTCGCGGGCTGCTCCCGGGGTTCCGGCAGGTACGGTTGCACGGCAACCTTGGGACGCAGCACTGTTGGCGCAACCACCGGCGCGGACGGTACCTCGGGTTGCGGTACACGGGACGAGCCAGGCGCCGGTTCCGGGGCCGCGGCGGTGACGGACTCCAAAGCCGGCCCGGAGGCTACCGGTACCGGTTGTTGCACTGCCGGCGCCTCCGCAACGGGCCGGGCGTGCAGCGGCTTGCGCGCCGGTTCGACAGCCGCCGGTGCCGGTCGTGCCGCCGGCACCGGCGGCGGGTTTTTCGGGGAACGATTGAGCATGTACACCAGCAGGGCGGCATTGATCACCAGCAATGCGCCCACGACCCGGAGCCAGCGCCACGAACGGTCCTGGCGCCGGACACCCCAGTGTGCAGCCTCCAGATCCGGCACGTCTCCGAGTGACCGTTCCCGATCCGCCTTGCGCAACGCATCCAGGATGTAGGACATGGCTTACTCCGTGGCCTCCGGCTGCAATACCGGAACCCCTTCGCGACCGGCCGAGGAATTCAGCTGGATCAGGGTGTTCTTGCCAACCACGCCATCCGCCACGAGGCCATGACTGCGCTGGAATTCCAGCACCTGCTTCTGCAGCGGATAGTCGAACACCTGCTTGTCCGGAGAGAGCACTTTCACGCCCTGGGCCTGTTCCAGCTGTTCCCGCAGCCAGGCGACGTCCGGATTGCGATCACCCACCTTCATGATCAGGCGCCCCCCCGGCGGTGCCTGCAATAACAGCGTGTACTCACCGAACCAGTAGGGATCCACCCGCCTCAGGTCCAGCGTGTAGGGCTCATTGCCCAGTACCAGGCCGGCACGTTGGTCAACCAGCCGCTGCAGCAGTACCGGCACGCGCGTACCGTCCGCCGCGGTGAGTTTCAGTATGGCCGGACGGTTGGTGTGCCGTACGGTATTCCAGTTCCCCTGCCGGGTGCTGCACAGCAATCCGTACTCCAGTGCGTACTTGCAGAAATCCGGCTTCACTTCAGGCGGCAACTCCACGGCCCACAGTCGCATCAGACCCGTCCACGCCGACCGGTACCAGCTGCTGTCTGCCGTACCGAGCAAGGCACCCAGGTCGACCGGTGGTCCGGCACCATCCGCGGCCGGTACGGCTGCCGCCGGGCCGGCATCCGCGACAGGCTTGCTGGCTGCAGCCGTTTCGGGACCAGGCGCTGGTGACGAGGTTGACGCCGGCGCTGGAGTCTCCGCCGGCTGTGGCGGTTGATCCTGCTGCTGCGCCGGCACGGCCGGCGGCGCGGGTGCCTCCTGCGCAGATCCGGCGGGATCGGGATGCGGCTGCGTGGTCACCTCCGGCAACCGTGCCGGCACCTCCATCCAGGGCTGGTACAGGTAACCGGCGACGACCAGTACCAGGAGTCCGGCACCGGCCAGCACCCAGGGCAGGCGGCCCCCCGGTGCGTGCCCGGGATCCACGTCCAGGACCTCGCGCGCCGCCTTGCGCACCACGCCACTGTCGACCCAGGGCTTGTTTTCCACGTAGGCACCCAGCATGGCACGATCACAAAGCACGTTGATCAGGCGCGGGATGCCACCGGAGAGCTGCTGAATCCGCCGGATTGCATCCCTGCTGAACAGCACTTTCGAGGTGCCGCAGATCTGCAGGCGATGGCGGATATACGCCTCGGTCTCCTCGCGACTGATCGGTTCCAGGTGATAGCGCGCGGTCACGCGCTGGGCCAGCTGGCGCATCTCGTCACGGGCCAGCATGTCGCGCAGCTCCGGCTGCCCGATCAGGATGATCTGGAGGAGTTTCTGGGTTGCGGTTTCCAGGTTGGTCAACAGCCGGACCTGTTCCAGCACGTCGGCAGAAAGATTCTGGGCCTCGTCGATGATCAGCACCGTACGCCGCCCCCGCGCGTGGGCATCCAGGAGGTAGTGATTGAGCCTGTCCACCAGGGTCTTGATGCTGGAGGAATGCCCGTCCGGACAGGGAATTCCCAGCTCGTCGCATACCGTGGCCAGCAGCTCGCTGGCGGTAACCTTGGGGTTGAGCACCATCGCAATTTCGACATTGTCCGGGACCTGTTCCAGCAGGCAGCGGCAAATCGTGGTCTTGCCGGTGCCGACCTCTCCGGTCAGCTGCACGAAGCCGCCCCCCTCACCCAGACCGTACAGGAGGTGAGCCAGCGCCTCGCGGTGACGGGCGCTCATGTAGAGAAAGCGCGGGTCAGGGGTGATCGAGAACGGTCGTTCTTTGAGATCGAAATACGCGAGATACATGTTCAGGGACCCGGCAACTCAGAGACAGCCGCACAGGAAGGGCGTCCCGCGCCAACCGCCGACTCGATGTGATTCACTCATGGTATGCGCATCCGGCATCCGGACTCCGGAACGGGC
This sequence comes from uncultured Ectothiorhodospiraceae bacterium, assembly GCA_964443845.1. Taxonomy (GTDB): domain Bacteria; phylum Pseudomonadota; class Gammaproteobacteria; order UBA9214; family UBA9214; genus UBA9214. The sequence continues at coordinate 22,309 of CAYUFA010000033.1, forward strand.
GGGATCAAGGCAGGAATTCCGTTCAGGAACAACTGCCTGCCCGTCTGCACCGGGACAGAGGCCGCAATATACCATATTCGAAGGCCGGACCCCCGACCCGGCTCCGCCGCCCCTCGATCGAGGACGACCCGCCCCCACGCCCCCCCCGGAAGGCGATCCACTTCACTGATTTCCGCGGCGGGTGTTTGTATTTTGCTCAAGTAACGGGCCGGTCGTGCCGACTGACAGCTGAATGCATAGCTTTATGCGATGCCCGACTGTCCCGATGTCCGTGTAATCCACTGTTTATTCAGTAATTACAGGATGTTGCGAACAGGCCAAGCAACCCGAACACAGGCCGGCCAACCCGGCAGCGGCCTGTGTGAGAGCCCACGAAGATGCGGAACATGCAGCGTACCGGTAAACAGGCAGGCCTGACGTTGATCGAACTCATGATTACGCTGGTGGTCGGCTCGATCCTGATGGTCATCGCGGTACCGAGTTTCATGTCCTTCCAGAAGGACAACCGGCGCGTGACCCAGCTCAACGATCTGGTAAGCGGTCTGCATCTTGCCCGGAGCGAGGCCGTCAAGAGCAACGCTACCGTGGCACTGTGCCCCAGCGCTGACGGCCTGGCCTGCGCCGGTACCGACTACGACAGCGGCTGGATTGTATTTCTGAACACCGATGCCGACAGCCCGCCCGTGGTGGATGGCGGTGAAACGGTCCTGCGCACCCACGACGGGGTAACGGGCAGCGGTACCAGCCTGCGTGCCACCGGCATCACCACCGGTCTGAATTTTGCTTCCAACGGCCGCCCGGACGTGTCCGGCGATATCACCTACTGCGACGACCGGGGCGCCAGCGCGGCCCGCGATGTCCTCGTCAGCCGTATCGGCCTGATCACCACGGCAGATACGCACGCCAACGGCGCCGCTCTCACCTGCCCATGAACGAGGCGCGCATGAAGACCATTCGACCGGAACAGGACGGGTTCACGCTGCTGGAGGTGCTGATCGCGCTGGTCGTGCTGTCCATCGGGCTGCTCGGCGTATCCAAGATCCAGGCCCTGGGTCTGCGCGCGAGTACGGACGCGAACCTGCGTACCGAGGCCACTTTCCTGGCCAACGACATGATCGAACGCATGCGGGCAAACCGCCCTTCCGCAGACAGTGGCTACTACGCCGGTATCGGATATGCCGCCATCGACTGCACGGCAGCCCCGGTCAAGATCTGCAGCGAGGGAACCGCAGGGGCAGCGAATGACTGCACGACGACGGAAATGGCCGATGAAGATGCGCACAACTGGTACTGCGAGGTGACGGCGAGTCTCCCCAATGCCACGGTCGCCGTCAGCTCGGCCGCTGGCGTGTATTCGGTGAAGGTCGGCTGGGACGGCCTCGACGAGCAGGGCAACGTACAGACGCGGGATGTTTCCGCCTCGTTCATTCCATAAGGGACTCATGATGCGGCAAAGAGGATTCACACTGGTAGAGATGATGATAGCCATCGTCATCGGCATGCTGCTGGTCGCCGGCACGCTGAGCGTGTTTCTCAGTACCAAGCAGGGATACCGTATGACGAACGGCCTGTCCCTGATGCAATCGACCGGTCGTGCCACGCTGGACCTGTTGACCCAGGACATCATGATGGCCGGATATCCCGAGTCCGGCGGGATCGAGACCTTCGTCACGGGCGCCGGCTTTACCGAGGACGGCGGCGGCAACGCCAGCGACATGTTCACGGTACGTTACGAGTCCTCCACGGATTGCCTGAATACACCCGGCGGCACACCGGTGTATGCGGACGGCAAGCAGTATGCCAAGAACCGCTATTTCATCCAGAACGGCAACCTGATGTGCGAGTCACTGAAAGAAGACAACACCGTGTTTACGGCGGCCGCCGTGCTCGTTCCGGGTATCGAGAACATGCAGTTGCTGTACGGCGAGGACAACAATGCGGGAGACGGTGTTACCAATGCCACGCGCTACGTGACGGCGGGCAATGTCGCCGACTGGAACAACGTGGTAAGCGTGAAGATCGGCATTGTCGTCAATACCCAGGACATCGTCGCGACCACGGACGACACGGCCACGTTCTCGCTGCTTGGCCAGACCGCCACTGCCGCAACCAATGATCGCATGCGCAGGCGCGCCTACAGCACCACTACAGTCATCAGAAACAGGATGGAATGATCATGAATACTCCCGCGCAAGGTTACCTCGGCACTCCGGACGGGGAATCCGGTTCAGCACTGCTGATCGGCCTGATCATACTGGTTGTCATCACGCTGATCGGCATCAGTGGAGTACGCGGCGTGATCATGGAAAAGAACATGGCATCCAACAACCAGTACCAGGTGCTGGTGTTCCAGGCCGCCGAAACCGGCATCGAGGGCGCGCTGGCAGACTCGAACGCATTCGTCGCGGCCATCAATACACCGACCAACGGCACATGGCCGACACGCAATTACAACGTCACGCATGCAGACAACAATTTCGCGATTACCAGCACCGCGGAAATACAGGTCGGCACGCCGACGGTTCCGGTGGGTTATTCCATCGGCGAATTCGTGTCGTATCCCTTCACCATTCTCAGTGACGGGGCGATTGCATCGATCAATGCAGCCGACAGGCATACCCAGACGGCCACGAAGATTGCGCCCTATCTGCACTAGCGAGTCCCGAAACCGTGAACCCGATCACAATTTCAAACCGGCAGCGCGCTATATTCGATCCAGTCGGCACCGTCTTCATGCCAGGAGAACCGTCATGAAATTCCTGAAAGTTATCGGCATTTCCTGCGGGCTGCTGTGGTGCGCGGGCCCGTACGCGGACCTGATCGAAATACAGCAGGCCATCGAAGCCTACGATATCAATATCGATGTACACGAAAACGGAACCGGCAGCATGGTGGTCCGCCGCTGCGCAAGCTGCGACCCCGTGCTCATCGGTATTGGCAACAAGACATCGGTCAGCGTCGATGGTGACCCGGTCAAATCCCGCAGACGCATTAACGGTACATGGTCCGGCGGCATTGTCATTTATGACACAAAAACCAGGACTGCGGTGCGGCTGTCGCTGATGCACCCGCCTGCGGATTGATAGGAAGGGAACGACGATGAACACATTCACGGTAAAGTTGCGTGTGGTACTGCTTGCACCCTTGCTGGCGGCGCTGACAGGATTGCCGGCAATGGCGGATGATACCGAGGTATATCTGGGCGACCTGAGTTTCTCGACGAACATCCGGCCGAACGTGCTGTTTATCATCGACACTTCCGGCAGCATGGACACGGATGTCACGATGACGAACGGTACCTACGACCCGGCCACCACCTATACCGGCTCCTGCGATTCCGGCAGGGTCTACTGGGCTTCCCCGTCTTCACGAGGGATTGCACCGAGTTGTTGGACCAGCAACTACGTGGACGCCAGCGCCAACAAATGCGCCGATTCCCAGTCCGCACTTTCCTCCAGTGGTCCCGGCTACTACACCAGTACACTGGCGCGCTATAACACAGGGAGACGGCGCTCCGACCGCTGGTCTAGCCTGTCCAGTCACGATCATTCGGATATCATCGAGTGCCAGGCCGATTACGGTATCGACGGCCAGGGGGACGGCACCGGCACCTACCCGGCCGACAGCTACAATGGCGGCCCGTACAACACCACCTCCGCCAACTCCATCAACTGGAACAACACGGGTGGCGTCTACACGCTGTATTCCGCCAATTACCTGAACTGGATCAACTCACCCGGCGTGATCACTACCAAGACCCGGCTGCAGATCGTCCAGGACGTCTTCGACAACCTGATGGACAGCACCTCGGGCGTGAACGTCAGCCTGATGCGCTTTGACAGCAAGGACACGACCAGCAACAAGGGCGGTTATTTCCTGCTGCCGATGCAGAAGCTGGACAGCAGCAGCCGTCCCACGTTCAAGACCGCCGCGGACTCGCTCACTGCCGGCGGGTACACCCCACTGGCCGAGACCCTGTATGAGGCGGCACGTTTCTGGCGGGGCGAGGATGTCAAGTTCGGCAACTCCACCTCACCTGGTCATAACGACAGCGGAGTGCTGGATCCATCCGACCACAACAAGTACGTGAGTCCGATCGACTACCAGTGCCAGCAGAACTACCAGGTACTGCTGACCGATGGCGAGCCTACCTACGACTATGACGCGGACACCGCTATCGCCGCCTTGCCGGATTTCACTACTGCGGGCGGCACCTGCAGCTTCAACAGTGGAGACGACTGCCTGGACGAGCTCTCCAAGTACCTGCACGATCACGATCAGCGCGGCGATATGGATGACACCCAGACGGTCACCACCTACACCATCGGCTTCACATCCGACCAGACACTGCTGCAGGATACGGCGAACAACGGCGGCGGAAAGTATTACACCGCCGACGACGCGACCCAGCTGACGACCGCCTTCAACCAGATCATCTCGGACATCCTGGCGGTGAACACCACCTTCGTCGCACCGGCCGTACCGGTGAATGCATTCAACCGCCTGACCAACCGCGACGAGCTGTATTTTGCACTGTTCCGGCCGGAGAAATTCCCGCTCTGGTCCGGCAACGTCAAGCGTTACCAGCTGACCGGCTCACCTCCGATCATTACCGACCTGAACGGTGATCCCGCGGTCGATGCCGCGACCGGTTTCTTTGCGGCCGGTTCCACCAGCTTCTGGACCGCATCCTCCGATGCACCCGATGGAGACAGGGTGGAAAAGGGCGGCGCGGCAAGCCGGCTGACCCTGACTCGCAACCTGTACACCTATACCGGCAGCTCCGCACCCAGCAACGAGGATCTGACAGCCTCGGCGGATCAGTTCAACGAATCCAACACCCAGATCACCAAGACCATGCTCGGCAATGGCGGCATGACGGACGCCTATCGCACCGAACTCCTGCAATGGTCCCGCGGCGTTGACGTACTCGACGATAACGAAAATGGCGACACCACCGACGCCCGGCGCTGGATGGGTGACCCGCTGCACAGCACCCCGGTCGCGGTCAATTACGGCGGTACCGACGCCAACCCGGATATCACGCTGTTTGTAGCAACCAACGAGGGCTTCCTGCACGCAATCCACACCGCGGACGGCAGCGAGACCTTTGCCTTCATCCCGCAGGAACTGCTCCCCAACCTGGACATCCTGTTCAACGACAATGGCTCGAACAGCCATCCTTACGGACTCGACGGACCGCTTACCGTGTGGGCCAACGACGTCAACAATAACGGTGTGCTGGAAGACAGCAGCGGTACGACCGAGCCGGGCGAGTCTGCCTACGTATACGTCGGCATGCGCCGCGGCGGCAAGAACTACTATGCCCTGGATGTCACGGATCGCAGCAGTCCCACGCTGAAATGGGAGATCAAGGGTGGTCAGGGTGACTTCACCGCGCTGGCCCAGACCTGGTCGAAGATGAATGTCGCACAGATCAAGAGCAGCGGGAACGCCAGGAAGGTATTGATCTTCGGCGGTGGCTACGATGTCAACCAGGACACAGAGACCGCCGGCACCGACACTGAAGGCAATGCACTCTACATGGTCGACGCGAATACCGGCGCCCTTCTGTGGTGGGCCGGCAATTCCAGTTCGACCGCGGATCTCAAGCTGTCCGACATGAGCTACAGCATCCCGGCCAGCGTCATGACCGGCGATATCAACGCCGACGGTTACACCGATATCATGTTCGCCGTCGACATGGGTGGACAGGTCTGGCGGTTTGACTTTGACAACAGCGGAACAGACACCACCATCACCGGTGGCGTCGTCGCACACCTCGACAGCGTTTCTGCCAACGGACGCAGGCGCTTCTACAACAAACCCGACGTGTCGCTGCTGAAGGTGAACGGATCGGTCAAGTATGCCGTGGCGATCGGCTCCGGGTACCGCGCCCACCCGCTCAGCACCACCACGCAGGATCGCTTCTACATGTTGTATTTCGATAATGTCTTCTCGCCCCAGTCGACCTACACCGCACTGGACGAGAGCAACCTGGTGGATGTCACCAGCGACCTCAATCCGGACCTGTCGTCCTCGAGCGGCTGGCGCATGGACCTGGAGACCGGGGAAAAGGTGCTCGCCAACTCGTTGACGGTGGATGGCAAGGTGTTCTTCACCACCTACAAGCCGGACTCCAACGCGGTGAATTCCTGTGCCCCCAGCCAGGGCGTGGGCCGGCTGTATGCGGTCAGTGCCTATAACGCCGCACCGGTCCAGAATCTGGACGGCACCGGGACACTGGAGAACCTGGCATTGACGGATCGCTACAAGACCCTGACACGCGGCGGCATTCAACCGGAACCGCGGCTGGTGTTTACGGACGACGATCATCCGATCCTGGTCGTCGGACCGGAGAAGATTGCCGACCTCAACCTGAGCAACCCGCTCAAGCGCACTTCGTGGAAGGATGACTGAGCAAGGAGCTCCGATGAACATGAATCAGCAGCGCGGTTTCACCCTGCTCGAACTGATGATCACCGTAACGGTGCTGGCCATCCTCGTCGGCATCGCCTACCCGGCCTATACCGGTTATATGGTCCGTGCGCGCCGGGCCGACGGCATTGCGGCGATCAACCACGCGGCCATGTTCATGGAGTCCTGGCGTTCGGATAACGCCACTTATGCCGGCGGCGATACGGACGCGTCCTTTCCGGCCAGTTCCGTCGACGGTTACTATACGATCGCGACCACCGCCGCGGCCACGGCTGCCGGCTACACCCTTAAGGCAACCCGGATCGGCGTGCAGACCAAAGACACCGCGTGCGGAGATCTGACCCTCTCCTCGACCGGAACGCGCGGGCGCACCGGATCGGGAGCCGACGTCGAAACCTGCTGGGGTAACAGGCACTAGGCAGGACGACAAAGGCGGCGGGAACGGATGCTCCTGCGTCTGTTGCAAAGCGGAAAAACCGGAACCTGTCTCATCCGGAAATCCAGCGTTGACCGGATTGGTCGTCCATCCGGCGGATACCGGAATCCGGTGTTTTACGGGCTTGCCGGATGCCCGCCTGCGCGGGCATGACGGTGCAGGAGCGCTTCAGTCAATTCCGAGACAGGTTCTAGTAATCGCCCGCCGCACCGTCGCGCTCCCGGTCGGCGACCGGCGAATGCAGCACCATGTCCATACTGCGCCAGTTGGCCAGGTCGACGGACTGGCGCTTGCCACTGATATCCTCGAGGATGATCCGGCTGCGCTGGCCTGCGGAAAACACGATTGCCCGGACCTGGATCAACTGCCCGGCCAGGTTACTGTACCAGTAGCCCGGAATGGGCTTTTGTTGCAGAAACATCCTGCCTCCTTCGCCCGATACTCTTGTTGTTCTCGGACTGTTATTGTTCTCTGCCTGCAGCCATCATACTTCCAGCCACGACTACTTTATAGTACCCGCCGCCCGGGCGGGCAATCGGCCGGAGGTACTACGCTGCCGTACAGGCGTAAAAATACATTCAGTTCAAATAGTTATCCGCACTTCGACTCGCCGCAGTTGAGGCAGGTCAGACAGCCGTCCATTACGATGGCGGCCCTGGTATGGCACTTGGTACACAACCGGGAGCCTTCCGGGAAATCCCCCGGCTCGGCAGCGGTCGCGCCGCTCATGGAAGCCTCGTACTGGGCCCGTTTCTCGGCCACCAGCTTTTTCTGGTGCTCGTCCAGCCCCTCATCCTTGAGCAGGCCGATCATGCGCATGTGGCACTCGATGGCATCGCCGATCTCCG
>CAYUFA010000034.1:0-29814 GCA_964443845.1 uncultured Ectothiorhodospiraceae bacterium
TTCCGGAAAAAGAACAGCTGAAACGGGTTGCCGCGCGCGATAGCCTGTCACACAATGCGGTCAGCAGCATCATGGCCACCCAGGCGGACCGCCAGAGTCGCCTGGCAGCGGCCGACGACATCATTGACAACGACACGGATCCGGCCACACTGCAGCAGCGTGTAGCGGACCTGCACAGGCAATATCTGGAACTCTTGCATGAGTACTAGCACGACGACACAGCATGCCGGCCCGCGGGCCGGCACTCGCAACGCCGACGCCGCACCGGGCAGCAGCAAGCCCGCGATCACCGCGGCGCCTGCCAGCATCTTCTACGAGCAACCGCTGAACGAGCGTACGCGCACCTTCCTGCGCCTGGAATTCCTGTTCCGGCAGGCCGCACACCATCTGGGCTGCGAGACGGACTGGGACAGCCGCGCGACGCTGAGCTGCATCCTCGAAATCGTGGATATCTTTGCCAATACCAACCTGAAATCGGAAGTCATCAAGGAACTGGAACGCCATGCCGGCAACCTGAAGCGGCTCGACCAGAACCCGGCCGTGGACCATACCCAGCTGGCCAGGCTGATGGAACACATCAACACGCATATCGACGCCATTCACGACATCAACGGACAGGTGGCCGGTAACCTGAAGGACAGTGAATTCCTCACCAGCATCCGCCAGCGCAGCGCCATTCCGGGCGGCACCTGTGATTTCGACCTGCCGGCCTTTCATTACTGGCTGCAACAGCCCAACCAACAGCGCATCCAGGATCTGTCTCGCTGGCTGGGCTGTTTCGACGCCATCGGGCTGGCGATCCAGCTGATCCTGGGCATGACCCGCGACAGTACCCCGTTGAAACCGGCGCTGGCGGAGAACGGGGTCTACCAGCGCTCGCTCGACCCCAACCTGCCCTGCCAGCTGGTGCGCATCGAGGTACCGGCCGGCCTGCCGTATTTTGCCGAACTGAGTGGCGGCCGCCATCGCTTCACCGCGCGCTTCCTGCAGTTTTCCGCCGTGGAAGGGCGCGCCCGCCAGACCGACCAGGACGTGGAGTTCCGGCTGGCCTGCTGCGTGATCTGAACCGTCGGGATGGAGCGGGACGCTGGCAAGGCGCGCACGTTCCCCTGCCCGACCTGCGGGAAGGTGGTGGAATGGGATCTGCACCAGCAGTGGCGGCCGTTCTGCTCGGAGCGCTGCCGCATGATCGACCTGGGCAAGTGGCTGGACGAAACCCATCGCATCCCGGCCGACGAACCCGCCGGAGCGACCGACCCGGACCACCCCGACCAGTGAGCGGTCGTCAAGGAACTGACCCGGCAGATATTTCCTGCCCCCTCCCCACAGCGCACAACCGCGGGGATCAGGCGTTCAGGAGCGGTATTCGGCGTTGATCCGGATGTACTCGTAGGAAAGATCGCAGGTCCACACCTGGTCGGCGGCCCCGCCCCGGCCGAGCACGACACGGATGGTATATTCCGACTGGCGCAGCACGCGCTGCCCCTCCACCTCGGTGTAATCCGCGGCCCGACCGCCGTCACGTACGATGCAGACTCCGTCCAGCCAGATCTCGACCGGCTCGAGGTCCAGGTCGGGTATCCCGGACCGGCCCACTGCCGCCAGGATACGCCCCCAGTTCGGATCGCCGGCGAACAGGGCCGTCTTCACCAGCGGGGAATGGGCGATGGTATAGGCCGCCTGCCGACACTCGGCAGCGTCCCGGCCACGCTCCACCCGCACCGTCACGAAGCGGGTCGCACCCTCGCCGTCGCGCACGATGGCCTGCGCCAGCTCGACGCAGACCTCCGCGACGGCCGCACACAGCTCCGCGAACTCCGGCGTGCCGGCTTCCAGGGCGGGTCCGCCCGCCGCACCGGTGGCCACCAGCACGCAGGCGTCATTCGTCGAGGTATCGCCATCGACGGTGATCCGGTTGAAGGACTGCTCCACGGCGGCGGCCAGGCACTGCCGCAGGGCCTCCTGCGCAACCACGGCATCGGTCGCGACAAACGCCAGCATGGTGGCCATGTCCGGGCGGATCATACCGGCGCCCTTGGCGATGCCGGTGACGGTGATGCTCCCTACTCCCGAACGGATCACCCGGGAGGCGCCCTTGGGCACCGTGTCTGTGGTGAGAATGCCGTATGCCGCCTCTTCCCAGCCCCGCTCGGAGAGCTGCCCTAACGCCAGGGGCAGGACCTCGACGATCCGGGCCACCGGCAACGGTTCACCGATCACACCGGTCGAGAACGGTAGCACCTGCACCGGACTGGCACCCATGTGGCGGGCCAGTGCCGCGCAGCATGCGCGTGCATCCCTCAGTCCCTGGGCACCGGTTCCGGCGTTGGCATTGCCGGTGTTGACCAGCAACCAGGCCGGGACGCCTTGCTGCAGGTGTTCCCGGGCGACCAGCACCGGCGCCGCGCAGAACTGGTTGCGGGTGAATACCGCCGCGCAGGTGGAGCCGTGCGCCAGTTCCATGACCACGAGATCCTTGCGGTCCGGCTTGCGGATGCCCGCCATGGCCGTCCCCAGGCGGAATCCGGCGACCGGATTCAGGTCGGGCAGCGCGCTACCGTCGGACACGGTATACACCGCTCACGGCCGCCGCCCGCTTCAGGCAAGCCGGCCGTGACACTGCTTGTACTTCTTGCCGGAACCGCACGGACACGGTTCGTTGCGCCCGACCTTGCGGCCGCTGCGGACAAAGGGCTGCTGCTCGCCATGCTCCTCTCCGGCCGGAGGCGCTTCCTCGTCGGACATGGCGCTGGCATCGGCATGGCGGAAATTCATGGTGGTGTGGCGACGGCGCTGTTCGTCCACCGCGGCCACATCGGATTCCGCACGCACCTGTACCCGGGTGAGAATACTGATGACCTCGTGCTTGATCCGGTCCAGCATGGCCTCGAACATGGAAAAGGCCTCTTTCTTGTATTCCTGGCGCGGGTCCTGCTGGGCGTAACCCCGCAGTCCAATCCCCTGGCGCAGGTAATCCATCGCGGCCAGGTGTTCCTTCCAGGACATGTCCAGCACCTGCAGCATGACGGCCTTCTCGAAGTGGCGCACGACCTCGATACCGGCCAGTTCCTCCTTCTCCTGGTAGGCCGCAACCATGGTGGCGACGATCCGCTCGCGCAGGGTCTCCTCGTGCAGGGTGTGATCCTCGTCCAGCCACCTGGCCAGCGGCATTTCCAGGGCGAATTCGTGCAGTAACGCCTCTTCCAGTCCGGGGATATTCCACTGTTCGTCCAGGCTGCCCGGCGGAATGTAACCATCGATCAACTGGTTCACGACATCCGCCCGGATCGTCTCGACGATATCCGAGACGTCGTCGGTCTCCATCAGCTCGTTGCGCTGTTCGTAGACGACCTTGCGCTGGTCGTTGGCCACATCGTCGTATTCCAGCAGGTTCTTGCGAATATCGTAGTTGTGCGCCTCGACCTTGCGCTGGGCATTCTCGATCGCCTTGGACACCCACGGGTGCTCGATGGCTTCCCCTTTCTGCATGCCCAGCTTCTTCATCAGCCCGGACACACGGTCCGAGGCGAAGATGCGCATCAGGTTGTCCTGCAGGGAAATGTAGAACCGGCTCGAACCGGGGTCACCCTGGCGGCCGGAACGGCCGCGCAGCTGGTTGTCCACACGCCGGGACTCGTGTCGCTCGGTACCGATGATGTGCAGGCCGCCCGCAGCAAGCACCTGCTCGTGGCGTCGCTCCCAGTCCGCGCGCAGCTTGCCGACGGTCGCCTCATCCGGTTCGTCGAGTGTGGCAAACTCGGCTTCCAGGCTGCCGCCCAGCACGATGTCGGTACCCCGGCCGGCCATGTTCGTGGCGATGGTGATGGTACCGGGCCGTCCGGCCTGGGCGACGATCTGCGCCTCCCTGGCATGCTGCTTGGCGTTCAGTACGGCGTGCTTGATCCCCGCCTTGTTGAGCAGGCCGGACAGGTACTCGGAGGTTTCCACGGAGGCGGTACCGACCAGCACCGGCTGGCCGCGCTGCTGGCAGTCGCGCAGATCTTCCATGATGGCGCCGAACTTTTCTTCCGTCGTGAGAAACACCAGGTCACCCATGTCCTTGCGGATCATCGGCCGGTGGGTCGGGATCACCAGCACCTCGAGCCCGTAGATCTGCTGCAGCTCGTAGGCCTCGGTATCCGCCGTGCCGGTCATGCCGGACAGCTTGTTGTAGGTGCGGAAATAGTTCTGGAAGGTGATCGATGCCAGGGTCTGGTTCTCATTCTGGATCTGCACGCCTTCCTTCGCCTCGACCGCCTGGTGCAGTCCTTCCGACCAGCGCCGGCCCGGCATGGTACGGCCGGTGAATTCATCCACGATGATCACCTGGCCGTCCTGCACGATGTACTGATCGTCCCGGTGGAACAGCAGGTGTGCGCGCATCGCCGCGTTCAGATGATGCATGAGATTCAGGTTGGCGGCGTCGTACAGGCTCTCTCCCGCCTTGAGCAAACCGTTGCGGTTCAGCAGCTGCTCGACGTGTTCGTGCCCGGCCTCGGTCAGGAAGACCTGGCGGTTTTTCTCGTCCAGGGTGTAGTCGCCCGGGCCCTCCTCCTCTTCCTGCAGCTCCAGGGCCGGCACCAGGGCATTCATCTTCACGTACAGGTCGGAGCGCTCGTCGACCGCACCGGAAATGATCAGCGGGGTACGCGCCTCGTCGATCAGGATCGAGTCGACCTCATCGACAATGGCGTAATTGCGCCCGCGCATGAAGCGGTCGCGCACGGTGAATGCCATGTTGTCGCGCAGGTAATCGAAACCGTATTCGTTATTGGTGCCGTAGGTGATGTCGGCCTGGTAGGCTGCCCGCTTTTCCTCCGGTGACTGGCCGGTCACGGTGACGCCGGTGGACATGCCGAGAAAACTGTACACCTTGCCCATCCAGCCGGCGTCCCGGCGTGCCAGGTAGTCGTTGACCGTCACCACGTGAACGCCTTCCCCGGGCAGCGCATTCAGGTAGGCCGGCAGCGTGGCGACCAGCGTCTTGCCCTCGCCGGTCCGCATCTCGGCAATCCGTCCGTCATGCAGCACCATGCCACCGATCAGCTGCACATCGAAATGACGCATGCCCAGGGTACGGGAGGCCGCTTCGCGCACGGCGGCGAACGCCTCGGGCAACAGGTCATCGAGCCTGGCGCCGTCGGCCAGCCGCTGGCGGAACTCGCTCGTCTTGTCGCGCAGTGCCTCGTCTGTCAGTGCCCTGAACTCTTCCTCCAGCGCGTTGATGCGGGCGACCACCCGCATCATGCGCTTCAGCTGCCGTTCATTGCGACTGCCGAATACCTTGTTGAGAATATTGTATGCCATGAATTTCCTGAGGAAAGAAAAGCGGTGGAAAGTCGGGCATGATACCGCAAGAATCCGCAAATTAGCAGTTCGCGGACAACGCCGGTCCTTCCACGGACAACCGCAGAGGGGCAGACCGGCCAGCGGCCGATGAGTTCAATTCCTGCTGATAAAACGGGCCGGGTTGACGGTCTTGCCGTTACGCAGCACCTCGAAATGGACATGGGGACCGGTCGAGTGCCCGGTCGACCCCATCAGGGCGATCTCCTGCCCCTTCTTGACGGTATCACCGACCTTGACGAGATTTTTCTGGTTGTGGCCGTAGCGGGTCACGTACCCGTGACCGTGGTCGATCTCGACCAGGTTGCCGTAGCCGCCCCGCGGGCCGGACCAGATGACGACTCCGTCGGCAACGGCGAGCACCTCCGAGCCTTTCTTGCCGGCAAAGTCGAGCCCGGGATGGAAGTCCGGCTTGCCGGTGAACGGATCGTTGCGCTTGCCATAGGTCGAGGACAACCAGCCTTCCTCCACCGGGCGCCCGGACGGCATGACCCGTTCGGTGATACTACGGCTCATCAGCAGGCTCTCCAGCACGGACAGCTTCTGCTTGCGGTCGGCAATCTCGGCATCCAGCCTGTCCAGCATCTTGCGGATATCGCCGACGCCCGCCACCTCCCCGCTCTGCCCGCTCTCGGGACCACCCATGGCCGGTGGCGCACTGAAGTCAAACTCTCCCTTGTCCAGGTCGCCCTGGCTGACCAGGCGTTCCCCCAGGCCGTCGAGCCGCATCAGTTCCCCCTGCATGCGCCCGATGCGCAGGGTCAATGCCGCCAGATCGGCCTCGGTGGAACTGCGCAACCCGTCCAGCTGGTCTTTCTGCTGCTTGAGGTCATGCTGCCATTCGTCCACATAGCCCAGGTCATTGTCGCTGCCGCGCAGCTGCCAGGCCGTGTAGCCGAGCGTTCCCAGCACCAGCAACAACACCGTCCCGAGCAGGAGTGCCACGCGCAGCGGCTGGACCTCGAAATTCCAGACCTGTCCCCTGCGACTCGAAAAAAGTATGATGTTCACCCGTGCACCGTGCTTCGGAATATGAATTTACCTATAAAATTCAGTAAGTTAAAAAAGTCCGGTCCGCTCATGCAACTGCTGGCCAGGGCGCGGGTACTGGCGGCACTGGACCGCCAGCTCAAGCACCTGCTCGAGGTACCCCTGCGGGACCACTGTCAGGTACTCGCCCTGCACGACCGGCAGCTGGTAGTGGCCGCCGATTCTCCGGCCTGGGCGGCACGCCTGCGCTTTCACAGTCCGCAACTGGCCCGCAAGCTTTCCCGCGACCTGCCCGTACCGGTCCGGAGCGTCCGTATCCGCGTGCTGCCCGTCAGCGGGGAAGCCCCCCCGGCCGGTCACCCCGCCACCGTGCGCAGGCGCGGCCCGGAGGGCAAACGGGCCCTGCTACAGGCTGTACAGACTGTATCGGACCCGGAACTGAAAACTGCACTGCGGAATCTGGCCAGTCACTACCTGGCCAGGGAGGACCCGTAACGGCAACCCCGGCGGACCGGGTGCCGGCCGGGGGTCAACTGGCAGGAACTGGCTGCAGGAACGAGATGGGTGCCTCGCTCACATCCTCGAAGGTCACTTCTTCCCAGGCCGACTCGTCGGCCACCAGTGCACGTAACAGCTTGTTATTCAGCGCATGCCCGGACTTGTGGCCCTTGAAGGCACCAATCAGGCTGTGGCCGAGCAGGTACAGGTCGCCAATGGCGTCCAGGATCTTGTGCTTCACGAACTCGTCCCGATAGCGCAGTCCGTCTTCATTCAGGACCCGGTAATTGTCCAGCACCACTGCGTTGTCCAGGCTGCCGCCCAGCGCCAGCTGGTGTTCGCGCAATTGTTCGATCTCGTGCATGAAGCCGAAGGTGCGGGCACGGCTGACCTCCTTGACAAAGGAGGTGGTGGAAAAATCGATTTCCGAGTGCTGGGTGTTGGACTTGAACACCGGGTGATCGAATTCGATCGTGAACCCCACCTTGAAGCCGTCGAATGGTTCGAAGCGGGCCACCTTGTCGCCGTCCTCCACCTGGACCGGGTGCTTGATGCGGATGAACCGTTTCGGCGCGCCTTGTTCCTCGATGCCGGCCGACTGGATCAGGAACACGAACGGTCCGGCACTGCCGTCCATGATCGGGACCTCGGCGGCACTCAGGTCGATGTAGGCATTGTCGATGCCCAGGCCCGCCATGGCGGAGAGCAGGTGTTCGACGGTGGAGATGCGCACCCCGTCGCTGACCAGGGTGGTGGACAGCCGGGTGTCCCCGACATTTTCCGGACGGGCGGGGATCTGGACGACGTGTTCCAGGTCGACGCGACAGAAGATGATACCGGTGTCTACCGGGGCAGGACGTAACGTGAGGTAAATCTTCTCGCCGGTATGCAGTCCCACACCCGTGGCGCGGATTACATTCTTTAGAGTACGTTGTCGAATCATGGCCTGCATTTCCTCGTGAATGAGCCCTATGCGCTGACAAGTACCGGGGAAGCCGCCGGCATATTAGCACATGCTCATTAACCTGCCTAGAACGCGGTCACAGTCTGAGACCCCGACCGCGGGAAAGTTCGCATCAGTATTCCTGATTTGCGTATAAGAAATACCAATCACTGCAGGCCGGGGTACCCGGTTGCCCCCTTACCGGGTACCCGCCTGCCGGGTCAGTCCGCCTGGCGCCGCAGAAAGGCCGGGATATCCAGGTAGTCCATATCATCCGCCGTGTTGCCACCGGCCGTGCGCGGCTGCATCGCGGCCTTGCGGCGAATCACTGTCGGCGTATCCAGATTCATGCTGCCGGCAGTCGCCCCCGCCGGTTCGGCGGCGGCAGTGCTGTTGACGTGCACCAGCGCCGGCTTCTCGGCAGACTTCTTCGGCTGCATGCCCAGGCCGGTCGCCACCACCGTAACGCGCAGTTCATCGCGCATGTCCGGATCGATCACGGTACCCACCACCACGGTCGCATTCTCGGAGGCGAATTCCTTGATGGTGTTGCCGACCTCCTCGAACTCGCCGATGCCCAGATCCAGGCCTGCCGTGACGTTGACGAGGATGCCGTTGGCGCCCATCAGGTCGATGTCTTCCAGCAACGGACTGGCCACGGCGGCCTCGGCGGCCTCGCGGGCGCGGTCATCGCCCTTGGCGGTGCCGGAACCCATCATCGCCATGCCCATCTCGGACATCACGGTGCGCACGTCGGCGAAGTCGACGTTGATCAGGCCCGGGCGGGTGATCAGTTCGGCGATGCCCTGCACCGCGCCCAGCAGTACATCGTTGGCCGACTTGAAGGCGTCGAGCAGGCTGATGTGCTTGCCCAGCACGGTCTGCAGCTTTTCGTTCGGAATCGTGATCAGCGAATCCACGTACTGGCCCAGCTCCTTGATGCCGTTGTGCGCCACGTGCAGACGGCGGCTGCCCTCGAAGGTGAACGGTTTGGTCACCACGGCGACGGTCAGGATGCCCATCTCCTTGGCGATCTGTGCCACCACCGGCGCTGCGCCGGTGCCGGTGCCGCCGCCCATGCCCGCGGTGATGAACAGCATGTCGGCGCCCACGATCACCTCGGCGATCCGGTCCCGGTCCTCCAGCGCGGCCTGCCGGCCCACATCCGGGTTGGCGCCGGCACCCAGGCCCTTGGTGATGCTGCTGCCCAGCTGCAGCGTGGTGCGCGCGGCCATGTTCTGCAAGGCCTGTGCATCGGTGTTGGCACAGATGAATTCGACACCATCGATATTGGCGTCCACCATGTGCTGTACGGCATTGCCGCCACCACCTCCGACGCCGATGACCTTGATGACCGCGCTCTGACCGCATGTATCCAGTAATTCAAACATGATGTCTCCTCCTGAAAGAAACAGCTGACACTACCCGATTGTGATTGAAGAAAACCGCCGCGCCCGGAACTGCCGTCGCGACCCGAACCCTGCCACTCAGAAATTGCCCTGAAACCATCCCTTCATCCTGTCCCATATTCCTCGCATCCCCTTCCCCAGCACGATATCCATGGACCGCTGGTCACGGTTATGGTGACCGAACAGCAGCAGGCCTACGCCGGTCGCGTAGATCGGGTTGCGCACCACGTCGACCAGCCCGGTGACGTACTGCGGCACGCCCAGGCGCACCGGCATGTGAAACACTTCTTCCGCGAGATCCACCAGGCCCTCGATCTTGGCGCTGCCGCCGGTCAGCACGATGCCGGAGGCCACGAGGTCCTCGAAACCACTGCGCCGCAACTCGGCCTGGATCAGCGTGAGCAACTCCTCGTAGCGCGGTTCCACCACCTCGGCGAGCGTGTGACGGGCCAGCTGGCGCGGCGCGCGGTCACCGACGCTGGGTACCTCGATGGTCTCGTCCGCGGAGGCCATCTGCGCCAGCGCGCAGGCATACTTGATCTTGATTTCCTCGGCGTGCTGGGTCGGCGTGCGCAGGGCGACCGCGATGTCGTTGGTCACCTGGTCGCCCGCGATCGGGATGACTGCGGTGTGCCGGATCGCACCCTCGGTGAACACCGCGATGTCGGTCGTACCGCCACCGATGTCGACGATGCACACCCCGAGGTCCTTCTCGTCCTCGGTCAGCACCGAGTAGCTCGAGGCCAGTTGCTCGAGGATGATGTCGTCGACTTCCAGCCCGCAGCGCCGCACGCACTTGATGATGTTCTGGGCCGCGCTCACCGCGCCCGTCACCATGTGCACCTTCGCTTCCAGGCGCACGCCGGACATGCCGACCGGGTGGCGGATGCCCTCCTGGCTGTCGATGATGAAGTCCTGCGGCAGGATGTGCAGGATCTTCTGGTCGGCCGGAATCGCCACCGCGCGGGCCGCGTCGATCACGCGCTCGACATCGTTCTGGGTCACTTCCTTGTCGCGGATGGCCACGATGCCATGCGAGTTCAGGCTGCGGATGTGACTGCCGGCGATCCCGGCAAACACGGAATGGATCTGGCAGCCGGCCATCAGTTCGGCCTCCTCCACGGCACGCTGGATGGAGTGCACCGTGGATTCGATATTCACCACTACACCCTTCTTGAGCCCGCGCGAGGGGTGCGACCCGATCCCGATCACCTCGAGTTCGTCACCCGGCAGGATCTCGCCGACAATGGCGACCACCTTGGATGTGCCGATATCCAGACCGACGATGAGATTCTTTTCCGCCTTCTTGACCATGCCCTGCCCTTAACCCCGTTGACCCGGTTTGTCTCTGCCCGTACCGGTCGCGAGCGTCTGCCACAACACCGAGAACCCGTTGCTGTAGCGCAGGTCCACTGCCTGCAGTTCCGCCACGCGACCGGCAAAAACCTCTGGCCAGGCGCGTACCAGACGCGCCAGCCGCTGCCATGGCTCGGCGCGCCCGAGCCGCAGTACCACCCCGTTGTCCAGGGTCACCTGCCAGGCGCGGCGCTCGTCCAGCGCCAGCCGCTGCACCTGCAGGCCGATCGGCGCGAGCGCGCCGACCACCCGGTGATACTGTTCCAGCACCTTTTTCTCCTGCCCGGCCGGCCCGTTCAGCATGGGCAGGTCCGGGGTGTCCGCCGGACGCCCCGGCACGAAGGCTTCGCCGTGCGCATTCAGGTACCCGTGTTCACCCCAGTGCGCGACCGGCTGCTGCTCGGCGATGGCGATCTGCAGCGATGCCGGCCAGATCCGCTTGACCGAGGCCCGGTATACCCAGGGCAGGCGCTCGGCAGCCACACGGATCGCGGCCACGTCCACCGTGAAAAATCCGCCGCTGACGGCCGGCGCCACGGCGGCCTGCAGCGCCGCCTTGCGCAGGTAGCGGAACTCACCCTTGACCTCCACCACGGAGAGCGGGAAACGCACCGGATCTGACAACCAGCGCATGGTGGCCATGCCACCCAGGGCCAGCAGCCCCAGCAGAACCAGCCCGGAAAGGGTGCGCGTGTGGCGCCGCAGCAGTGCCGCCAGTGGCCGCAACGGGTTGCGCTCAGGTGCCGGCATGCTGTCCTCCATCTCCGCCCGGTTCCCCGGCAAGCCGGCTGGCGTCGAGAATCCGCAGGACCAACTGACCGAAATTCATGCCACTGGCACGCGCCGCCATCGGCACGAGACTGTGGTCCGTCAGCCCGGGCACGGTGTTGACCTCGATAAACCAGGGCTGGCCCGCCGCATCGAGCAGGAAGTCCACCCGGCCCCAGCCGCTGGCACCGGCCGCGGCGAACGCGGCCAGCGACTGCTGCTGCAGGGCCTGCTCCTGCTGCGGGGGCAGCCCGCAGGGAATGTGATAGCGCGTGGTATTCGCGAGGTATTTCGCGTCGTAGTCGTAGAATACGTGCGGCGTTTCCAGGCGGATCAACGGCAACGCCTGGCTGCCAAGGATGCCTGCGGTGTATTCCGCGCCGGTGATCCACTGTTCCGCCAGCACGTTACGGTCGTATTGCGCCGCCGCCTCCCACGCCGCGGGCAGGAGATCCGGCATGTCGACCTTGCTGATGCCGATGCTGGAACCCTCGTGCGCCGGTTTCACGACCAGCGGGTAGCGCAGGGTGTGCGCCACCGCGCGCACGCGCTCGAGGCTGTCGAGCACCGTGAACGCAGGGGTCGGGATGCCCGCGCATTGCCACACCTGTTTGGTGCGCAACTTGTCCATGCCCAGCGCGGAGCCGAGCACTCCGCTGCCGGTGTACGGCAGGCCGATGCTTTCCAGCAGGCCCTGGACCACGCCGTCCTCGCCGCCCCGGCCGTGCAGTGCAATGAAGGCGCGCGCAAACCCGCCCTCCGTCAGCGCCGCCACGAAACCGCTGTCCGCCGGATCCAGCGCATGGGCGTCCACGCCGGCCTGCTGCAGCGCGGCCAGTACCGCGGCACCGCTGTGCAGCGACACGGCGCGCTCGGCCGAGCGACCGCCCAGCAGCACCGCCACCTTGCCGTAATCCTGCGCCCTGTCCGCGGCCGTGTTCATGTTCCCTGCCCTGCCTGTTCACCCACGATGCGCACCTCGGTTACCAGGCGCACGCGCTGTTGCTGTTCGACCGTGCCCTGCACCTGCAGCAGCAGCGTCTCGATATCCGTCGCCGTGGCGTTGCCGAGGTTGACGATGAAATTCGCATGCTTCGTGGAGACCTGCGCGCCACCCACGGTCCGGCCCTTGAGCCCGCAGGCCTCGATCAGCCGTGCCGCGTGATCCCCGGGCGGATTGCGGAACACCGAGCCGCAACTGTGCTGCTGCAGCGGCTGGCTGGCATTGCGTTGCGCCAGCAGTGCGCGCATGCGCTCCTGGGCCCGTTCCGCGTCGCCCTTCTCCAGCAACAGGTGCGCCGCGACAAACCACTCGCCCGGAACACCCTGCACCGAGCGATAGCCGATCCGGTATTCCTCCGGGCTGCGGGTATGGCGCCGGCCCGCGCGATCCACCGTTTCCACCGCGGCCACGTGCTGCCAGGTCTCGCCGCCGAAGGCGCCGGCATTCATCGCCAGCGCCCCGCCCATGGTGCCGGGGATGCCGGCCAGGAATTCCACGCCGGTCAGCCCGGCGCGGCCCGCGGTCCGTGCCACCTTGGCGCAGGTCACGCCGGCGCCGGCGCGCAGCAGTTGTGCGTCCAGCCATTCCAGGTCGGTCAGCGCACCGTGCAGCAGCACGACCGTGCCGGGGAAACCACCATCGCGCACCAGCAGGTTGCTGCCCAGCCCGACCCACAGCAACGGCTCGTCCGGCGCGCGGGTCTGCAGAAAGGCGCACAGGTCGTCCAGGTCCGCCGGGGTATAGCAGCTCCGGG
Source organism: uncultured Ectothiorhodospiraceae bacterium (assembly GCA_964443845.1). Lineage (GTDB taxonomy): Bacteria > Pseudomonadota > Gammaproteobacteria > UBA9214 > UBA9214 > UBA9214. The sequence goes on from CAYUFA010000034.1 coordinate 13,068, forward strand.
CCCGGCCGCCCGCACGCCAGCTGGTGTGACGAGCCATCGGTTCGTCCTGGCGCAGTTCGCCGCGCAGGTCCCGTGTCCGCGGTGCCGTCATCATCCGGATGCCTCCGCCGCGAGTTGCGTGATCAGCCGCTGCGAGGCGGCCCCGATGTCGCCGGCACCCATCGTCAGCAACAAATCACCGTCCTCGAGCAGGTCACCCAGCACATCGGGCAAGCGTGCGAGATCCTCGATGAAGACCGGGTCGACCAGTCCGCGCGCGCGAATCCCGCGCGCCAGCGCGCGACCGTCGGCACCGGCGATCGACGCTTCGCCGGCGGCATACACCTCGCACAGCACCAGCACGTCCGCGCCGGACAACACCTCGACGAAATCGTCGAACAGGTCGCGGGTACGGGTATAGCGATGAGGCTGGAATACCACGACCAGGCGGCGTTCCGGCCAGCCGGCGCGTGCCGCCGCCATGGTCGGGGCCAGTTCGCGCGGATGGTGGCCGTAATCGTCGACCAGCAGCACGTGGCCGTTGCGGGTGGCGATCTCGCCGGCCATCTGGAAGCGCCGGCCGATACCCTGGAAGTCCGCCAGGCCGCGCTGGATATCGCTGTCGGAGACGCCCAGCTCGGTGGCCACGGCGACCGCCGCCAGCGCGTTGAGGACATTGTGCCGGCCGGGCAGGTTGAGCGTGACCGGCAGCGGCGCACGCTCGGGACGATGCACCAGGAAATGGGTCTGTGCGCCGTCCTGGCGCACCTCGGTGGCACGCACATCGGCGTACGCCGACAGTCCGTAACCGATGACCGGCCGGGTCACGTCGGCGAGAATGCCCTCGACGCCCGCATCATCGATACACAGCACCGCCAGCCCGTAGAACGGCAGGTGATGCAGGAAATCGATGAAGGTCTGGCGCAGGCGGCGGAAGTCACCACCATAGGTGGACAGGTGATCGGCATCGATACTGGTGACCACGGCCATCGACGGCTGCAGGTGCAGGAACGAGGCATCACTCTCGTCCGCCTCCGCCACCAGGTAATGCCCGGAACCGAGCTGGGCGTTGCTCGCGGCACTGTTCAGCAACCCCCCGATGACGAAGGTCGGGTCCAGGCCGGCCCCGGCCAGCAGGCTGGCGATCAGGCTGGTCGTCGTGGTCTTGCCATGGGTGCCGGCCACACCGATGCCAAACCGGAAACGCATCAGCTCGGCCAGCATCTCCGCACGCGGTACCACCGGGATACGCAGGTTGCGTGCTGCCACCAGCTCCGGGTTGTCCACACGGATGGCCGTGGACACGACCACGGCATCACTGTGCTCGACCTGCGCGGCGGCATGCCCGATCGAGACGCGGATGCCCCGGGCCGCCAGGCGGCGGGTCACCGCGCTGGCGCGCGCGTCCGAACCACTGACCGTGTAGCCGAGGTTGTGCAACACCTCGGCGATACCGCTCATGCCCGCACCGCCGATGCCGATGAAATGCACGTGCCGTACCCGGCCCATGCCGTGTGGCGGTGTCACGGGGGTCACTGGCGAGGCCGGGGTCATGCCGGCACCTCCATGCCCGCGGCCTGCAGGCAGAGTTCCGCCACGCGGCGCGCGGCATCCGGCATCGCCAGTGCATGCGCGCGTTCGGCCATCTCCTGTAACAGGGCGCGCTGGCCGGTGAAATCGCACAGCAGGCCGGCCAGCTGATCGGCCTGCAGCCGGTCCTGCGGCAGCAGGATGGCTGCGCCGGCATCGGCGAGGAACCGGGCATTGCCGGTCTGGTGGTCGTCGGTGGCATGCGGGAACGGCACCAGCACCGCAGCGACGCCCACCACGGCCAGCTCCGCGATGGTCAGCGCCCCCGACCGGCAGATCACCAGGTCCGCCCAGGCATAGGCCGCCGCCATGTCCTCGATGAACGGTTCCACCCGCGCCTCGATACCGGCGGCCGTATACGCGGCCCGCACCGCGTCGGCATCCTGCAACCCGGTCTGGTGGTACACCTCGGGGACCTCCTGCAGCTGCGCGCTGGCGGCCGGTACGACCCGGTTGAGCGCGTGCGCCCCGAGACTGCCGCCCACCACGAGTACACGCAGCGCGCCGCTGCGCGCGGCATAGCGCGCGGCCGGCGCTGCCAGCCGCAGGATCGCACCACGCACGGGATTGCCGGTATGCTGCGGGTGGTAGCGCGCGGCCAGGGCACCGGGGAAGGCCACCATCACGGTGTGTGCCAGTGGCGCGAGCCAGCGGTTGGTGGTACCGGCCACGGAGTTCTGCTCATGCACCAGCAGGGGATTGCGCAGCAACCACGCCACCACCCCGCCCGGACCCGACACGAAACCGCCCATGCCGAGCACCGCGCGCGGCTGCAGGCGCAGCTGGATGCGCAGCGCCTGCAGCAGGGCCACGGCAAGCATCAACGGTGCGGCCAGCAGCCGCAACAGGCCGCGGCCGCGCAGGCCGGATACCCGCACGGTTTCCAGCGGATAGCCGGCCGCCGGGACCACGCGTGCCTCCAGGCCACGCCGCGTACCGAGCCAGGACACGGCCACGCCGCGCGCGGTCAGTTCTTCCGCGACGGCGAGCGCCGGGAACACGTGGCCGCCGGTGCCGCCGGCCATGATCAGGATCGGACGCCGTGCGCCGGCCACGTTGCTCATGCGCGTGCCCTCGGCCGCTTGGCGGCGGCGATGCCACTGGCCGCCAGGCCCTCGGCGGTACAGCCGGTTTCGTAATCGATGCGCAGCAGCAGCGCCAGCGCCAGGCACATCACGATCACGCTGGAGCCGCCGTAACTCATCAGTGGCAGGGTCAGCCCCTTGGTCGGCAGCAGGCCCATGTTGACGCCCATGTTGATGAAGCTCTGCAGGCCGAACCAGATGCCGATGCCGTAGGCCAGGTAGGTGGCAAACAGGTTGCCGGCACGCGCCGCCTGCACGGCGATGCGGAACGCGCGCCACACCAGGATGCTGTAGAGCGCGATGATCACGCACACCCCGAACAGCCCGAATTCCTCGGCGGTGACCGCGAACAGGAAGTCGGTGTGCGCCTCCGGCAGGTAGAACAGCTTCTGGATGCTGTTGCCCAGACCGACCCCGAACCACTCGCCACGCCCGATGGCCATCAGGGACTGGGTCAGCTGGAAGCCGCTGTTGAACGGATCGGCCCAGGGATCGAGGAAGGTCTTGAGCCGCTCCACGCGATACGACGAGGACACCGCGAGGCCGGCCATCGCCAGCCCGCCGGCACCCACCATGCCCGAGAAATGCACCAGCCGGACGCCGGCCATGAACAGCATGCCCATGACGGTGGCGGCCAGCACCACGGTGGCACCGAAATCCGGCTCGGCCAGCAACAGCACGGCCGCCAGCGCCAGCAGGCCCAGCGGCTTCAGGAAGCCGGACAGGCGGGTTTGCACGGACTCGGCATGGCGCGCGAGGTAGCTCGCCAGGTAGATGATGAAGAACAGTTTGGCCGGCTCGGATACCTGCAGGCGGAACAGGCCGGCATTGAGCCAGCGTGAGGCACCGTTGACCTGCACCCCGACGCCCGGTACCAGGACCAGCAGCAGTTGCAGGATCGCCAGCAGCAACAGGGTCATACCCAGACGCTCGAGGATGGCCAGCCGCACGCGGAACAGGGCCAGTCCCAGGCCGGACCCGATCACCATGAAGAGGAGCTGGCGCACGGCGTAATAGAACGGGCTGCCGAGCTCGCGGTCAGCCGTCGTGATCGAGGCCGACGCCACCATCACCAGGCCGAACAGCGCCAGCGCGACGGCGCAGGTGAGCAGCACGTAATCCAGCCGCGGCAGCCGTACCGTGCCGTCTCCCAGCAGCTTTGCCTGCAGACCCTGCGCCGCCATCAGCCCACCGTCTCCAGCACCGTGCGGGTAAAGATCTCCCCGCGTTCGATGTAGTTGCGGAACATGTCCGTGCTGGCACACGCCGGGGACAGCAGCACGGTATCGCCCGCGATCGCCATGGCCGCGGCGGATTGCACGGCCGCGCGCAGGTCGCCTGCCTGCTGCACCGGTAACACCCCGTCCAGCACCGCCGCCAGCCGCGCGGCATCGCGTCCGATCAGCACCACGCCCCGGCCCTTGCCGGCCAGCGCGGCCGCCAGCGGTGCAAAATCCTGGCCCTTGCCGTCACCACCGGCGATCAGCACCACCGGGCCATCGATCCCGGCGATGGCAGCCTGCGTGGCACCGACATTGGTGCCCTTGGAATCGTTGTACCAGCGCACGCCGTCCCGTTCGGTCACGTACTGCATACGGTGCGCAAGTCCCTGGAACTCGGTCAGTGTCTCGAGCATGGCCTCCATGGGCAGCCCGGCCGCCGCACCCAGCGCCAGTGCGGCCAGGGCGTTGCTGTGGTTATGGCGACCGGCCAGCCGGATCGCGCTGACCGGCAGCAACCGCTGCGCACCGTGTGCCAGCCAGACCACGCCCTCGAACTCGCTCAGCCCGTATTCCCCGGTGGCCGGCGCGCCTGCACGGTACACCACGCGCGGGCGCGCCGGGTCGGACAGCCCTGCCGCCAGCGGATCATCGGCATTGATCACCTGTACGTCCGCCTGCCGGTAGATCGCCTGCTTGGCCGCCGCGTAGTCGGCCAGCGTGGCATAGCGGTCCAGGTGATCCGCGCTGACGTTCAGCACCACGGCCGCCCGCGGGTGCAGGCTGCGCACGGTTTCCAGCTGGAAGCTCGACAGTTCCAGCACGTACAGGTCCGGTTCCTGTTCCGCCAGCAGATCGAGCGCCGGTGTGCCCAGGTTGCCGCCGACGCGCACGTCCCGGCCGGCGCGCCGGGCCATCGCGCCCAGCAGGGTGACCACGGTACTCTTGCCATTGGAGCCGGTGACCGCGATGACCGGCGCGGTCGCCGCACGGGCAAACAGCTCGATATCCCCGATGACCGGGAGGCCGCGCGCGCGTGCCGCGGCGATCTGCGGTTCCTCGAGCGCCACCCCCGGGCTGACCACCAGCTGCTCGGCGCGCGCGAACGCCGCGGCGCTGAAACCGCCCAGGAACAGCGCAACGTCCGCGATGTGTTCATCGTGCAGACGCTGCAATGCCGGCGGTTGTGCACGGCTGTCGACCACGGCCACCGGCAACCCGCGGCGCGCCAGGTAGCGCACCACGGACAGGCCGGTCTCGCCGAGACCCACCACCAGCGTCCTGCGCGCCATGTCGAACTGCTCTGCCATGCGTATCGCCGCGACCGCCATCAACGAATCTTCAGGGTTGCCAGGCCGACCAGCACCAGGATCACGGTGATGATCCAGAAGCGCACGATGACGCGCGGTTCGGGCCAGCCCTTGAGTTCGAAATGGTGATGCAGCGGCGCCATGTGAAAGAGACGCCGCCCGGTGAGCCGGAACGAGGCCACCTGCAGGATGACGGATACCGTCTCCATCACGAACACGCCGGCCATCACCATGAAAACCAGTTCCTGGCGCACCAGCACGGCGACGATGCCCAGTGCGGCGCCCAGCGCCAGTGCGCCCACATCCCCCATGAACACCATGGCCGGGTAGGCGTTGAACCACAGGAATCCGAGGCCGGCGCCGACCAGCGCCCCGCAGAAGATGACCACCTCGGCGGCGTCGCGCACGTAGGGAATGCCGAGGTACACCGCGAACTTGACGTTGCCCGTGGCATAGGCGAAGACCGCCAGCGCGCCGGCGATCAGCACCGTGGGCAGGATCGCCAGTCCGTCCAGCCCGTCGGTCAGGTTGACGGCGTTGCTGGAACCGACGATCACGAACCAGACCACGGCCACGTAGAACCAGCCCAGGCTGATGGCGACATCCTTGAAGAAGGGCACGATCAACGCGGTTTCCGCCGGCGAGGTGGCGGACAGGTACAGCGTGGTGGCGACACCCAGCGCAATGACCGACTGCCAGGCCAGCTTGCTGCGCGCCGAGATGCCTGCGGAATTCTTCAGCACCAGCTTGCGGTAGTCGTCGACCCAGCCGATGGCGCCGAACGACAGCGTGACCAGCAGCACGATCCAGACGTAGCGGTTGCGCAGGTCAGCCCAGAGCAGGGTGGCGATGGCCACCGCCACCAGGATCAGCGCACCGCCCATGGTCGGTGTCCCGGCCTTGACGAGGTGCGTCTGCGGTCCGTCGTCACGCACCGGCTGGCCGATCTGGAAGCGACCGAGCCGGCGGATCATCTCCGGCCCCACCAGGAAGGAAATCATCAGCGCCGTGAGCACGCCGAGGATCGCGCGCAGGGTCACGTACTGGAATACGTTGAACCCGCTGTAGAACTGGCTCAGGTAGGTGGCCAGGGCAAGCAGCATGTCAGTGACCCTCCGCGGCGGAGGACGGTACCAGGCCCTGCACCACGCGCTCCATGCGCATGCGCCGCGAACCCTTGACCAGGATCTGCAGCGGGCCGTGCAGCTCCGCGTGCAGCGCGGCCAGCAGTTCTTCCAGCGAGGTGCACACCGTGGCACCCGCCCCGAATCCGGCCGCGGCCTCCGCGGCCAGCGCACCGAGCGTGAACAGGCGCGCCACTCCGGCCTGCCGGGCCTGGACACCGGCTTCCCGGTGGAGCTGCACACCGGTCGCGCCGAGTTCGCCCATGTCACCGAGCACCAGCCAGTGCGCACCCGGCGCCCGCGCCAGCACGTCCAGGGCCACCTGCAGGGAGCCGGGATTGGCGTTGTAGGTATCGTCGATCACGGTGATCGCACCCGGCAGGGCATGCACGTCGAAGCGCCCCGCCACCGGCGTCAGCGCCTCGAGCCCGGCCCGGATCTCCGCCAGGCCGGCGCCGGCCGCCAGCGCGGCGGCACTCGCGGCCAGTGCGTTCATCACGTTGTGCCGGCCCGGCAGCGGCAGGCGCAGCGCGATCCCGTCCTGCGGGGTCACCAGCTGCAGGGTGCTGCCGGAAACATCGCCCTCCCAGTGTGCCGTCACGTCACAGCCCGGAGCGAGGCCGAACTCCAGGCGCCGGCAATGCGCGGCCAGCGACCGCCACAGCGGGGCCCGCGGATCGTCGGCATTGAGGATCGCGACACCGTCCGGCGCAAGGCGCGCGAACAGTTCTCCCTTGGCGCGCGCGACGCCGTCCAGGTCACCGAAGCCTTCCAGGTGGGCCGGCGCGGCGTTGGTGATCACGCCGATCGTCGGTGCCGCGATACCGGCCAGGTAGTCGATCTCACCGGGATGATTGGCACCCATCTCGATGACCGCGAAGCGGTCTGCGGCATCCAGCCGCGCCAGTGTCAGCGGCAGCCCGATATCGTTGTTCAGGTTGCCCTGCGTGGACAGGGTACGGCCACAGCGGGACAGGATGGAAGCCAGCATCGCGCGCACCGTGGTCTTGCCGTTGCTGCCGGTGATGGCTACCACCGGGAGCCGGAAGCGGCGCCGCCAGGCCGCGCACAGGGCGCCGAGCGCAAGCCGCGTATCGTCCACCTGCAACAGCGGCAGGGATGTGTCGAGCGGGCGGCTCACGGCCGCGGCGGCCGCGCCCTGTTGCCGCGCCGCCTCGACGAAGGCGTGCCCGTCGAAGTTCGGCCCGTGCAGGGCGAAAAACAGCGCGCCCGGCATCGGCTTGCGACTGTCGGTGCTGACCCCGCGGAAGGCCACGTCCGCACCGCGCTGGCTGGCGGACAGGATGCGGGCGGCCGCGGACAGTTGCAGCGCCATCATTGTGCCCATTCCCGCGCCTGCGCCTGTACCCGCTCACGGTCACTGAACGGCAGCGAGCGGTTACCGACCTGCTGCACGGTCTCGTGGCCCTTGCCGGCGATCAGCACGATGTCGCCGGGCGCCGCGCTGCGCAACGCGTGGGCGATGGCATGGGCACGATCATGCTCGACATGCACCTCGGCCGGGCGGCGGATCCCGCTGCAAAGGTCGGCCACGATCTGGCGCGGGTCCTCGCTGCGCGGGTTGTCGTCGGTCAGCACCAGGTGATCGGCGTTGCGTTCCACCGCCGCCCCCATCAGGGGCCGCTTGCCGCGGTCACGGTCACCACCGGCCCCGAACACGCACCACAGTTCCCCGCTGCAGTGAGCGCGCAGCGATTTCAGTACCGCCTCGAGCGCCCCGGCGGTGTGCGCATAATCGACCACGGCAAGCGGGTGCCCCGGGCCGAGATCGAAGCGTTCCATGCGGCCCGGCACCGTGCGCGTCGCGGACAGCCGTTGCAGGGTCTCTGCAAACGGCAGCCCCGCTACGCACAGGCTGGCCAGTGCGGCCAGCAGGTTGCTGGCATTGAAACGCCCCAGCAGACCGCACTCCAGTTCACCGCTGCCCCAGGGCGTATGCACCTCCAGGCGCATGCCCCGCATACTGCTGCGCAGGTTGCGCCCGATCACCCACTGGGCCGGATAGCGGGTGCGAAACGGCGCGTTTTCCAGCCGGTAGGCCACCGGCGCGACGCCCGGCGGGATGGCATCGAGCAGGGCGCTGCCGAACGCATCGTCGCCATTGAGCACGGCATAACGCAGGCCGTCGACGTGAAACAGCCGGCGCTTGGCCTCGGCATAGGCCTCCACGGTGCCGTGATAATCCAGGTGGTCGCGCGACAGGTTGGTCAGCACGGCGAGATCAAAAGCGACACCACGGACACGTCCCTGGTCCATGGCGTGCGAGGAAACCTCGGACACCACGCAACGCGCGCCCTGCTGCTGCATGACATGCAGCCACTGCTGCATACCGAGCGCATCCGGTGTGGTGTTCACGGTCGCGGACAGCTCACCGTACAGGCCGTTGCCGAGCGTACCGATCAGGCCACAGCGCCGGTCGGGCGTATTCAGCGCCTGGGCGATGAAGTGACTGCACGAGGTCTTGCCGTCGGTGCCGGTCACGCCGATCATGAACAGGCCGCGCGAGGGATGGCCGTAGAAGCGGTCCGCGATCAGCCCGACCACCTGCCCCAGCCCGGGCACGGCCACCACCGGCGCCGGCAGCAGCGCCGCAATTTCCGCCAGCGCGCCGTTTCCCGCCACCGGCTCCCAGGCAACGGCCACCGCGCCCAGCGCAACGGCCTGGCGCGCATGCTGCAGACCGTGGGTGCGGCTGCCGGCCACGGCCAGGAACAGATCGCCGGCCTGCACCTTGCGACTGTCCAGGGCCAGCCCGTTCACCTGCACGTCCGTGCGCACCAGCGGGCCGCAGAAGTCCTGCAACAGGCCCGCCAGGGAGTGCGTGACCGGCATGGTCTCTTCCGCGGCCATCATGCCGGCTTGCCCCCGCCCGGCTTGCGGGTCTGCAGCATCTGCACGTCGTCCGGCGGCACGGCCAGCAGGCGCAGCGCGCCGGCCATGACGCGCGCAAACACCGGTGCCGCCACCTGGCCGCCGTAATACTTGCCGTCGGTGGGATCGTCCACCATCACCACCATCACCAGACGCGGGTGACTGGCCGGCGCCATGCCGGCGAACACGGCCAGGTAGTCCGTATCGGAGTAGCCGCCGGGGGACGGTTTGTGCACCGTACCGGTCTTGCCGGCGACCCGGAAACCGGGAATGCGCGCGCGCGGCGCCGTGCCGTCCGGACCGACCGCCTGTTCCAGCATGCCGCGTATCGAACGGGCGATCGCCGCCGGCATCACGCGCCGTTCCTCGCCTCGTTCCATCCCGTGCAGGAAGGTCACCGGGCGCCGGATACCGTCTGCGGCCAGCACGGAATAGGCATGCGCCAGTTGCAGGGGCGTGACGGAAATGCCGTAACCAAAGGCGATCGTGGCGGTCTCGATGGCGTTCCAGCCACGGTAATTCGACAGCAGGCCGGAGGCCTCGCCGGGGAAGCCGCTGAAAGACTGCACGCCGAAACCGACGGCGGAGAGCCGTTTCCAGATGCTCTCGGCCGGCAATGACAGGGCGATCTTGGAGATGCCGACGTTACTCGACTTGCGGATCACGCCACTGACATCGAGCATGCCGTAATCGTGCACGTCCCGCACCGTGTTCACCCCTACCCGCAGCCAGCCCGGCGCAGTCGACACCGGCGTGTCCGGCCGGTACTGCCCGCTCTCGAGTGCGACCGAAACCACGAACGGCTTCATGGTGGAGCCCGGCTCGAACACGTCGGTCACCGCACGGTTGCGCATTTCGCTGCCGTGCAGGCCCTTGCGGCTGTTCGGGTTGTAGGAAGGCTGGTTGACCATGGCCAGCACCTCGCCGGTCTGCACGTCGAGCACCACGGCCGAGGCCGCGTGCGCCTTGTGCTGCTGCATCACCGCGACCAGCTCGCGGTAGGCCAGGTACTGGATGCGCCGGTCGATGCTGATGGTGAGATTCCTGCCCGGATGCGGCCGGCTGATGCTTTCCACATCCTCGATGATGTGGCTCTTGCCGTCCTTGATCACGCGCTTGGCGCCGGGTTCACCGCTGAGCCAGTCGTTATAGGCCAGCTCCAGTCCTTCCTGGCCGACATCGTCGACGTTGGTGAACCCGACCACGTGCGCGGTCACCTCACCGTCCGGGTAGTAGCGCCGGTATTCCTGCTGCAGGTAGACGCCCGGGATATCCAGTGCCTCGACCTTGTCGGCCAGTGCGGGCGTTACGCCGCGTTTCAGGTAGAGGAATTCACGATTGGCCTTGCTGGCCATCATGGCCATGATGGTCGCGGCCTTCATCTTCAGCAGGCGCGCCAGTTCCGGGATACGGCGCTGCTCGTTGGCAAGCTCCTGCGGGTTGACCCAGACCGATTGCACGGGCGTGCTGATCGCAAGCGGCTCTCCGTTGCGGTCCAGGATCATGCCGCGATGCGCCGGCAGGGTCACCACGCGCAGGTGACGCGCCTGCCCCTGCGTCACCAGGAAATCCCTGTCCAGTACCTGCAGGCACACCGCCTTCCACACCAGCACCATTGCGGCCATGCCCATGCACACGAGCAGGACCGCGCGCCTGCCCTGGTATTTCCGCTTGCTGAAACGACTGTTCATGGCTTGACGATGACCATGTTGTCCTTTGACAGGTTTTCCATGCCGAGGCGTTCGCGCGCAGCCTTTTCGATCTGACCCTGCGTGGTCAGCGTGCCCTGCTCCAGCTGTAACTGTCCCCACTCGACTTCCATGTGGTCACGCTGCCTGCCCAGTGCCTGTAACTCGATAAACAGCTTGCGGCCCTCGTGTCTGGCATAGACCACGCTGATCGAGGATACGATCACCGCCAGCGTCAGGAGCAGGGTCGCCCCCGGACGCAGGCTCACTGGAGACGCTCCGCGACGCGCAGTACCGCACTGCGTGCGCGCGGGTTGCGCTGCAGCTCCGCGTCCGAACAGCGAATCGCCCTGCCCAGCGGGCGCAGGCGCGGCCGGTGGTCCATGCCGGCCAGCGGAAATTCCGCCGGGGCCGGGCCGCCACGAAACTCGTCACGGAGAAAGCGCTTGACGATACGGTCTTCCAGCGAGTGAAAACTGATCACGGCCAGACGGCCGTGCGGTGCCAGCACATCCGGCACCTGGGCCAGCACCTCACGCAAATCGTCGAGCTCGTGATTGATGAAAATGCGCAACGCCAGGAAACTGCGCGTCGCGGGATGCTTGTGCGTTTCCCGGACCGGTACCGCGGCGGCCACCAGGTCCGCCAGCTGGCGCGTGGTCTGCAACGGCGCGGTCTTGCGCACGCGCACGATCGCCCGCGCGATGCGGCCGGCAAAACGTTCCTCGCCCAGCTCGCGCAGTACCTGCGTGATCTCGCGCTCGCCGGCCTGCTGCAGCCATTGTGCGGCGCTGATGCCGGAACCCGGATCCATGCGCATGTCGAGCGGGCCATCCGCCGTGAAGCTGAAGCCGCGCGCCGCATCGTCGAGTTGTGGCGAGGAAACGCCCAGGTCCAGCAGCAGTCCGTCAATCCGACCCTGCAGTTGTCGTCGTGCAAGCAGCTGACTCAACATCGTGAAAGCACCCTGCTCAATTTCGAATCGAGGATCATTCCCAAACTGCGTCCTGGCCGAGCGTATCGCCGCAGGATCCTTGTCCATGGCGAACAGCCTTCCCGCCGGCCCCAGCTGCGCGAGAATGGCTGCTGCATGTCCGCCGCGCCCAAACGTTCCATCCACGTACACACCATCCGGTTGCACCGCCAGCGCATCCAACACTTCGTCAAGCAGCACCGGCCGGTGTGTAAAGTCCTTCTCCACCCGCAATCAGATCGTCAGCGTCTCCAGCGAATCCGGCATGTCAGTGCCATCATCACTGCCGGCCACCCATTCCTTGCACTTCTGTTCCCAGGCTTCCTCGTTCCAGATTTCGAACTTGTTACCCAGCCCCACCAGCACGACGCGCTTGCCGAGTTCCGCAAAGTCACGCAGCCGCGGCGGCAGCAGAATGCGGCCGTTCTTGTCCAGCTCGAGTTCGGTGGCGAATCCGAGCAGCATTCTTTGCAGGGTAAGCGTGCGCTTGTTCTGGTTCGGCAGGCGAACGAGCTTGCGCTCGATCTCGTCCCAGTCCGGCTGGGGATACAGCAACAGGCAGCGGTCGTTGTGCACGGTGGCGACCATGCGCCCTTCACAGCGGTCCACCAGGTCATTGCGGTAGCGGGTGGGAAGGGCCAGGCGGCCCTTCGCATCCAGATTGATCGTGCTACCACCTCTGAACAAGACCGCCCCCTTATTCTCCCCGGAAACCCAGAAATTACCACTGAGTCCCACTTTGCGACACTATAGGGAGTGAGGCGTTTTTCGTCAAGGAAAATCTGTAAAAAATCGCCAGCCGGACAGTAACTTAGGCCTGAAATGAGCGATTGCCGACCCTGCCTTGAACATATGAAAACAAATCAAAAACTTGCCCTTATTACCTCTTGTAAAGTAGCAGGTTGCGGGAAGCGAAGGCGCATTTTTACCCATCCCCGATCTTCGTCCAGGCCCGGACGACCCATAGTATAAACAAGAGGCAAACCCAATATGTTGGGTCGATGGAAAAAATATTATCCTATATAGGCGATCCATGACCGGAAGGCTTGCGCAGAAGACGCATGACCGGTCCTCCGCGCGCCCTCCCACCCCGGACCCGCCTGCACTCGTCCCCCCGGCCATCCCGTTCCCCACGCTGCACAGCGCGGCGCGGGTCAACCACGCAGGCATAAAAAAAGCCTGCAACTGCAGGCTTTTTCCAGATACGCCGGGTGCGGGCTAGAATGGAATGTCGTCATCGAAGTCCTGCGGGCCGTCGGCGACGGCCGGACTGCGGGGAGCGGAGGATGCGCTGTTCTGCTCGCTGAACGCCGCACTGCCGCCACCGCGGCCACCAAGCATCTGCATTTCGTTGGCCACGATCTCGGTCGTGTAGCGGTCCTGACCGTTGTTGTCCTGCCACTTGCGCGTCTGCAGCTTGCCCTCGATGTAGACCTGCGAACCCTTTTTCAGGTATTCACCGGCGATTTCCCCCAACCGCCGGAACAGCACGACACGGTGCCACTCGGTTTTCTCCTGGTTTTCACCGGTGTTCTTGTCTTTCCAGCTTTCCGAGGTCGCAATCGTGATATTGGCCACGGCATTCCCGTTGGGCATGTACCGGACCTCCGGATCCTTGCCCAGGTTGCCGATCAGTATCACCTTGTTGATGCCACGCGCCATGATGCTCTCCTCGCTGTGTTGTGGCGCACGGCAGCCGGTTGCCGTGCGCATGTGATGTGTGCTGCCGGTTATTCTATGCGAACGCCGTGGAACCGGCCATGGAAATAGCCGCCAGCGGGAACCGGATAATTACCAGTAAGCCGGTGAGGGTTCTCTGCATCCACACCCGGAGGGTGGCCGATCCATAGGGGGACAGGCCACGTTTTTCTTGCCAGGATCATTCACCCTGCAGTGCTGGCTTCGAAAACGAAAAGCGTGGCCTGTCCCCGATTACGGCAGGCTGGCGGCGTCGAACACGCGCTTGTCCACCTTGAGATAGGCCATGCCGTCTTCCTCCACTACCACGACCTCGGCCACGCCGGCCAGGGCACGCAATTGCGCCACGCGCTGTTCCAGCTCTTCCGGTGTGGCCCACTCCAGCCGGTACAGCACGCTGCTGAGCTGAATCGACGCACCCATGCCGGAACCCACCACCAGCCAGAGCAGGGCCGCGGCCGCCGAGCAGATAAACACACTGTGCACACCGAACTGGCCATGCAGCCAGCCACCGATACTGCCGCCCAGGAAGGCGCCGAAGAACTGCGAGCTGGAATAGAATCCCATGGCGGTACCCCGGCAATCGGCCGGCGCCACCCGGGACACCAGCGAAGGCAGCATCGATTCCAGCAGGTTGAACGCGGAAAAGAACAGCCACAGCAACACCCCTACGGTCAACAGTGTGGCCGGCATCCGGTACAGGGCCAGTTGCACCAGTGACAGCATGCCGACGGCGCCGAGGAACACCGGCTTGATATGGCCCTTGCCTTCGGCCTGTATGATGAACGGCACCATGGTAATCACCGACGCGACCAGTACCGGCAGGTACACCTCCCAGTGCGCGGTGGCCGCCAGGCCGGCCTCGTCACGCAGGACCAGCGGGACCACGACAAAGGTCGCCGTCAGGATGCAGTGCAGCGTCAGGATGCCGAAATTCAGCCGCAGCAGGTCCGGCTGGCGCAACACCCGCCCGAACTGGGCGGGCACCGCCTCGGTTTCCCGGTGCACCCGCGATTCCGCCGGCCGCGGCACCACGAACGCGACCACCAGGGTACCGAGCAGCGCCAGCACCGCGGTGACCCAGAAGATGCCGGGCACTCCGTCCCAGCGCGCCAGCACCGGGCCGATGATCAGCGCCAGCGCGAACGACAGGCCGATGCTCATCCCGATCAATGCCATGGCCTTGATGCGGTGTTCCTCGCGGGTCAGGTCCGCGACCAGCGCCATGATGGCCGCCGCAATCGCGCCGGCGCCCTGCATCGCCCGGCCGAAGATGACCATATATATGGAGTCCGCATGCGCCGCGATCGCGCTGCCGAGCGCAAACAGCAGCAGGCCGCCGATAATCACCGGCTTGCGCCCGATCCGGTCGGACACCAGGCCGGCCGGGATCTGCAACAGCGCCTGGGTGATGCCGTAGACGCCGATGGCCATGCCGGTCAGGGCCGGGGTGACCCCCTTGAGACTGGTCGCATACAGGGCAAACACCGGCAGGATCATGAACAATCCCAGCATGCGCAGCATATAAATCCCTGAAAGTGAAAGGACTGCGCGCCATTCCTGCGGATTCATACCGGCCCTGCCCTGCTCTGCTCCAGTCACTCTTTGGATTCCTTTTGGCTGCTGTGTTGAAAACGCCGTATATTAACAGGTTGGCCGGTCGGTGTAGCGAGACATGAAAACCATCCAGATCCGCGGTGCCCGCACCCACAACCTGAAGAACATCGATCTCGATCTGCCGCGCGACCGGCTGATCGTCGTCACGGGCCTGTCCGGCTCGGGCAAGTCCTCGCTCGCCTTCGACACCATCTATGCCGAGGGCCAGCGCCGCTACGTCGAATCCCTGTCCGCGTACGCGCGCCAGTTCCTGGCGATGATGGAGAAGCCCGACGTCGATCACATCGAGGGCCTGTCGCCGGCCATCTCCATCGAGCAGAAGTCGACCTCGCACAATCCGCGCTCGACGGTCGGCACCATCACCGAAATCTACGATTACCTGCGCCTGCTGTTTGCCCGCGTCGGCACGCCGCATTGCCCGCAGCACGGCACCACACTGGAGGCGCAGACCGTCAGCCAGATGGTCGACCATGTCCTCGCCCTGCCGGAGGGCAGCCGGCTGATGCTGCTGGCGCCGGTGGTGGAGGCGCGCAAGGGCGAACACACCCGGGTCCTCGAGGACCTGCGCGCCCAGGGCTTCATCCGTGCCCGCATCGACGGACAGATCTTCGAACTGGACGCACTACCGAAGCTGGACCTGCGCCGCAAGCATGTGATCGAGGCCGTGGTGGATCGCTTCCGGGTACGCCCGGACCTGCAACAGCGGCTGGCGGAGTCCTTTGAAACCGCACTGAAACTGTCGGATGGACTGGCCCGCATTGCATGGATGGACAACAGCGATGCCGAAGAGTTGCTGTTTTCCTCGCGTTTCGCCTGCCCGCAGTGCGGCTACTCGCTGACCGAACTGGAACCGCGCCTGTTCTCGTTCAACAACCCGGCCGGCGCCTGCCCCGAATGCGACGGCCTCGGCGTGAAGCAGTTCTTCGACCCGGCGCGGGTGGTCGGCCACCCGGAACTGAGCCTGGCCGGTGGTGCGGTACGCGGCTGGGACCGGCGCAATGCCTACTATTTCCAGCTCATCAACTCGCTGGCCGCGCATTACGGATTCGACATCGAGACACCGTTCGAGGACCTGCCGCAGCAGATCCGGGACGTGATCCTGTATGGCAGCAAGGGCGAGTCGATCCGCTTCCGCTACCTGCACGAACGGCGCGGCGGGGTGGAGCGCAGGCACCCGTTCGAAGGCATCATCCCGAACATGAAACGCCGCTACCACGAGACCGAGTCGGGCACCGTGCGCGAGGAACTGGCGCGCTATCTCAGCCACCAGGCCTGCCCGGTCTGCGGCGGCGCGCGTCTCAACGAAGCCGCCCGGCACGTCACCGTGGCGCAGCACGCGCTGCCGCGGATCACCGCCCTGCCGGTCGGCAGCGCGCACGACTTTTTCGGCCGGCTGCAGCTGGACGGACGACGCGGCCAGATCGCGGCGAAGATACTCAAGGAAATCAACCTGCGGCTGGAATTCCTCGTCAACGTCGGGCTCGACTATCTGTCGCTGGACCGCAGCGCCGAGTCCCTGTCCGGCGGCGAGGCGCAGCGCATCCGGCTGGCCAGCCAGATCGGTGCCGGGC
>CAYUFA010000035.1:0-28987 GCA_964443845.1 uncultured Ectothiorhodospiraceae bacterium
AGCCCAACCTACGAATTCAGCCCAACCTACGAATTCAGCCCAACCTACGAATTCAGCCCAACCTTACGAATTCAACCGTGCCTGCGAGCTCAACCCAGGCTGCGAACGGAGTCCTCGCCGCGCCAGGTCAATCGCTGGTGCGCAGTGACCAGGGCCGGCTCAGCCCGCGGCAAGCTGCGCATCGCGGGTCGTGGCATATTTCTCCCAGCCCTTGAAGCGCTTCTGCACGTATTTCAGCAGCGCGGAGTAATCCTCGAAGAACAGGTCGAAGCCGTCCTCCGCAGGTTCATCGAACTCGCAGTAGTCGTTGGTGTATTCCCGGCAGATCAGCGGACGGTCCGCGTAGATGCCGCACCGGCCATCCGCCAGCAGGTGATTGCAGGCATTGTTGATCAGCAGATACCAGCCGTCCTCGTCCTTGTAGGCCTGTATGTCGCGATGGGAAAGCTGCCAGAGCAGGTGGTCGAAGTCTCTCATCGACCGCGGGGTGACCAGCTCCTCGGTGATGTAGGTGCAGCACCTGGAGTTGGTACAGAAGCCGCACTTGTTCTCGGTGGTGATTTTGACGCCTACCGGCACATTCCTTACCGTACTCATGGTCCGCGAATACTCCAGCAACAGGTCTGTGAAAAACACACCCCTCCTGCCGCGCGGTACCGCGGCCGGAAGAGACCGGCAGTAGACTACCACGCCAGGCGCTGTCTGTCTTAGCGGGCGTCGTCGTCCGTCGAGCGTGCGGCAAACTCGAAGCGGTCGAACACCGGGCTGTCGAATACCCTGCGTCCCGCGCGAATGGAGACTTCCCTCCCGCCGACGTCGATGACCAGGCTGCGCCCGAAGGTATACAGGCCTTTCGCCGCCACCAGCGTGGCGGCCACCGCCTCCTCGCCGGCTGCGGGCATGAACAACGCCGGGATGGCTTCGGACGCAGGCACTTCCGGAATGCTGCAGGTCACGGCACCCAGCCCGCCCTCGAGCAGCAGGATGCCGGCTTCCAGCCCGCCCTCGCGATGGACGCGGATCGAGCGCACGATCGCCGCACGCAGGGTGTAACGGTTGCCGCCGCCCTCGATCACCCCGAGCAGTTCACCGACGCGGACATCGCCGGCAACCGCGTCCGTCCGGGACAGCTTCATACCGCTCCGGCTGCTGTCCATCACCCTGCACTGTGGCAGCGCATTTGCCACGCTGGCGGTCAGTTCGCGCTGGGCACGCAGCCAGGCATGGAGTGCCTCGAGGCCGGTCAGCACTGCGACGTAACGCCCGTCCCGCTGACGGGTTTCGCGGCGTTGCCGCTCAGCGCCCTGCTCCGGCAGCAGGCGCCGCAGCAGCATGGCTTCCGGGCTCTGCCTGCGCACCGGTTCCGGTGTCTGGGCCAGTTGCCCGTGCAGGGCCTGCAGGGCGCGGGTTGCATCGAGCAGGTAGGGCTCCTGTGCCGCCGCTGGCCGGGTCAGACCCGCACAGGCAAGCGGGGCAGACCGGGTGCGCAGGTCGAGCAGGAACAGGCCCTCGCCGGAGCCTTCCCAATGGTTGCCGGGTATCACCCGGCACTGGTCGGCATGCTGGAGCAGCACCTCGAACAGCGTCCCGACCTCGCCTTCGGCGAGACGTTCCGGATCGGTCAGCGCCAGCAGCATGGCGGCGTGATAAAGCGCAGCGGATGCGCGGGCGGGGTATGCCTCCTCGGCAGACGACGCGCTGACACCAAGCAGGCCGTGGTGCCGGGCGGTCCGGTACAGGACGTGTAACTCCCCGATCAGGGCCGCCGGCAGCGCGCGGTAAAACCGGTACTCATCGAGCAGTTCGAAAACCAGCAATTCCAGCGCCCGGTTCAGCGCATGCCCGAACAGGGCGTTACCATGCGCCGCATCGGCATGTTGCGACCGGACCACCAGCTTGTACCCGCAGGCCAGGTCCTGGAGCAGGCGGGCCAGACCATCGATCGCTGTCTGGCGCGCCGACCGGGACAGGGACAGCTGGCGCAGGTGCAGCGGGTCCAGGGCATAAAACAGGCGCAGGAGAACGGGGCGGTACGCCTCGAGGAGCCGGAACCGCAGCCGGTCGTCCAGCTTCTGTTCATTCAATGCACCCAGTGCACCCTGCACCAGCCGCACCGTTTCCACCACGTTCATCAGTGGCAGATTGGCCAGCCATTCGCGCAGCCGCGCCACGTCCAGTTCGACCGTGGGATCGGTGCAGTCGTGCTGCAGCGGTACGGACAGGTTCAGTGAATCCATGCGTGCCATGACCGGGGGATCAAAGCCTGCCTGCCGTCGTGATCTGGTAGCCGCCACCGGGGCGCCGTTGCAACAGGCTATCCAGCATGTCCCTGGTCTCGACGCCGGCGTCCGCCCCGGGTTGCAGTCTCAGGTTGATCGTGTACCTGCCATCGTGCTGCAGCGCGATATTGCCGGACAAGCCAAGCACACCGCCCTGCGCGACCGTTGCCACCAGCCCGGCAGCGCTGCTGGCCAGGTCGAGGGCCAGGTCGCCGAGCTGCAGTTGCAGGGGGGAACTGATGCGCGCACCCGGCCAGCGCACTGTGCCCTGGACCGCGGTCGGCAGCCCGCTGCCCAGCTCGCAGGAATCCAGTTGCAACGAGACCTCGCCGGCCGCCACCACGCCGATCGGGGAGAAACGCTCGAACAGCACGGCAGGGGGAACCTGC
This sequence comes from uncultured Ectothiorhodospiraceae bacterium, assembly GCA_964443845.1. Taxonomy (GTDB): domain Bacteria; phylum Pseudomonadota; class Gammaproteobacteria; order UBA9214; family UBA9214; genus UBA9214. Next base: position 2,669 of record CAYUFA010000035.1, read on the forward strand.
ACGTGGACATCCCGTCCGTACAGCCGCCCGGAGAACGACAGGTCCAGCAGGCCGCTGCCATGCTGCCGGGCATCCTGGAGTTCGACCCGGTACTCGAGGTTACCGGTCAGCAACCGCAGGGGCCGCAACGCCCAGCGCACACCGCCGATATCGGTGCCATGGAGGATGACCCGGCCGGCCTGACCGGACCACGGCGAGCCGCTGACCGCGCGCAACTGCAACCCGCCCACGTGCTGCTCGATGGCGCCGACGAAATACGCTACCGGGAAGGTCGCAACCAGGATCAGCAGGTAGGCGGCGACCCCGATGGCGACGGTTCGCCCTGCATTCATCATGACTCAGGGGTCTGCAGCGTCACCCGCACATTGACCCGGCCGGCCATGTCGGCGGCCCGATCCATGCTTACGGTATCGATATGGATCCCGTAGCGGGTATTGAGGTTTCCCAGCCAGCCGACCAGCTTGTCGAAGGAGGCAGCTTCCATCCACACCTTCACGCTGTTGCTGCCATCCGGCTCCACCCGCTTGAGCACGTCACCGAGCCCGTCGGCACGGGCGGAGCTGTCCGCCAGTGCCAGCAGGGATTGTCCGCCGAGTCCCTGCCGGGCCGGGCCCTGACTGCTGCGGAATTGCGCCAGCCGCTGCGCACCCTGCTGCATCCAGGCCACCGTTGCACGCTGCCCGGCAACCTTGTCCTGCAGCGCCTGGCGGGCGGAATGCACCGGCGCCCAGACCAGCGCATAGACCAGCAACAGCAGCAGCAACAGGCCGGCACCCGCGACCAGCAGGCGCTCACGCTCGTTGAGACCTTCGAACCAGGCTTTCATGCGCCTTTCCCCTGTATGCGCAACCGGCCCTGTACGCGGTTGTCCTTGCCCGCCGCTGCCGACTGGATTTCCACGTCCAGCCCGCCGGCCGCAACCAGCGACTGCTTGAGCTGATCAAGCTGTTGCAGGTTGCCGATTTTCAGATCGACGTCGAGTCGTCCGGCGCGGAAGGAGATCGACGCGATCTCGACACCCTGCGTCTCGTGCAGCACCGGGCCGGCCTTGCCCAGCAACGCCAGGAAACTGTTGTCAGCACCCGCGGTATGTTGCAGCTTTTCAAGCTGCTGCTGCATCTGCGCACGCGGATCGACCACGCGCTTCGCGTCCGGCAAGGCCTTGCGAAAGATCTGTTCGATCTCGGCGTGCAGGCGTCCACTTTCCTTGCCGAGCCGGAAATACTCGACCCCGGTCACGACGAAGTTGACCAGCAGGGCGGCCAGCAGCAGTGCCACCGTCGCCCGCATGGGCTTCCACAACTGTGCCCAGCTGCCGGTACGGCTGTAATCCCCTTGCAGCAGGTTGATCGAGCGCTCCTGCAGACCGGACGCCAACAGGTCGAGCGGGTTACCCGCCCAGGTGTCGATCACCGTTTCCGCACCGTAGTCATCGGTTTCCGGTGGCGACAGACCTTCCCGTATGAACAGATGCAGGCGTGGCGGACTCTCCCCGGCCTGCAGCGCCAGCAGGGTGCCGAGGTTTTCGGTATCCACCGCGTAGCCGCCGTAGGCACTGCTGCGCACCAGGGTCATCCCGTCGCTGACCAGCGCACTGATCTCGTCCTCCGCGCGCGGAATGGCGAGCTGTTCGGGTACCAGTTGCTGTACATCCAGCGCGGCGCCCGCGAACGCGGCCGTCAGTTCATCCATATGGCGGCGGCTGATCACCGCGACCGGCCAGCCACCCTCGGGCAGTGCGTCGCCCAGTGCGAAGTGCAGGTTTTCCACCTCGTCGGAGAGCTGCTCCTCCAGGGCGTAGGGTACGGCACGCAGCAGTTTCTGCCGGCTTCTGCCCGGGACCTGCGCCACCGTCAGCAGGCATTCCTCACCGGCTACGACTACCACCACCCGCAAACCGGCGGCTTCCGCGGCCGCCTCGGCCAGCGCCCCTGCACGACGGCCGCCACGCGGCTGGCCATCCTCCCCGAGCCGCAGCCAGCTCCAGTGGTCTCCGGCCACGGAATCCGCCCTCAGCAAGAGTGTTTCACGCATGCGACTGCCCCCTGGTTGTCGTGCCCGCTATCCTAGCAGAAAATTCCGAAAAATACGGAATTGCATAGCAAAAACATTGCGTTACCCAACCGGCAGCAGATGATCGTTGCGCCGGGTGCGCAGAATCGTGCTGAGCCGCGGCCCGTCGCGATGCACTACGCTGAACAGGCGCGCACGGCCACTGCCCACCAGCACCTCGATATCGACCCCGAACCACTGACTGTTGACCCCGATATCGACATCGATCGGGCGCCCGGACAGCGCGTCGTTGCCCTTGAAGGCGCCGGTGTTCGCGAACGGCTCCCGGGTACGCGCATCGATGAGGGTCTGTACGTCCTCAGCGCTCAGCCCCGCAGCCAGCGCCTGCAGGACTTGCGGCGTAGCCGTATTGACGTTGATCGCCGTGGCCTCCGGCAGCGCCGTGACATGCGGCAGCAGGGCGGCCACCACTTCCGGCGTGAATCCCTTGACCAGCCGCAGTTCACTGATGTCGACCAGCCGGCGATTGGCCGCCCGGTACGGCGGGTCGAGGAGCAGGTAGGCTTCATCCTCCGCGCCCCCGGGGAAGATGGGGATGATGTCGGGATCGATCCAGTCCACCAGGGCCGCCGCCAGTTCCGGATCCAGCTTGAGCACCTCCAGCAGGCGCCTGAAATACGCGACATCGGGCGGGCTGGCGGCACCGGCAGCGGTCACCAGGTTGTTGACGTTGAATCGGCCCTGCAGATCGGTGATGTGCCCGGTCACCACACCCCCCTCCACGGCAATGGGCGGCAGGGAACTGGCCCAGTCCTCGTCCAGCGAGTCGACGTTGCCCTTGCCGGCATCCGTGCGCAGGATCACCTGCGCCCAGCTTTCGGCCGCGGTGGCATAGGCATAGGCCTGCTCTCCGTGCAGCAGGTTGGCGGTGCGCCGGACATCGACCTGCAGGTGCGTCGCCATCGCGGTCGCCACCACCACGGCCAGCGCCACCACCAGCAACGCCGTGATCAGCGCCACGCCCCGCTCGCGCTTACAGGCAGCCGGCCTCACGAATCGGGCAGGCGGAACAGCCATACCAGGTCCCCGTATTGCTTGTGGTGCAGGGTGATCTCCACGGCCCGCGGCAGGTTCTCGGGAGGCGGCGCACCCGCCCTCACCGTGGCGGGATCGGGCCATTGCGTCAGCCACTGGTCGTTACCCGCCAGGAAACGCACCTCCATGCCCGTGAACCGGTCACTCAAGCGCTGTTCCAGTGGCTGGGTATCCTGGGCCCGGTCCAGCACGGACCACACGTAGCGCACCAGGTGATCGTCCACCCAGGCGTAGCCGATACGCTGCAGGTCACTGCGCGGGTGACCGAGCGGGTTCGACCAGCCGCCCCGGGTGAACTGGAAGGCACTGCCTCCGGACAGGGGCGGCTGCGTGTCTCCGTATTCATCGCGGATCGGTCGCGGCACTGCCTGTTCCAGGTCGCGCTGCATGAGCAGGTAGATTTTCTGCAGTTCGGCCAGCCGCTGCTCCTCGGCCGAGGTGATGCTGTGTTGCTGCAGCACACTGCGCAGGCCGCCGTAGGCCATCACCGAGAGCAGTGCAAAGATGGACAGTGCCACCAGCAACTCCAGCAGCGTGAAGCCGCGCTGCGCGTTGCAGCGTACAGTCCTCATGCCGGCCGCCTCAGGAAACCGCTGAGCACGGTGACCGGCTGCGTGTCCTTGCCGCTGTCCTCCGGCGACACCTTGACGTCCATGCGCCGCAGGTCGTCCTCGTCGGTCCGCGAAATGACCGCGCGCCAGGTCCAGGTGAAGTGTCCCATTTCCATGCTGCCCTTGCGTTCACCGACCGGGGGCCATGCGTTGCGTACCTGGAAATCATTCAGGACATCGCGCGCCACCCACTCCGCCAGGGTGCGTTCACGCAGGTGCATGACGCCGGCGGTGTAATCGCTGGTGGCCTTGATGATGGCTCCCATCGCTACCGCCAGCACGGTCAGTGCCACCAGGATCTCCAGCAGGGTGAAGCCGCGCGCGCGCCACCGCATCAGTAGGTATCCTCGCTGGTCACGGTCACCGTGCCCAGTACGTTCGCCTCGAGCAGGTACTCGCGCTTGCTGAGACCGGAACGGAACCGGACGCTGAACGGCGTCATCTCTCCGCTGGAGAGTATATATACCTGCGGCAGGTCTGCGGAGTCGTCCTTCTTCTTGCCCAGGGCCGGCGGATCACCCGAGACATCGAGGTGCAGTTCGATGTCCGCCGGCATGCGGTATTCCTTCAGCAGGCCGTCGTTGCTGCTGCTCCAGCCGCTGTCGCCCAGGCGCAGAAACTCGTAGCTGTCGTTGCGGAAACGCACCGCCAGTTCCTCACCCTTGACCACGGCCTCGTCACTGGCCAGGTTGAGCAGGGTTTCCATGCGTTGCGATTCCTGCTGCATCAGGTCGGCGACGTTGTCGCCGTGCATCGAGAGCATGGCAAAGCTGAAGATGATGGCGATCAGGACCATCACCACCAGCAGCTCCAGCAGGGTAAAGCCGGCTCCCCGCCTGGCAGCGGTCACCGGCACGCGCCGGCCGGGCAGGCTATTGCAGGTTCCAGTTGCCGATATCATCTTCACTGGGCTGCCGGTCCGGCCCGGTTGAGATGATGTCGATTTCACCGTGTTGTCCCGGGTTCAGGTACAGGTAAGGCTGCTGCCAGGGATCCACGGGCAGGCGGTCCAGGTACCCGCCTGCCTTCCAGTTCGGCGGCTCCGGATCGGACGGCTTCTGCACCAGCGCTTCCAGGCCCTGGTCGGTGGTCGGATACACGTAATTGTCGAGCTTGTAGAGATTGAGCGCCGCCTCCAGGGCACGGATATCCTGCCGTGCCTTGGTGATCCGTGCCTGCTCCGGGCGGTCCATCACCCTGGGTACGAGGATGGCGGCCAGGATGCCGAGAATCACGACCACCACCATCACTTCGATCAGGGTAAAACCCGCCGACCTGCGCATTACCTGCTTCATGTTCAGTAACCTTTGCTGTACTCCGGATGAGCCGTCCCCGCACCGGGAGACCGCCTGCAATGCCGGGTATTCTAATGGCTTTCACGACCGGTAGACAGCCGGATGCAGGAATGGTTTTTCCTCCCCGGCACTACCGTCGCCGGCGGGGTGCAACCATCCGCCGGTCGGGCGGGTACGCCCGGAACGGGGACCGTGCCTAGGCCAGGTCCAGCATCAGCTGGTTGCGGACCTTGAGGGCGTAGAGATGTCGTTCCGCATCCACCAGGTGCTGTCCCCAGTGGACGCGATAGCTCGATTGCCAGACCTGGGCGGCCTGTTGCGGCCAGACCTCGTCAAACAGCACCAGCCCGTGACGCAGGTCAAAATAAATGTCGGTCAGGTCATCGGCCAGGCTGCCAGACATGTGGATTTCTTCCGGGGCGGCATCGAATTCCAGCCAGTAGTAATCACGGTCTCCCAGCAGGCGGCGCAGCCTGCTATACAGCTCAAAGCGGTCATCCAGGTCAACCGAACTGGGCGGCGCCTCGTTATCCTCCCCCAGCGCGCACAGCTCGGTGACCGCGCTGTGCAGGCGTGGCATGACACGGTAGAGGCGTTCCAGCCAGTCGCGGGGATCGCTGCCGGCATTCTCGATCAGATCACAGTAGTCGCCTGCCACACCAACCATGTCGGTAAGTGCCGTACTGCAACTGGTTGCGACCATGTCTGTTACCTCGCCAGCTGGCAGTCACTGGCAAACGCGATACGGAGTCAGCCCCGCACCAGTACCGGTGGGCAGGTGACCGTACCGCCTGGCTGCCATCCGGCAACCCCGGAACCGGGGAGACGGTACCCACCGTCACACCTAGTGTAGACAATTTCGCGCGTCATACCGGAGGAAATGCGGGCGCCCTGACAGCAGGAATTCGCCCGGCCGGACGGCTGGTCAAACCTCGACCACCTCGAAATCCTGCTTGGCTGCACCACACTCCGGACAGACCCAGTTGTCCGGAATATCTTCCCAGCGGGTGCCCGGCGGGAATCCCTCTTCCGGCAGTCCGTCCGCCTCGCGGTAGACAAAACCGCACACCACACACAGTAATTCCCTGTCAGCACTCATGCCTCGTCACCCGGCCGGAATCGAAAGGTTATTTTACGGATTATCGCCCGTGAATACAGTCACGCAACGCTGTGCTGCCGGGCGGCTTTCGCTATCATCTCCCGGATGAAACCCGTCCCCGTTGTTTTGACCTTCGCCGGCCACGATCCCGCCGGTGGCGCCGGTATCCAGGCCGATATCGAGGCACTGGCCAGCCAGGGCTGCCATGCCGCCACGGTGATCACCGCGCTCACGGTCCAGGATACGCACGACGTCCGGGAATTCACGGTACTGGAACCGGAGCAGGTCGAACGCCAGGCACGCGCCGTGCTCGAAGACATGCCGGTGGCCGCCTGCAAGACCGGCATGCTGGGCAGTTCCGGCGTCGTCATGGCCATCGCGCGGATCCTGGCGGACTACCCGGAGCTGCCGCTGGTACTCGATCCGGTGCTGGCCACCGGCAACCGTACCCCGCTGGGTGTGCACGGCCTGACCGACAGTATCCGGCGCCTGCTGCTGCCCCGTGCCACGGTGGTCACGCCGAACAGCCTCGAGGCACGCCGGCTCGCGCCGGAAGCCGACACCCTCGATGCCTGTGCCAGCGCCCTGCTCGATCTCGGCACCCGGCATGTACTGATCACCGGCACCCACGAGCACACCAGCCACGTGGTCAACACGCTCTACCGCGCAGGCACCGCACCCGAGACCTTTACCTGGGAGCGTCTGCCGCACAGTTACCATGGCTCCGGCTGTACGCTGGCCGCCGCCATTGCCGGCCTGCTGGCGCACGGCATGGAGGTGTTCGAGGCCGTCCACGAGGCACAGCATTACACCTGGGAGGCGCTCGCGCAAGGTTACCGGCCCGGCATGGGGCAGCACCTGCCCGACCGCCTGTACTGGTCGCACGCGGACGACTGATGCCTGCGTTCCTCCTGCCGGATGGCCTGTATGCCATCACCGACAGCGTCTGCACGCCGGCGGCCAAGCTGTGCGGCCGCGTCGAGCAGGCCATCGCGGGCGGCGCGCGCGTGATCCAGTACCGCGACAAGCTGGCCACGGACGCCGAGCGTCACGCACGGGCGTCCGCCCTGGTGGCCGTGTGCCGTGCGCACGGCATCCCGCTGATCATCAACGACGACCCCGAACTGGCCGCCGCCTGCGGGGCGGATGGCGTGCACCTCGGCGAGCACGACGGCAACGTACGCCTGGCGCGGGCGCGGCTGGGCCCGCAGGCGCTGATCGGTGTATCCTGCTACGATCGGCTGGAACGCGCCCTGCAGGCGCAGTCGGAGGGTGCCAGCTACGTGGCCTTCGGGCGCTTTCACCCTTCGCGCAGCAAACCCGATGCACACCCGGCCCCGGTGGATCTGTTGCGCGCGGCCCGGCGCCGGCTGATGCTGCCGGTCGTGGCGATCGGCGGTATCACCCCGGACAATGGTGCGGAACTGATCAGGGCCGGGGCCAACCTGCTGGCCGCCATCCATGGAGTGTTCTGTACCGCGGATCCGCGCGCCGCCGCGCGGCGCTACAGCCGCCTGTTTGCGCCCGGGAACCCGCTCGCGTCCCGCGATCCCCCGCAACCATGAGCATTGCTTGACCTGGCCGGCTGCGGGCCGCGGTGCTTTGCGGTAAATTTACCCATTCTGCATTCCAGGCCAAGGATTCCACATGTCCCGTTCCCACGAGTTGTTCGAAGCAGCCTGCCGGTTCATTCCCGGCGGCGTGAATTCCCCGGTGCGCGCCTTTCGCGGGGTCGGGGGAGACCCGGTCTTCTTCAGCCGCGGCGAGGGGGCCTGGCTGGTGGACGTGGACGACCGGCGCTACATCGACTACGTGGGTTCCTGGGGACCCATGATTGCCGGGCACGCGCACCCGGACGTGATCCGCGCCGTGCAGGAAGCTGCCGGCAAGGGTCTCGGCTTCGGCGCGCCAACCGAGATCGAGACGCGCATGGCGGAGCTGCTGTGCCACTGGGTACCGTCCATGGACCTGGTGCGCATGGTCAGCTCGGGCACGGAAGCCACCATGAGCGCGATCCGCCTGGCCCGTGGCTTCACCGGGCGCGACCGCATCGTGAAATTCGAGGGCTGTTACCACGGACACTCCGATGCCCTGCTGGTCAAGGCCGGCTCCGGTACGCTGACGCTGGGCGTGCCGACCTCCCCGGGCGTGCCCGCCGCGGTCGCCGCCCACACCACCACGCTCACCTACAACGACAGCGCGGGGGTGGCGGAGGCCTGCGAGACCATCGGCCACGAGGTGGCCGCAATCATCGTGGAACCGGTGGCCGGCAACATGAACTGCATCCCGCCGGAACCGGGCTTTCTGCAGAGTCTGCGCGAACTCTGCGACCGGTACGGCTGCGTACTGATCTTCGACGAGGTGATGACCGGGTTCCGCGTCGCGCGGGGCGGCGCCCAGGAACACTACGGCATCCGGCCCGACCTCACCACGCTCGGCAAGGTCATCGGCGGCGGGCTGCCGGTGGGCGCCTTCGGCGGACGGCGCGACATCATGGAACAGATTGCGCCGCTCGGGCCGGTGTACCAGGCCGGCACGCTGTCCGGCAACCCCCTGTCGCTGGCCGCCGGCCTTGCCACGCTGGAACTGGTCTGCGCCGACGGCGTGCACGCACAGCTCGACGCACTGGCCGGCCGCCTCACCCGCGGCCTGCAGGCAGCCGCGGACCAGGCCGGCATCCCGTTCACCACCAACCAGGCCGGTGGCATGTTCGGCTTCTTCTTCAGTACGGAGTCCCCGGTCACCCGCTTCGCGCAGGTGACCGGGTGTGACATGGAGCGGTTCCGGCGCTTCTACCACGGCATGCTGGAAAACGGCGTCTACCTGGCACCCTCCGCCTTCGAGGCCGGCTTCGTATCGACCGCGCATACCCCTGCGCTGGTCGATACCACGGTGGCCGCCGCGGAACGGGTTTTTGCCAGCCTGTAGCCGGCCTCCACACCGCGGCTGCGCATGGAAGAGGTGCTGAAATCCCTGCTGGCCTGGGTCGCGTTACATCCGCACGCCTTCTCGGTCGCGATCTTCGTGGTCTCGCTGATGGAATCGCTGGTCGTCCTCGGCCTGCTGATCCCGGGCGCCGCGCTGCTGTTCGGTGCCGGGGCGCTCGTTGCCACCGGCGCGCTGCCGCTGCAACCGATCATGCTCTGGACCATCCTCGGCGCCGCGGTCGGTGACATCATCAGCTTCGCGCTCGGGCTGCACTACCATCAGCGCCTGCGCGTGGTGTGGCCGTTCCGGCGCTACCCGGCCCTGGTCAACCGGGGCGTGGACTTTTTCGTGCAACACGGCGGCAAGAGCGTGTTCATGGCCCGTTTCATCGGGCCGTTACGGCCGATCGTGCCGGCCATCGCCGGCATGATGAACATGCCGATGCCGCGGTTCCTGCTCATCGATGCACTGGCCTGCCTGCTATGGGCACCGGTCTATCTCCTGCCCGGCATGGTGTTTGGCGCCTCGCTGGGACTGGCGGCCGAGGTGGCCGGCCGGCTGGTGGTGCTGCTGGTGGCGGTGGCCAGTTTCGCGTGGATCAGCGTCTGGCTGATCGGCAACGCGATCCGCCTGCTGCAACCCGTGGCCACGGCACGTCTGGAGAAGCTGCTGGCCTGGAGCCGCAACCACCCGCGCATCCGTCCCCTGGCCGGTTCGCTGCTCGATCCGGATCACCCCGAGGCGACCGGACTCACCATCCTGGCCGTCCTGTTCTTCATCACCCTGTGGCTGCTGCTCATGATCTCGCACCAGGTCCTGCGCGGGGAGCTGTTTGCCGGGGTCGATGCCTACGTTTTTCACACGCTGGGGGACCTGCGTACCCCGTGGGCCGACACGGTGATGCTGTTTTTCACGCACCTGGGTGACCGCCTGGTGCTCACCTGGGTCATGGTGGCAACCTGCAGCTGGCTGTTGCTCAAGGGCTGCAGCAAGGCGGTCCTGCACTGGCTGGCGGCCTTTGCCTGCACCGGGCTGCTGAGCTGGATCCTCAAACTCAGTACCCAGGTGCAGCGCCCGATCCCGTTTGACGGCAGCTACTCGTTCCCGAGTCTGCACGCCGGCCTGAGCGTTGCGGTGTACGGCTTCCTGGCCCTGATGGTCGCCCGCGAACTGCCCCACACACGGCGCTGGCTGCCCTATTTCAGCGCCGGAGCGGTCATCGTACCCGTCAGCCTGTCCCGTCTATACCTCGGCGCACACTGGTTCTCCGACGTCCTGGCCGGACTCAGCCTGGGCCTGCTCTGGGTCACCCTGATCGGCATCGCCTATGACCGTCACCCGGCCCCGCCCCTGCCGGTCGGACGCCTGCTGGTCGTCTTCCTGCTGGCAACCGGTCTCGCGGTCGGCTGGTCCGGCAAACAGACCCCGTCCGGACAGCTCGCGGCGTACGCACATTCGACCAGCCAGTTGCGCATCACCCGCGACACCTGGCGCAACAGCGGGTGGGTCGACCTGCCGGCGTGGCGCATCGACCTCGAGGGCAGGCATGAACAACCGCTGGATTTCCAGTGGGCCGGTTCGCTGGCACGGCTGAAGGAACTGCTGGCCGGCCAGGGCTGGCGGCCGGCCCGCCCGTTCTCGCCACTGGAGGCCTTGAACTGGCTGGCACCGCAACCGGCCATCAGCAGCCTCCCGGTATTGCCGGAGGTGAATGACGGACGGCACCAGAGCCTGCTGCTGATCGCGCCACACGGGCCGGATGCCCGCTATCTCACCCTGCTACGGCTGTGGCCGTCGAACACGGCGTTGAACGACGGGAAACCGGTCTGGGTCGGCAAGGTCGGCCGGCAGTCCCCCGACCATACACTGCCAATCATTACCTACCTGAAGTCCGACCGGGACTACGATGCCCCGCTGCGGGAACTGGCGGCGGCACTGCAGCGCAGCGGCAAGGTCGCCATGAACTGGCGCAGGCGCGAGCCCGGCAATCATGACCTGCAGTGGAACGGCGAGGTCCTGCTGGCCTGGTGACGTCGGTCCCGGCGCGACCCTTCAGCCGGCACCGGCCAGGCGGGAGACCCGGGATTTCAGGGCTCGCGCCATGTGTTCCAGCAGCACCTGACTGTTGTACGGCTTGGTCAGATAGCTGAAGATTCCCCGGCTGGCCGCCGCGAAGGCGTCCGGAATCGTGCCGTGCGCAGTGAGAACGAGTACCGGCAGTCCCGGGTGGGTGCGATGGACATGGTCGAACAGTTCCATGCCGTCCATCCCATCCATCTTGAGGTCGGTAATGACCATGTCCGGGCGAAATCCGGACAGCTGCTCCAGCGCCTGGCGACCGCTCTCGACTGCCAGCACGTCATAACCCGCCGCCATCAGGCGCATGGACAGCAGGCGCAGCAGGCTGCGGTCATCATCGACCAGCAGTACGCGGGGTTGTGTCTTGTTCATGTTTCGCTCCCGTTGCTTGTTGTTGTTGTGGCGCAAGCCGTTCACACGATCACTGTGCGGCCTTGCTGAACTCCGCCGAATTACTGCTCTCCAGTCCGGCACTGTCCACGGTGGTCATCACCCCGTAGTAAGTGGTTCCGGCAACCAGGTTCGCTACCGTCACTGTATTCGCGGTTCCATCGTTCACGTTCACCCGGGTCGGGTAGCTGCCGTGCGCGGTACCGTAATAGATCCGGTAGCCGTTGATATCGGCCAGTGACAGCGGGCTGCCGTCGCTGCGCTGTGTCGGCGCCACCCAGGACAGCACCAGACTGCCAGGCGCGGGGGGAGGTGGTGGCGTTGGCGTGGGAGGAGGGGTACCGCCACTGTCCAGGGACGCATATACCATCTGGTTGATCGACGCGACTTCCGTACTGGTGGCACTCGGTGCCAGCAATACGGCGGTACGCAGGGTACCGGTACTGCCGGACGACAGTACGGAAGAAACACTGGCGCCGGTGCTGCCCGCCTGCAGGCCGGCCAGCGTGGACGCCAGCGTCTGCAGCGCGCTGCTGTTATCCAGCACCCGGGCGGCCGCCACGGCGACCCGCGCCTGGGTGATCAGCTGGGTCGTGGTGCGCACGCCGGCAGTCAGCTGGCTGGAGGAAATACCGGGGCGGGTACTGCGGATAGCCTGGTCGATCACACTGGTTGCCTCGACACCGCCGACCCGCAGATGATTGCCGAGTGTTTCCACCAGCACCTGCGAAGCCGCCACGATCGCAATCGCCGAGAGGTTTGCGTTGGTACCGCCGGCACCCAGGCCGTCCAGATGGCCGTCGGTCAGGTCGGCGGCCAGCGCGTTGAGCACCGTTGCCGCACTGCTGCCGCTCAGGTCACGCACACGCCGTATCCATTCGCCTAACGCCTCACTCGCACGGACCAGTTGTGCGACATTGCCATTGCCGATCACCGTGGTGAACGGATTGGCGACCTGGCTCGTATCCAGTCCAAATCCGGTCTGGCCCAGCACCACGTTGCGCGCACTGTTCAGGTTCGCAGCGGTCAGGCCACCGCTCATTCGCTGCGCCACCTTCACGATCAGCGTGGTAAACGGGTTGATGTTTGCCGTCTGGTTGGCCGGCTTCTGCAACAGGGAGACCAGGGTGTAATCCGGTGCGCCACCGGTCACGAGATCCACGCCGTTGCTCACCTGCAGATGCAGGGGATAATCACCATCCTGCACTTCGATCGAGGCCTGGAAACCGGCCGTGCTGTTCGTCACCGCCGTACCCAGCAGGGCGCCGGAACTGCTGTAGACCCGCACGGTGGCCCCGGTCACCGGGCCGTCACCAACGCTGCCGCTGAATATTGCCGTGGTGGTCGATGGTGCCGTGGGTGTGGGCGTGCTGCCCCCCGTCGAACTTGTGGAGGTGCCGGTCGTCGTCCCGCCGCCGCCGGAATTACACCCGGCCAGCAACAGGATCGCCAGCAGCAGCAACGTGCGCCAGCGGAGTCCGCCACTAAGGCGAATGGTAGGGGAAATGAGCTGTGGCATGAGTGAAGTCCTGGCCGTTGGCCAATCAAAGCTTCACTCTATTCAGCAAAATCGGTGCCAACTCAGTCGCACCTTACAAAACAATAGGTTGTAACCCGACAAACCCTGAGACAAGCCGGGGATTGCGGGCTTGTCTCCGCCGCCGGACGGCCCGGGTGAAGCGTCCTGCCCCGTTACGCGCGCCGGTATTCCAGCGCCTCGGGTGTTAATCCCATGATTCCGCTCGGAAAGTGGGCGGCAAACGCAATCCTCGCGGGGTGCGGTGAAGCGGCCTGGTGTAACCACGCGCCTTGTTGCCAGCTGGATACTAGAAGATGCTATGGAATACAGTCGGTTATGAAATGCGGATAGGAAGCTGTCTGTAATCGGCGACAAATTAACCGCCAACAAGCCGTCACCGGGACTGGGTACATCCTCCCGTGCGGAATAATGAGGCGGGCGCTAGGTCTTGAACTGGGGTGGATTGAGCTGGTGTTTGTGCAGCAGTTTGTAGAATTCGGTACGGTTGCGCTTGGCGATGCGCGCTGCCTGCGCCACGTTGCCATTGGTCATTTGCAGCAACTGGGTAAGGTAGTCACGCTCGAACTGGTTCCGGGCATCGGCGAACGAGGGAAGGTTCGCGGATTCGTGGCGCAGGGCGCGCTGTACCAGGCTGGCCGGGATCAGCGGGGTAGTGGACAGGGCCACGGACTGCTCCACCACGTTGTGCAACTGGCGTACATTGCCCGGCCAGGGTGCGTACAGCAGCGCCTCCTGTGCCTCGGCGGAAAAACCGGTGATACCGCGCCGTTCCGCCTCCGGGAACTGCTGCAGGAAGTGATTCGCCAGCAGCATGATGTCCTCGCGCCGCGCCGCCAGCGGCGGCAACTCGAGGTTGACCACGTTGAGCCGGTAATACAGGTCCTCGCGGAACTCCCCGTCCTCCAGCGCCTGGTGCAGGTCCTGGTGTGTGGCCGAGATGATGCGCACATCGACCGGCACGGACCCCGTCGCCCCGACCGGACGGATCACGCGTTCCTGCAGAGCCCGCAGCAGCTTGACCTGGAACGGCAGCGGCATGTCCCCGATTTCGTCCAGGAACAGCGTGCCGCCCGCCGCCGCCCGGAACAGCCCCTCGTGGTCCCGGTTGGCCCCGGTGAACGCTCCCTTGACGTGGCCGAACAGCTCCGATTCGAACAGGGACTCGGGAATCGCACTGCAGTTGATCGCCACGAACGGTTGCGCCGCGCGCGGACTGGCAAGGTGGATGGCACGCGCCAGCAACTCCTTGCCGGTACCGCTGTCACCCTGAATCAACACGCTGGTATCGCTGTCGGCGATCAGGCGGGCCTGGGTCAGCAGGTTGTCCATCAGGGGACTGCGCGTGATGATCTGCCGGCGCCATTCCTCGCTCGCGGCATCCGCCCGGCCCGTGACCCGTTCCCCGCTGAGCTTGAGGGCGCGCGCGACGTGCTCGAGCAACTCGTTGCTGTTGAAAGGCTTGGTGAGATAGCTGAACACGCCCCGGCTGGTGGCCTCGATCGCATCGGGTATGGTGCCGTGGGCCGTGAGGATCAGCACCGGCAAGCCGGGGTTGCGGCTGTGGACCTGGGTGAACAGGGTCATCCCGTCCATGCCGCTCATGCGCAGATCGGTGATGATCAGGCGCGGCCGGAACAGTGGCAGCTGGGCCAGTGCCTGCTCTCCGCTTTCCACGGCATTGACCGAGTAACCGGCCGCCGTCAGGCGCATGGACAGCAATCGCAGCAGGCTACGATCGTCGTCTACCAGCAGGATGCGATATTTCTCAGCACTCATTATTCATCCGCAGGGGGAATATCCCGGTTCTGGATATTCTGTTCAATGGTAGTCAGAGCCTGCAATTGTTGTTCCAGTTCCTCGATACGGCGGTTCTGGGTGGTCACCTGTTTCCATAGTATATCCAACTTGCGTGCGGACTCGCCCTGATCACCCAGCCACATTAACAGCAGGGAAATCAGTTCGCGGTCCCCGGTACTGGCAGGCAGGGGATCGATGCCGTTGAGCAGGCGGCGCGCACGCCGGGCATCGCGCACATTGTCCGCACCCGTGGCCAGCAGCAGGACCAGCCGCATCCGGTTGTCGATACCCGGGCTGGCCTGGAAGGCCTGCTCCCATGCCTCAAGCGTCTGCTGCTGGCGGTCCGGTGACTGGTCACGGGTAGCGTTGATCTCCGCCAGCCAGCGGTTCGCACCGCTGGTGGACTCCTTGCAGGGCGCGGGCGGAGACGGCTCGGTAATGCGCTGCTGCAGCGCGGCACATCCCGTGAGCAGGACCAGCAGCACCAGTAAGGAAATTCTCATCATCAAGCTCCCTGCACCACCGGCAGATTCACCTGCACACACGCGCCCCGACAGGTGGATTCTACCACCCGGATGCTCCCGCCATGCGCCCGCGCGTATTCCAGGGCGATCGACAGGCCCAGGCCGGTCCCGCGCACCGGCCCCTTGTTGGCCGGCGCCCCCTGATAGAAGGCCTCGAACACGCGTTCGCGCTCCTCGGGCGGGATTCCCGGGCCGTTATCGCCCACCTCGAGCCGCGCGCTGCCGTCGTCTTTCACGAGACGAATCGTGAGGCGGCTGCCATCGGGCGAATACTTGATCGCATTGGACAACAGGTTGTCCACCAGCACGCGCAGCTTTTCCCGGTCACCTTCCACCACCAGCGGTTGCAGTTCCAGGTCCGCTTCCAGCTGGCGGGACAGCATGGCGAGCCGGTGATCGGCCAGCACTTCCTCGACCAGGCGATTGAACTCGACCGGCGCAGTCGACAGCGTAGTGGCATGCGATTGCACGATGCTGAAATTCAGCAGGTCCTCGATCAGCTTCTGCAGTTGCAGGGCATTTTCGCGCAGGATGGCCACGATCTCGCCCTGCTGGTCATTCAGCGCGCCGGCGACCTGCTCGCGCAGCAGCTCGGTCCCTTCGCGGATCGCGGTCAGCGGTGTCTTCAGTTCGTGCGACATGTGCTGCAGGAAGCGCGTCTTGTTCTGCTCCAGCTCCAGCAACCGCACACGCAACCAGTCAAGACGCTCGCCGAGCTGGCGCAGGTCGCTGGGACCGGAAATGACCGGGGTATCTGCAAAGCTGCCGTCGCCAAGCCGGCGGATCGCCTGGTCGATCTGGCGTACCGGGCGCGAAATCAGCACCGTGAACAGCACCGTCAGGAGCACGGCTGCGGGAACCAGGGCCAGTGCCTGCAGGACGAGCGTGCGCTGCACGCCCTCGGCCTCGCTCTGCATCTGTTGCACGCCGCGGCTGATGAGGTCCTGGCTGTTGACCAGGATCTGCTGTGCGACACGCCCCATCTCGATGAAGGTCGGCATGGCGCTGGCGACCTCGGGGGCATCGTGCGAGTGATTCAACAACAGGGTGTGCAACTGGTCCTCGCTCGCGCGCAGGTTTTCCAGTAACTGGCGTTGCTCTTTCGCCAGGTCCTGGGAATCCAGCCCGCGCACCGCATCGTTGAACCGCTCGTGGTTTTCCTTGTAGACGTTGAACAGCACCTGGTCTCCAAGCACCTGGTACTGGCGGGCATTACGTTCCATGGCGCGCACGGTTTCCACCAGCACCTGACTGCCCTGGGTGACGAACACGCTCTGCAACAGGGCCTGCTGACCGTGCGTCACCAGGCGGTCCACGGACATGGTGGCAATCACCAGCGCGGCGACCAGCGGCAGCATCACCACCATGAAACCCGTCAGCACAAGGCGCAGGGTGGACTTGGGGCGCAGGAAGTTCATGGCTGGATACCGGCTGGTTGGACAGGCCGTTGCGCGCTGCAGGCGACCGGGAGAGTGTGGACGAGGCGCCATTCTAGTGCATTGCCGTACTTCCTCCCAGCACAACACCGGCCCCGGCCCGGGGAAATACCCTGCATGCCAGAAGGGTTCAGGTCCCTGTCACCAGGGGATGGAGATCGCACCGGTAAGAAATTTCCTGCACGCCCGTACGACGTTATCCTGCCGCGCACTTGCCGGATCCGCCATGGGAAGGCGCGGGCTTCAGTGCTAGTCTTCCTGCAGCGCGGGCCATACCGGCCAACACCGGCGCGGCTCCGGAGGCAAGCACAACGATGAACTGCCCGTACACGAATTGCGCCTGCCGGCCGCGGGGTATCCCGGAATGAGGGTCGTCAAGCCGCCCACCGGCGCGATCGACCTGTCCGTGGTCGTGGTGGTGCAGGTCAACAAGGCGCACCTCGACCGCTGCCTGGAGGCACTCACCCACAGCGAAACCAGCGGGAATTTCGAGGTCATCATCCCGCTCGACGAGTCCCTGTCACGAATGGCCCGGTTCGAGGCCCGCTACCCGGCGTGGCATTTCGTGCGCAATCCGGGTATCCGCAGCGCCGGGCAACTGCGCAGCGACGGCATCCGGGCGGCCCGCGGCCGGCTGGTCGCGCTCACCGAAGACCGTTGCATTCCGGCGACCGACTGGGTGCAACGGATCCTCGATGCCCACGCCGCCACACCGCTTGCCATCGGTGGCATCGTGGACAAGGCCAGGCCGGACGAACCGCTCAACTGGTCCGCGTATTTCCTCGACCACCTGCACTATATGCCACCCGTCGCCCGCGGCCGAACCCTCGCTCTGAGCGCACTGAACGCCTCCTACAAGCTGGAGGCACTGCACGCGATTGCCGATGCCTGGCGGGACGGGTTCGCGGTAAACGTGGTGAACGGCACCCTCGCCGCACGCGGTGGCACGGTGTGGCTGTCACCGGACATCCGCGTCTACCAGCGCCACGACCAGGAACTGGAACAGGCGTTGTGGGAACGCTATTCCCACGGGCGCCGGATCAGCAGCGCGCGAGGCGCCGCACTGCCACCTGCCAGGCGCATTGCCCGCGCCCTGCCGGCCCCGGCCCTGCCGTTCCTGCGCATCGCACGCCTGCTGCCGGTGCTGTTGCGCAAACGCCGCCGCGGCTGGCAGTTCCTCGCCGCCCTGCCCGGCATCGCGCTGCTTGCCGGCGCCGCGGCCTGGGGCGAATTGCTCGGCCTCACCACGGGCCGGCCCGAAACCCGCATGCAGGAACGGCCGGATCCCGAATACGACCGCTGAGACCCGAGTCCGGCGCCAGGCAGTCCCGCCAGGTGGCGGACTGCGGGCAAATCACCGGCGGCTGGCATGATCCCGGGACCCGTGCGAAACTCGCCGCACCCGGCCCGGACCGGTTCTGCACGGCGCAGTTCCGGTTTCAGCAGCTCCCGCAACGCGCAACGGAACAGCAGTGAAACGCATCCTGTCTCTCGTCACCGTCACCGTGATCACCTGCGCCGCGCTCGCCTATGCGCTGTGGGATGTCGATGTCGACAAGCTCGGCCAGCTGCTCGCGCATGGCAGTTACCGGATGCTGCTACCGTTCCTGGGCCTGCTGGTGCTGTTCTACTGGATGAAGGCACTGCGCTGGACCTGGCTGCTGCGACCGGTAGGTCACTTCCGGGTGCGCCAGGTGACGCCGTCCATGATGATCGGCTTTGCCGCCAACAATCTCCTGCCGGCGCACCTCGGCGAACTGATCCGCATTGCGGTTTTCGCGCGCCGGTATGCCAGGCCGCTCAGCAGCATTACCGTCACGCTGCTGGTGGAACGGGTGTTCGACGTGCTTGCGATCCTGTCGCTCTATGCCATCGCCATGCTGGCGATCGACACACCGCCCGTCGCGCTGCAGATCGGTACCCGTCTCCTGGGGGTGCTGCTGGCAGGCTGCTGTGCCGTGCTGGTGGTGGTGCTGTACCGACCCGCACTGGTACTGGCTGTCGGCCACCGGCTCGGGGCATTCCTGCCCGGGCGGTTCGGGCAGCATCTGAAAGACATGCTGGAGAACGTCATCCACGCCTTCTCCGCGCTGCGTTCGCCCGCGCTGGTCACCGTCCTGGCCCTGTGGTCGCTGCTGAAATGGCTGGTGATGGCCGGCATGTCCTGGGTGTCGCTGTATGCCTATGGGACCTCGATCTCACCGGCCGCCAGCCTGGTCCTGATGGCCGTGATCTCGCTGGCGGCCGCGATACCCAATGCCCCGGGCTACATCGGGGCGATTCAGGCGGCGTACGTGTTTGCGCTGAAGCCGTTCGGCGTCCCGGAAGAGACCGCATTCGCCGCCAGCGTGCTGTTCCTGGTGGCGGAGTGGATTCCGGTCACGCTGGCCGGCGTGGGCTACTTTGTCACCGGCGGGCTGCACGTTGCCACGCTACGGCACGAACTGGAAGGCAGCGGTGAACTGCCGTAGCAGCTACTGCGCCGTCCTGGTGGTCTCACCCGAGAGAGCGCTTTCCTGCCCGCTGCTGTCGACGGTGGTCATGGCGACATACCAGGTGCCGGCCGTGATATTGCTGATCATGGCGGAGGTCGCACTGCCATCCGTTACGTCCACGGTACTGGTGTAGTTCCCGCTGCTCTGCCCGTAGTACACCCGGTAGCCGCCGATATCCGCCAGGCTCAACGGAGTGCCGTCGGTACGGCTGACCGGTGCGGTCCAGTCGAGCGTGAAGCTGCCGTTTCCGGCCTGTACCTGGATCGAGAAGGCCGGCAGGCTGGTACTGGCCTGGCCGTCACTGACGCTGATCACGATGTTCGAGTAACTACCCGCATCGGCGTTGAGCGGGGTTCCGCTCAGCGCGCCGGTAGCGGTGCTGAAGCTGGCCCAGGCCGGCTTGTGGCTGATGCTGAAGGTCAGCGTGTCGCCATCCGGGTCGGACGCGGTGGGTTGGAACTGGTAAGGCGTAGTCGCGGTTACGGAGGACGCGGGAGTTCCGCTGATGACCGGTGGCTGATTGGGCGCCGGATCGACCTGGATGGTGAAGGCCGGCAGGCTGGCGCTGGCCTGGCCGTCACTGACGCTGATCACGATATTGGCATAGCTACCGGCCGTTCCCGCCGCGGGCGTGCCGCGCAGGCGTCCAGTCGCACTACTGAAGCTCGCCCAGGCCGGCTTGTGGCTGATGCTGAAGGTCAGCGCGTCGCCGTCCGGGTCGGACGCAACCGGCTGGAACTGGTAGAAACTGCCTTCCGTTACGTTCAGGGCCGGAATGCCGCTGATCTGGGGCGGCTGGTTGACCACCGGTACGGGTGTGACGTCGATCGAGAATGCCGGCAGGCTGCTGCTCAGCTGACCGTCACTGACACTGATCACGATGTTGCTGTAGGTGCCGACGGCGGTGCCGGGCGGCACTCCGGACAACGCCCCCGTGCTGCTGCTGAAGCTGGCCCAGGCCGGTTTGTTGCTGATACTGAAGGTCAGGCTGTCACCTTCGGCATCGGTGGCAGACGGGGCAAAGCTGTAGCTGGTAGTGGCCATCACCGCAGCGGAAGGCACCCCGCTGATCTGCGGCGCCGTGTTCGCTACCGGCGCGGCCTGGACGGTGATATCGAATGGCGCGAGGCTGACACTGCTGGTGCCATCCGTAACGGAAATGGTAATGGCACTGTATACACCCACGTCGTTGGTAGCCGGAGTACCGGACAGCCTGCCGCTCGTGGTACTGAATGCCGCCCAGGCAGGCTTGTTGGTGACGCTGAACGTCAGGACATCCCCGTCCGCATCCGAGCCCTGGGGCGAAAAGCTGTAACTGTTGCCGGCAACCACGCTGGTGGCCGGACTGCCACTGATCTGCGGAGGGCTGTTGGCCGCGGCGCTGTCGTCCACCGCGTTGACCTGCTGGATCTGGCTGTCGGATGCAGCGATTACCAGATTTACCGCCTGCTGCAGGTTATCGGTGCTGGTGGCAGGCAACACGTTGGCCACCTGGGTCGCACTGCTGCCGGGAACCAGGCCGGCCAGCGTGGTCTCGATGGTCTGCACCGGGCCGCTGTCGTCCAGTGTGGAGGCCGCCGCCACCGCCCGGCCGGCCTGCGCCAGCACCTGTGCATTGACCGGCACGCTGCCGGTCAGAAGGCCAGCTGATATTCCCGGCATGGTGCTCTGGATCGCCTGGTCCATAATCCCCGCGGCCGGTACCCCACCCACCCGCAGGTTGTCACTCAGACTCTCGACCAGCACCTGACTCGAAACCACGGTGGCCACGGCCGACAGCCGCCCGTTCGTCCCGGCCGCGCCGATGCCGTCCAGGCGTCCATCCACCAGGTCCGCCGCCAGCGCCGATACCACCGCGTCCGCCCCGGCCCCGGACAGGTCACGCACCCGGCGAACCAGTTCACCCAGCGCCTCGCATGACTTCACCAGCGCAGCCACGTTCCCGCTATCGATCGTAGTCGTGATCAGATCCGCCACCTGGCCCGCATCCAGACCGAAGCCCAGCCGGTTGCGTACGATATCCTGTGCACTGGCGACATTGGTCGCCGTCAGGCCACCCGGCATCCGCTGGGCGACCTCCACCACCAGGCTGGTGAACGGGTTGATGTTCACCACCTTGTCGGATGGCCTCATCAGCACCGAAACCATGGGAAAATCCGGTTCGGCACCTGTGACCAGGTCGATACCCCCGCTCACCACCAGCTGCACCGGGTACTGGTTACCCCTGATTTTCAGTGTCGAGCGGAAACCCGCTGTGCTGTCGGTCAGCACCGAGCCCAGGAGCATACCATCCGACCCGTATGCCGTTACTTGCGCACCCGTTACCGGCCCGTCGCCCACGCTGCCGGCGATCGACACCTCGGTGGCCGTGGTATCCGTTGTGGCACTCCCGCCGTTGCCCGTCAGTGACCCGATATCGACCTGGCAACCGGCCAGGCCCGATAACAGAAGCACTGACAGCAAACCTTTCAGGATGGATCTGGCCGTATCTTCCTTCATACACTTGTCCTCCGGGTACAGAACCGGTGGTAGCGCCCTGCGGATGTGAATTGCCGCGGGCTTCCCTGCTAATCATCGGGAAAGCGCAGAAAAATGTGCGTGTTGGGTAACACACTGGGGACGTGAACCGGAGCACAGATTGGACTTGTAACGGACCGGGGAACGGCAATGTGTGCTGCAGGGCACCTTTGGAGGCCCCGTGACAACGCTGTCCACCACCGTCCGTCCGAACGACCGCCCCACCACGGGCAGGACCGTAGCGGACCGGAAGCCGGTGCGGCATCCGCCCGGCGGGAATCACGAACCGGCTGTAAACCGGGTACAAGTCAACATGGATGGCCGTTTGCAGCACGCCCGGCGGCTGCGCCTGCAGTGCCTGGAACCCGGGATGAAACGGCACGGTTTCCCTGTTATTGACGGGAAATTCAATGCCCTATTCAGCCCTTGATAAAACAGGGTTTTCAGCGGGTACCGGCATGTCCGCCCCGGCCTGCTGACTTCAATACAGCCAGCCTGAAGGGAGGAACGGTCAGGAAGCCGGGAAAAAACCATTTGCAGCCGCGCGAACAAACCTATAAAACATTACATTACAGGCTGAAATAAACCTGTAAATATCAGGTTGTTAAGTGTACAGACCGGATATCTGGTCTGCCGGAAACACCTCCCACAGGTAATCGCGCATCCTGCCCAGCCAGGCGCACGCATTTGCCGCGGGGAACGACGCTTGTATTCAAGTGTTAGTACTATTGGCCAATATCAGTGGCGTCGGTGCTGCCGTATTGTTGATCGTGGGAACAGCACCGACGATCAGACGGGGTAATAGCGTGGTCAAGGCAGGTACACGTGTCCTGGACAGGTGCCGCCACCCGGGCAGCTAAACCGGCAGGCGGGAATGAGTACCGGTACCGTGTGCATCACACCGGACAGACAGAACCAAAGGATATTTTCGAGATAGCGCCGGTTCAGTTTCCCGGCTGCAGTAACACTGGCGTCGGTAGTCATCCATCAGCAGGACGATAATTCTCATTCATATGAAAAACAGGCAGCCAATCACCAGGGTCCTCCTTGCACTTCTGTTTCTGGGGACGTTCTTCATCCCTACAACGGTTCCTGCACAGTTCCAGGATGGGGATCTGGTGCCGGACGGTGTCTTGAATGCGGCCGACCTGCTGGTCATGACCAAGATCGCGGAGGGATTGATCACTCCGACACCCGACAACCTGCAGCACGGGGACCTTTACCCCCCGGGCACCGGTGACGGGGTAATAAATCTCTCCGATCTGCTGCAGCTGGTTGGACGCATTTCGCGGAACCCGCCGGTCGCGGTCGATGATCCGGATGCTGCGTATGCGCCCACAGATACTGCGGTGACAACCTCCAACGTGCTGGCCAATGACAAACTGTTCAACAATGCCGCGATTACCGGCTTCGACAGCAGCAGCGCCCACAGCACCGTCACGAACGTCGTTTACAACAACGATGGTACCTTCAGCTACACGCCACCTGCCGGATTCGGCGGCTCCGACACTTTCACCTATACGTTGACCGATGACCTGGGCCAGACGTCCACGGCTACTGTTACGGTCAGGGTCAACAGTCTCCCGGCAGCCAATCCGGACAGCTTCACGGTTGCGGAAAATGAAACGCTCAGTGGCAACGTGCTGCTGGACAACGGCAACGGCGCCGATAACCCCGGTGACACCCCCACGAGCGTCGCAGCGGGTTCCATCAGCGTCAGCAACGGCAGCCTGACCCTGAATACGGACGGCAGCTTCCTCTACACGCCGAACCCGAACTTCAGCGGCACGGACAGTTTCAGCTATACGCTGACCGACAGTACTCCGGACACCTCAAACGAGGGCACGGTAACGATCACGGTGCTCCCGAACGAGACCGTGATGACCACGCAGGCGCCGGTCCTGGACGACGTCACTGACGGTTCCAGTTATGAACTGGGCATGAAATTCCAGAGCAGCGCCGACGGATATATCAGCGCGATCCGCTTCTACAAGGCTGCCAGCGAAACCGGTGTCCACACGGGGAATATCTGGTCAGCTACCGGCACGTTGCTGGCATCGGTTACCTTCAGCGGTGAAACGGCCTCCGGCTGGCAGGAACAGGCGCTCGACACGCCTCTCCATATCCTGTCCAACACGGTCTACGTCGTGTCGGTCAATGCCAACCAGTACTATGCCGCGACCAACAGCGGTCTCGCGACGTCCATCAGCAACGGGAACCTGAGTTCGGTGGCCGACGGCAGCAACGGGGTATTCGGCTCCCCGGGCACCTTCCCGACCAGCTCCTACCAGAACAGTAACTACTTCCGCGATGTTGTGTTCTACAGTGGCTCCCTCCTCGTCAAGACCGGCGGCGACAACCAGAGCGGCGAGGTCTCCACCCCACTGCCAGCACCCCTGGCGGTCTGGATCCGGGATGTCAATGGCAATCCCATGGCCGGCGTACCGGTGGATTTCACCGTCACGGCCGGCGACGGTTCGGTGTCAGCCGCGAGTGTGCTAACCGACAGCAACGGTCAGGCCGGCACCACACTGACGCTGGGCAGCTCGGCCGGTACGACTACGGTACTGGCGACAGCGACGAATGTCGGCAGTGCAACCTTCAACGCCACTGCATACCTGCCGGCGACACGACTCGTAATGACTCCGGCGAGCGCGACCACGGACATCACCAGCCCGGTCAACTACCAGGTGACGGTCGAAGACCAGCTCGGCAATACGGTTACGCACGCCACCAACCAGATCGCGCTGTCGGTCACGGGTATCGACGGCAGTTTCAGCCCTGCCGCGACACTGACCCCCGTGGACGGCGTTGCTGCGTTCAGCTTCGCACCGGCCAGCCCGGGTATGGCCACCATCGACGCAAGCACCACGGGCCTGACCGGTGCCAGCGCCACCCTGAATGTCACGAACACGAGCATCATCACCACACAGGTCCCGGCAAACACGAATGCCAACGACGGCGTTGCCTATGAACTGGGCATGAAGTTCCAGAGCAGCGTGGCGGGCCATATCCTGGCCATTCGCTATTACAAGTCACCCAGCGAACCCACGGTTCACAGCGAGGACCCCAACAACGCCATCCACAAGGGTCACATCTGGGATGCCACGGGCAGCCTGCTGGCCACGGCCGGATTCAATAGCGAGGCCACCGGCGGCTGGCAGGAACAGGCGCTCGACACACCGCTCGCGATCCAGCCCGGCACCACCTATACCGTCTCGGTGAACAGCACGCAGTATTTCGCCGTCACCAACGGCGGGCTCGCGACCGCCATCACCAACGGCGCCCTGAGCTCGGTGGCCGACGGCAACAACGGGGTATTCGCTGCCCAGGGATCCTTCCCGGCCGGTTCCTACCAGGACAGCAATTACTTCCGTGACGTGGTGTTCACAACCGCGAACATCATCGAAAAGACCGGCGGCGACAACCAGAGCGGTGACATCTCCACCACGCTGCCGACACCCCTGGTGGTAGCGATCCGGGATGCCAGCGACAGCCCCGTGGCCGGCATTCCGGTAACGTTCAGCGTCGCGGCCGGCGGCGGGTCGGTTGCCCCCGTCAATGCGGTTACCGACAGCAACGGTCAGGCCAGCACCACATTGACACTGGGCGGCAGTGCCGGCGCCAATACGGTGGTCGCCAGTGCCCTGAATATCGGCAGCGTGACCTTCAACGAGACGGCAACCGTGCCGCCGGAACCGCCCACCCAGCTGTCACTTGCACCGGCCAGCGCGAAGACCAATGTATCGAGCCCGGTCGTTTACCACGCCACGATCCGGGACCAGTACGGAAACAAGGTGACGACCGCCACGAATCCGGTTACGTTTTCGGTCACCGGCGTCAGCGGCAGCTTCAGTCCCTCTGCGACCGTAAACCCGGTGAACGGCGTCGCCACTGCCACTTTCACCCCGACCACCGCGGGCCCGGCGACCATCAACGCAAATTCATCGGGTCTGAGCGGTGCCAGCAGTTCCCTTACCGTCACGGACCTGCACATCTCGATAGTCAGTGGTGACAATCAGTCGGGACTGGTCGGCACGGAGCTGCCCAACCCGCTGGTCGTTCGGGTAACAGACAGCTATACAGGGCAGCCCGTCGCAGGTGTAACCACTACATTCGCAGTCTCGGCAGGCGATGGCATGCTCTACATGCAAGCCGCCGCGACCGACCCGAACGGACAGGCCAGCGCCAGGTTCATCCTCGGCACCACGGCAGGCGCCAATTCGGTAACCGTCTCGACCGCGGATGCCGGCAGTGTCGTCTTCAACGCAACGGGGACGGGCACCGGCAATACCATTACCATTATCAGCGGTAACAACCAGTCGGGTATTCCCAGCTCGACACTGGCAAATCCGCTCGTGGTCGAGGTCAGGGACAGCAACGACAATCCCCTCTCGGGCGTGACCGTCACGTTCAACCTGTTGCAGGGCACGGGCTCCTTCTCACCCTCGGTCGTCACCAACTTCCAGGGCCAGGCATCCGCGAATTTCACGCTCGGCA
>CAYUFA010000036.1:0-28497 GCA_964443845.1 uncultured Ectothiorhodospiraceae bacterium
CTCTTGTATAATCGCTGCCCTTTAACCCCTGCACCCTTCCCGGGCCCGGCATTCCCCATGATCAGCAAGCTCAGAAACATCGCCATCATCGCTCACGTCGATCATGGCAAGACCACACTCGTCGACCAGTTACTCAGCCAGTCCGGCACCCTGGGCGAACGCGCCGCCGCGCCGGAGCGGGTGATGGATTCCAGCGACCTGGAAAAGGAACGCGGCATCACCATCCTGTCCAAGAACACCGCCATCCGCTGGGGCGAATACCGCATCAACATCGTGGACACGCCCGGCCACGCCGACTTCGGTGGCGAGGTCGAACGCGTGCTGTCGATGGTGGATTCGGTGCTGCTGCTGGTGGATGCAGTCGACGGCCCGATGCCACAGACCCGGTTTGTCACGCAGAAGGCCTTCAACCTCGGGCTGCGCCCGATCGTGGTGATCAACAAGATCGACCGGCCCGGCGCACGTCCGGGCTGGGTACTGGACCAGACCTTCGACCTGTTCGACCGGCTCGGCGCCACCAATGAACAGCTGGACTTCCCGGTCATCTATGCTTCTGCCCTGCAGGGCTACGCCGGTCGCGAGGCCGACCAGCCGGCGGAGGACATGACGCCCCTGTTCGAGGCCATCGTCGAGCACGTACCGCCGCCGCAGGTGGATATCGACGGCCCGTTCCAGTTGCAGGTGAGCACGCTCGATTACAGCAGTTATGTCGGCGTCATCGGCATCGGCCGCATCAAGCGCGGCAAGGTGCGCACCAACATGCCGGTCACGCTGATCGACCGTCACGGCAAGACCCGCAACGGACGCATCGGCCAGGTGCTGGGCTTCCTTGGACTCGAACGTACCGAGGTCCCCGAGGCACAGGCCGGCGACATCATCGCCTTCACCGGCATCGACAGGCTGAACATTTCCGACACGCTGTGCGACCCGGCCAGCGTCGAGGCACTGCCGCCACTGACCGTGGACCAGCCGACCGTGAGCATGACCTTCCAGGTCAACACCTCGCCGTTCGCCGGCCAGGACGGCAAGTACGTTACCTCGCGCAATATCCACGAGCGCCTGCAACGCGAGCTCATCCACAACGTGGCACTGCGCGTCGAGGAAACCGGCGACCCGGACAAGTTCCGCGTCGCGGGCCGTGGCGAGCTGCACCTCGCCATCCTGATCGAGACCATGCGCCGCGAGGGTTATGAACTTGGCGTGTCGCGTCCCGAGGTGATCCTGCGCGAGGTTGACGGCGAGATCCACGAACCGTTCGAACAGGTCACCGTCGACGTCGAGGATGTGCACCAGGGCAGCGTGATGGAAAAGCTCGGTGCGCGTGGCGGCGAACTCACCGACATGGTGCCGGACGGCAAGGGGCGCGTGCGGCTCGACTACGTCATGCCGGCCCGTGGCCTGATCGGGTTCCGCACCGAGTTTCTCACCAGCACCCAGGGTACGGGGCTGCTGTACAGCGTTTTTTCGCACTACGGCGCGAAGAAGCCCGCTGAATACGGCCAGCGCGTCAACGGCGTGCTGGTTGCCAACGCGACCGGCAAGGCACTGGGCTATGCCCTGTTCAACCTGCAGGAACGCGGGCGCCTGTTCATCGGTCCCGGCGAGTCGGTGTATGAAGGCGCCATCATCGGCATACATTCCCGCGGCAACGACCTCGTGGTGAACCCGCTGAAGGCAAAACAGCTCACCAACATCCGCGCAGCCGGTTCCGACGAGAATATCCTGCTCACCCCGCCGCTGCGCATGAGCCTGGAACAGGCGCTCGAATTCATCGATGACGACGAGCTGGTCGAGGTCACCCCGCACCACATCCGCCTGCGCAAGAAGTACCTGCTCGAACACGAGCGCAAGCGTGCCGCGCGCAGCGCCTGACCCGCCGACACGCGCCGGGGGCAGGATTTTTTTTCCGCGCGCCGCCCGGGCCGGCACCCACCCCCCCTGATTCCGCACATTTTATGAGGTAGATCATAACCTTACATGATGTATGGAAGTATACATTAATACCTTATAATACATTAACTTATGTTATATATTCATTGACACGTGTATGGTTTTTATATACCGTACTCGCCACGGGTGGGAGAAGACTGGAACACCGGCACCGAACCCGAAAGAGCAATATCAACCGGCAGATGGAGGAGTAAACCATGCACGTAACAGATATGGTGATGCACATCGACAACTCTCTGGGGGCAGAGAGCCGCCGCAACATCGAGCAGGCACTGACCGGGAACGGGGGCATCATTCACGCCCACTTCAACGAAGCACGTCCGCACCTGATGCTGGTGTCCTATGACACCGACTGCATCTCGTCCTTCGAGGTCATGGCACGGCTCACCAGCCAGCAGCTCTGCGCCGAACGCGTGGGCTGAACAACAACACGGCAGTCTCCGGCCCCGCCGGTTTGCAACAAACGGTGACCTGGTGTCACCGTTTTTTTATGCGCCGCGGGTAAAAAACCCGCACCCGGCCAGGGCACCGGCCAGCCGCTGCGACCGCGCGGCGAGCTGCGCCGCCGTGTAGGGCCGCGCGGGCACCCTGCCCCACACCGGTGCCGGCCAGGCGGCATCCGTACGGTAACGTACGATGTGATGCACGTGCAGCTGCGGCACCACGTTGCCCAGCGCCGCCACGTTCAGTTTGTCCGGCTGGAACAGTTCCTCGAGGATCCCGGACACCAGCACGGATTCACGCAGCAGCTGTTGCCGGTCCGCTTCCTGCAGGTGATGTATTTCCCGTACTCCGTCCCGATCCGGCACCAGGATCAGCCATGGATAGTTGGCATCCCGCATCAGTAACAGATGGCACAGGGAAAACCGCCCCAGCACCACGCAGTCGTGCAGCAGGTGCGGATCGATGGCCGCCATGGCCGCTCAGGCCGGTTCGGCCTCGGGCACACCCCGGCCGGAGGACCGGGTCTGCGAACGGGAAGTGTCACCGGCCTGCCGTCCGGGTGACTCCTCGCCGCCCAGTGCCGCCAGCAACGCCGGCAGGAATTCCGCCAGTTCGAGCGCCATCAGGGAGAAATCGAGGTCGAAACGGCTGACCGGGTCATCCACCTGCGTGTCCTGCTCCGGCTCCCGGACCACATCCTCGAAACGCAGGCGGTGAATCGAGAGATCCTCGTGCAGCACGAACGCCAGGCGCTCGCGCCAGTGCATGGCAAGGCGGACCACAAACTTGCCGTTGCGGATATGGTTGCGCACCTCGGCGGCACCAAGATCCTGGTGCCGGCAGCTGATCATGCCGCCGTCCGGATCAGGATGCCTGAGCAGGCATTCGTCGCCCGGCAGGAAATCCTTCGTCACGGTGGCACCGGTGACCCAGCGCGTCATGGCTTCGGGCAGGGCATGTCGTGCCTGGAGCGGGGTTGCGGGAAACCGCCCCAGCGTGGTGCGCAACTGGCTGACCAGTGTCTCGGCCCGGGCGGCCGAGGCGCTGTCCACCACCAGCAGGCCGAGGCGGACGTCAAGGTAGGCAAACAGGTTGGTCACACGGGTCAGTGCACGCGGCAACAGATCGACGACGATCTCCTCTTTCATGCGCATACGCTCGCGCCGGTAGACCTCGCGCCCTTCCGCTGCCTCGACTTCCGCCACCTTGTCTTCCAGCAACTGGCGAATGACGCCCGCGGGCAGGATCTTCTCCTCCCTGCGCAGGCAGATCATGCAATAGCCGTTTGCCGCATGCACCAGTTGCTGCCCGGCCCGGCCCAGCGGAGGCGCCCAGCCGCTGGCCAGCAACTCCATGCGGCCGCAGCCACGAAAGGCGGACGCCTGCATCCGTGCGTCCAGTTCCTCGGGGGTCAGCGTGAAATCCTGCCCGAGTCGATACAGCTGAAGGTTACGAAACCACATGCGGATCTGCTCCATGAAATGCGCGTCATTATGCGCAAAGAATCCGTCCGGGGCCAGAGCCTGTAGCAACCGCTGCGGCCTGCTGCGCGGAACCCCTGCAAACCCTGCGTGTGCCATGACACCATCCGCCACCGCGCTGCGCACGGAACCGGTGCACGCAACAGCCGAATGCTGACGACGGGCAGGGGAAAAAGCACATTTCCTGCGCAGCACGTCGCCAAATTTCCGACCATTACGCCACGTGCAGGCCCGCCCCACAGTGGCAGGGGGCGCCCTGCTCCCCGGCAAACATTCCTCTCGATTTTTCCCGATTCTGTTGTATTATCCCACTCAATGACTGAAACAGGGGGGCGGCAAGGCTGCCACGTTCAATCATTGAAAAACGAAATTGCACAATTCTTCAGATACACCCTGGATGTTCCCGCAACAATTCCTGTTTGTTTCCTGGCGAATCGGCAATTCATACAAGTTCTACCTATTTTCATGAGGTGCTAAATGGCTACAGGAACGGTGAAATGGTTCAACGAGTCAAAGGGTTTTGGCTTTATTGCGCCGAGCGATGGCGGTGAAGACGTGTTCGTCCACTTCTCCGCAATCCAGGGCGATGGTTTCAAGACCCTGGCCGAGGGACAGACTGTCAACTTCGATATCGAGCGGGGACCCAAGGGACTGCAGGCGGTGAACGTCAGCGGTAAATAAGTCACGCGATACCAGGCAACCACAGGAAACCCCGCCCGCGCGGGGTTTCTTTTTTCATACGGCTGGCTCGCAGACAGCGCATGGCTCGATACCGCGCCCCGTCCCCCGGATCCTCACCCTACATCACTGCGCAGGGACAGCAACGCCTGGCGGAAGAACTGCAGTTGCTGTGGCAGCGCCGTGCCGGCGTGACCCGCGCGCTGGCGGCGGCGGCTGCGGAAGGCGACCGCTCGGAAAATGCCGAGTACATCTATCGCAAGAAGGAACTGCGCGAGATCGACCGGCGCATCCGCTACCTGCAGAAGCGGCTGCCGGTACTGAAGGTCGTCCGGGAACGGCCCACCGACAGCACGCGGATCTGGTTCGGTGCCCGCATCACGCTCGAGGATGACCGGGGCCAGGAGGTCAGCTACCGCATCGTCGGTGCCGATGAATTCGATGCGGCACGCGGCTGGATCAGCATCGATTCACCACTGGCGCAGGCGCTGCTGAAGAAGACCGTGGACGACGAGGTCCAGGTGATGACGCCGGGCGGGCCGGCACGCTACCTGGTGGTGGACATCGACTACTGAGACAAAGATACAAGGGGCCTGGATTCCAATTTCCGGTTCGTTGGCCGGAAATCGGTTCTGCCCCCTGCGTCCGGTTCATTGGCAGGGTGCGGAATCGCATGCCAGAGTAACGGGTGTCCCCGGAATTCTTCAAAACTCGCCACGGTCGCGGCCACGTGGAATGATGAGACAGGTGCTGGTGATGATGCAGTACAACGGCCGGTGATTTTTCTTGCATCGGAGTTGCTGGTGGATTCATCCTGCACTTATGGCTGGCACAGTGCCGGCCAGGGGAAACCTTCTTTCCTGAGGTCAGCCAGGTGTTCATCGACGGCTGCCTTCCAGCTCTTCTGCGGCACATATCCCAGTTTCTGCCGGGAATAATCGTTGGGACAGACCCAGTCTTCACACAGGTGTACGATGGAGCGTGTCAGAAATGGCGAGGAGCCGGGCAGGATCGGGTGGAGGGTTTCCATCAGCCAGCCGAAGGCATAGCCCACAGGATAAGGCACGCTGTAGAACGGTTTGGGTACGCCGGCCTGCTGTGCAATATAGCTGATGACTTCACGCAGTGTCGGATAATCAGAGCCGCAGATGTTGAATGATTCATACTGATCGAGATTGTCCGCCAGGACAGCCAATGTGAAGGCGTGGCCCAGGTCACTGTCGGCAATCAGCGGCAGATGATTTTTTCCTCTGCCCAGCCAGGGTACCAGCAAGGTTTTCAGACGCGGTACGATTGCCGGCAGCATACCCAGCCGGTTGCCGCTACCAACGAAGTGCCCCAGACGCATGTTCACCATTTGCATGCCCTGGTGACTGTGCTCTTGCATGAAGTCATCGATATCCATCAGATTGTCGAGATGTGGCCAGAAACCGGTATGCCGTTTGGATGAGAAATCGTCGTGTGGCTTTCCATCCTTCGTCACCGCGCCAATGACAACCGTGTTGGCCAGCAGGAAGCGTTTTACCCCGTGCGCAATTGCCTGTTCGATCAGATCGCGGGTAGGCTCAAGGAAACGTTCGTGTTCCAGTCGCCGGTGTCCCCACATGGAGGCCCAGGTGCCGGCATGGCAGATGACGTCAACGTTCCGGACCAGCGCTTTGCGGTAGTCCGCATCCAGCAGGTCTCCCACGCGGGTTTCACCGTTGAACTGTGCTGGCAGCCTGGCCGGATTTCGACAGGCGGCAATACACTCGATATCCGAGTTACGGGACATGGTCCGGATGATGTTTCCACCCAGGAAGCCGGTAGCCCCGGTGATCAGCACCCGGGTGCTGCGTGATTGAGCCATTGATTTTCCCCTTGTCATACATGGAAATGCGTGATGTACCTCGATGGACCGGTAGTTTTTGTACCGATCGGTACATAAACTACCGGTCGGTACAATATTTGTCAAGCAGAAGAAATTCGCTACTTCGAGGCAGGCTTGCAGACCCCGCGTTCTTGATGAGGAACAGGCACTGGATGCTGCGCCGGGCGTGTTCTGGCGCTGTGGTTACCAGGGCGCCACTCATTGAACTGACAAACGCACCGGGCGTCGGCAAGCCCAGCCTGTATGCGGCGTCTGGAAACAAGGAACAGTTGTATCTCAAGGTACTGGAGCGCTACCGCGAGCAACAGCTGATCAAGCATGCCGAGGCACTGGCAGCCGAGCCGGATGTGAAACAAGCCATGCGGGCGTTCATGCGTTCCGTTGCAATCATGTTGACTGCACCGGACCTGCCGGGCGGCTGCATGGTGGTCAACAGCGCAGTGTCCCGTGACATTGCGGCCTTGCCCGCGAGTGCGGTCGCCGTCATCGGCAAGACGGTCGGGCAATCCCCATCCGGTTTGCTGAAAGAGCAACTCCGGGACGAGTTGCGGCGGCGCAACCCGCCGGAAGACACACCGGTTGCACAGTTGACGGATTATTTCACTGCGATCATGTGCGGGATGGCCGTCATGGCGAAAGTCGGTATCAGCGCGATGCGTTTGTTTGATGCCAGAGAGCAGGCGCTGTATGGGTTACCCGGGTAACCCGTCTGAAGCCACTCCCACTCGATAATCGCGGGAAGTCCGGGCTGAACGCTTCATTTAACCGTTGTTACCACGTATTCACGAAGCCACGGCAATAATTCTTCATCGGCAGCGGGCACCATGATCATGTGGACGTGGTTCGGCATCAGGCAATACGCCCATACTTCCGTGCCCGAAGCGCGCGTGGCACGCGCCATCAGTTCGGGATAATACCGCTGATCATCCGCACAAAAGAACGTCTTTTGCCTTCTGTCACCCCGTTGCGTGACGTGATGAGGATAGCCCGGCACGACCACACGCTTCATCCTGGCCGGTGTTCCCGCTCCCGCTGATGAGTATCCTGGCGACAGGGATACTCGCATCGATAACGAGCCGGCTCATTGGCAGGGTGCGGAATCGGGCGCCAGATACATGGGTATACTGTCCGCGTCGATCAGTCGATGACCTTCCTCCGTAACGCCTTGTCGCGACCCCGTCGCTTCTTGTCGTCGACGCGCCGGGCCCGGGCGGCCCGTGTCGGTCTGGTTGGCATCCGCTGCCTGGAAAACGTCGCAACACCGCGAATCAATTCAGCCAGCCGCGTGAGCGCATCTGCACGGTTCTGCTCCTGACTGCGCGCCTGCTGAGCCTTGATCACAACAACCCCCTCCCGGCTGATGCGCCGGTCACGCAGGGCCAGGAGCCGGGTCTTGTAGAAATCCGGCAGGGATGAGGCAGGGATATCGAAGCGCAGATGGATCGCCGTTGACGTCTTGTTTACATGCTGGCCGCCGGGACCGGAGGCGCGGATCGGCGTCAGCTCGATCTCAGTGAGGGGGATCGACACTCGGGACGAGACAGGCAGGCTGGATCCGACGGCATTCATCTCGCGCAACCCTTGCGGGGCCACGCCTGAAGGCACCACGGGCCGTTGCCCGCAATACACCAGGACATCTGCACGTGCTGGCCCCCGGCGCACCGGGCCCGGACGGGGGAAAACCCGAGTTCGCGGGCGGGGATCGAAACGGCGCGTGAAACCTGCAGCATCACTCCGCGGTCGTGCGCACGGCGCCACAGCGACTGCAACGATACTCCGTCACCAGCCGTCCCTGCTTGCTGTCAAAGCGGTTGTCCCGGGTGAGCACCCACTTGTGGAATCCGCGCCGGCACAGGGTATTGCCCCGGTTCCGTTGCGCCGGCGTCTGCCGCCGGAAGGCTACTATGTCACCCATGCCGCACTGCCACCCCGTCGAGGATCCCGGTTCAGTGGGAAGTGACCCGGGGCCGGCGCAGGCGCGAGGTAAAGCGCTGCAGCAGCTTCGGCGCCCCGTCCTCCAGGGCGGCGGCCTCCCCTTCCCGAACCGTGCCCAGTTGCGGGGCAAGACGCGCCTTGCCCCAGTTCAGCACCCGGTAACCGACGCTCTTGCCGGCCGGTGCCAGCGGGTCGGCACCGAGCGTACCGACCAGGCTGTCGAGATACTCCGGCTGTGACACCTCCTCCAGCTTGCGAACCGCCACCTGCAGGCGCTCGCCGATGCCGAGGCGCTCCGCCTCGTCGGCATATGTCACGTCCTCCAGGAAATTGCTCAGGCTGTTGACATGCCGGGTCCACAGCGCCACATCGCGACGCTGTTTGATTTCCAGGCGTTCGCGGTACCAGCCGGATGCCAGCAGGCTCTCGCGGGTAAACATGGCGCGGAAGTCCGGATGATGGGCATCCATGCCCTCGAAACCGCCGGTGGCCATGACCAGCAGCAGGGCACGCAGCGGCGGACAGGCTTCCTCGATGCTGCCATCCTCGAGGTACTGCAGGGCGACCCGTTGCTGCGCCTCGACGATGTTGTTGATCCCGTCGACGAAGCTTTCCAGGTCCTGCGATTCCGGCCGCAGGATCGCATCGGTGAACACGGCACCGGGATTGTCGAAGATCTTGCCCAGGAAGCGGTGCACGAAGTGCTGCGTGATGCGATAGCCGAGACGGCTGCCCAGCACCAGCCTGTTGTGGTGCGTGAAATCCTCCAGTGGCTCCAGGCAGCCGTGTGCGATCAGGTACTGTGGACTGCGCTCCTCCGGGGTCAGGCGCGCCCAGATCTCCGGGATCAGCAGGCTGATGTCGTGATCAACCCGCATGTCGGGTCCGACGTGTCCGGCCGAGCTGGAAAAGCCGGCATGGTCGGTCAGGATGAAGGAGACGAGCGCATTGTTCAGGTCTGCGGTGGCGCGCAGGGCATTGAACGGCCCCTTGGTGAGTGCACCCTCGGAACCGGCCCCGGTCGTGGACGGTGACTTGCCGGTGAGGCTGCACACGAAGTCCATGAACAGTTCCGGCAGTTCCTGGTAATGGATCGGGTTATAGACCGCCAGCGAGCGGTGGCCCGGTTCCGGCGGATTGTTGCGGCGCCCGGTCAGCACGGCATCGACCGGGTGGCAAACCGGGCTATGCGGAGCGATTCCGCGGTGCAGGCGGATGCCCATCTCCGCGACGTACCTGCGCTCGGGACGCACCAGGTCCGGGCGCACCTGCAGGTAACGCGGGTTCTTCGAGGGGGCGCCGTTGACGAGGCGCGGATGGGCCGAGGATACCGTGAACGGTATGCCCTCCTCGTGCGCCTTGCGCAACAACTGCTGCATGGGCGTCGTGTACTGGTAGAAGGTATGCACATCGTCCACCAGCGCGGTCAGATGCTCGCGATCGAGTGGCTCGAAGTTGGCGATGAAGTTGTCCGGCTGCGCCATGTCCCGCTCGGTCTGCTTGTCGAAACCGGGATGGATGGCGTCATCCGGACGCTGGAACAGGCGGTACTCGCAGTTCTTGACCAGCTTGACACTCTGGCCACTGTTGCCGCGCGGACCGCAGGCGTCGACACACCCGCCAGGCACCACCACGGACGCCGTGATGTCGTCCTCCATCTGGATCTTCTCGGTGGCAATGTAGTCCTGGCGCAGCTTGAACGTCCGCCACTTGCCGTCCGTGTCGAAGCCGACGCGCAGGTAGGAAGCGACGATGTTGCGGTCGTCCAGCTTGAGTTCGTGCGCCGGTGCGCCGTCCACCTCGTCCACCGACAGGTGGTTGCGCCAGTCCTTGCCCCACTCCATACGGTAGAAACGCTTGATCAGAAACACCAGCGCCAGGATACGCGGCGGTATGGAGGCCAGCCAGTCGTTGAATTCGTCCGTGTAGCTGGAGGTCGGGGTCAGCAGGCGGATCACCGAACCCAGGCTGCGTTCCGGGCTGAGTGGCTGGCGGGTGGCATCGTGGTCCTCGTGCTCGCTGCCGGGCTTGAAGCGCTGGGTGTAGTCACGATCGAAGATTTCCTGCACCAGCGTCAGGTCCTTCTGCAGGTCGTCGATGAACAGGGGCCGGTAGATGACGGCATCATTCAGCGACTTGGAGATCTCCGACTTGCCGCCGCCGGATACCGTACAGGGCTTGTGGCAGAAGGTCCCTTCCGGGTCCATGCCGACCAGCCGCCAGGACGGCGCACCCGGGTGCTTCTTCATCTCCACCTTGTAGCCGTTGGGCTGCATGTAGACCTTGCCGGGTTGCAGGCGGATGCGCCGGGTTTTCCCGCCCTGCTCCCAGGAGATGGTCTGGGCATTGAGATCCATGCGCACTTTCTGCGGCACGTAGATGATCTGCGGCCAGGTACGATCGACGGCGTAGCCTTCGGGCTGTACGTCCATGCATTCGCCGTAGCGCTCAACCATGTCTTCGAAGGAATAGCCCGGCACACTCCAGGTGCGGCTGTCGACGCCGAATTCCTCGCCGTGGTTGCGGCGCGGGAAGGCCAGCGCACCACCGGCGTGTTCCTCTTCCGACAGACCGCACAGGTTGGCGGAAAAGCTGATCTGGGTCTTGACCTCTTTCTTGCAGTAGCCGAAGTAATTGTCGGCAAGCAGCGTCACCATGACGCCGGACGGATCGCGTGCGGTCAGTTTGAAGGCCTGGCCATCGTTATAGAGTTCGTCCGGCACCTTCCAGCACATGCCATCGTTACGCTGGCGGCTGGTGGCATCCCGCCAGAACGGCAGGCCCAGTTCCTGCTTGGTGATACCGACCAGGTGCGGCGCCAGGATTACGCAGCCGGTGGTGCCGGTCCAGCGCTCCACGTCCAGCGCGGCATCGCACTCGGCGAGGTACGGGTTGCCGCCGTTACCGAAGATGCTTTCCACGAAATCCAGGTTGCTCACCAGGTTACCCGGCGCGAAGAAGCGCACTTCCATGGTCTTCTCCGCTTCCCTGCCGGGAATGGCGGGACAGACCACGGGGCGCATCAACAGCGAGACGAACATCCGCGCAGGCTCGGGCAACTGCGCAGTAAAGGGCAGCATCAGCAGGTTTTCCGGCGGCGCGAGTGCCCGGTCCAGCAGGCGCGCGAACGTCTGCAGCGGCACCGATTTCTTGTCACCCGGGATCGGCAGACCGCCCTCGCAGATGTGAAAGGAACCTTTGGTGGTACGGCGGTCGCTGGCCGGGTTGTGCAGGACACCCTGGGCCACGCGGTAGCTGGATACGATATCGGAATGAAACTCGTCAGCGCCCATGGGCAGCGACAGTTCGCGTGCCACGCCGTGGCGGTCGAGTACGAAGGTCTGGGTCGGCAGCGTGGGGACCTGGAACTGCTCCCCCACCAGCGGCGCGAGATAGCTGTTCAGGAACTCCTGGATACGCTGGTCGATCGGACACAGGTAGGTCGACAGCAGCCGGTTCTTTTCCCGGTAGCTGCGCAGCAGGTCACGCGAAATGCTGAAGAACCGTTCCGCACGGGGCGGCACACAGGTGGGCTGACCGGACGAGGCCAGTTTCAGGTTGATATAGAGCTGCAGCTTGGCGCGCTCCTCCTGCGGGGATTCGGGTGGCTTGTTCATTCCGAGTGCGTACGCCAGGTCCATAGATCCTCCGAGTCATCAGCATGGCCCGGAAGCAGAACTCCGGTGCGCAGGTATAGTATCGAATTCCCTGTTTAAAATCAGTTCCAGTGAGCGGTTGACACCTCAAAAACAAGATTAGATTAGCCTGATATCTACATGATAAACATATAATTTACATGCTCTCCGCACACGCCTGCATGCGGGGAGACCCGGCTGCTGACGGCAGCGTGCACGCGCATGGACCAGGCGCTGCCGGCGCTCAGTGCAACGAGTTGAAGTCCACCAGCACCTGCTTGCGATACTCCTGATCGTACACGAACTCGATCGACACCTGGCCGTCGGTGTCCGGCAGTTCCTCGATACGGATCTGCTTGAGTTCCGGCAGGCGGATCGCCAGGTAGCTGCACATGGCGGCCGCCAGCGCCTCGTCGCTGGTCTTCAGCGCATGCACCAGGTTGCCGGCCGCAAAGTGCGCACGCTGGGCCAGGTTCGGGTGGCTGACGGTTGCGCTGCCGATCTGGATCCCCGTGTCCATGCGGGCGTCCATGCGGTCGAGGTAGGCATGCTGGTGTTCCGGCAGCAGGCGCTCGCGGTCATATTCCAGCTGGGCAATCCCGTTCAGAAACACCGCCATGACATTCATGAGCAAGCCGCCTTCCACGCGACCTGCTCCCGGGGCCACAGGGGACCGTCCGGAGTGCCGCTGGTGCGGGTGGCGATCCGCCCGCCCCCGTTGCCGGCACCGCAACGTGCCGGAATGCGGCTGCACAGGCGCCGGGCCCCGCCGGGCGTGGTGAGACTGGTTGTGATCATGTTCGCTGCCGGTGACCTGCAGACCGGCAGGGCCGGGCTGCGCAAAGCGCGCATTATTCCACAAATCCGCAGCGTACAGCGCAAGCCCCCGGAGACTGACGGGGATTTCGCACTGCATGCCCGCCCCGGCTCAGCGGGCCTGCCGGACGGACACCATGCGCCGGGCGACCAGCACCAGGATCAGCAGCACCAGCGGCGTCCCGTGCAGGAACAGATCGAGGATATCGATCGGCCGGGTCAGCGTACCGGCAGCCAGCATGCCAAGCTTCTCCCACAGGTGCGGTTGCGGCCGGAACGGCGCCAGTGCCAGCACGATGGCCAGCGGGGCCAGCAGGCGCAGCGGGATCCCTGCAAGACGGTTCACGGCTTCCCTTCCTCCGGCGGATCAGTAGCGAATCAGCAACGGCTGGTAGGCAAACAGGGCGTTGATATGATGCAGGACGGCATGCTGGCCGTTGTGTGCCCACAACCGGTCGATATCCTGTTCGACCAGTTCGTAGCGCTGCACCAGGTCCGGCTCGTCCGCATGCGCCGCAGCCTGCGTCGACACGAGATCGAGCCACATGCGGCTGGCGCCCATGATCAGCGCCGGCCAGGTCTTCTGGATGACCAGCGGCCAGTGGGTATCACTGGTGTCCTCGATGTCCGGCCGGGTGTTGTGCATGAGGTTGTCAAACATGGTTTTCGTGACCAGACCCTGTGTCTGCAGCTGCGCCAGCACCGGACTGGACCGGATCTCCCCGTAGATGGCGCTGGCATCCTGCGGGGTGGCGTAGAAGATGAAGCTGAATACGTGCCCGAAACCATCGTCCGCCGCGCGCCGATGGACGCGCCAGATGCGGATTTCCGCGAAGTGATGATCGAACACCGGGGCAATGATCTCGCCGGCGATCAGCGCATCGATATGCCACAGCGGCGGCCGGTCCTTTTCCTCCAGGATGCGAAAGCGGGCATACCACCAGCCGGCGGTGTCCGGCAGCTCTGCGTGACGATCCGGCGTTACGCTGACCGGTTTGTGCTCCAGCATCGCGCAGCCGGTGAGCAGCGGCAACCACAGTATCAGCAGGAAACCGCAACAGGACTTCACCATTCACCTCCCGGGATGCATGCAGCAAACAACGTCCCGGCATCATACCGGTAATCCGCGGCAAGCAGCAGGACCTTTCCGCCCTCACCGCGCCGCCGGTGCCTGCCGTTCCAGGTGCGCCACCACCTCGGCAAGCCGGCCTGCATCAACCATCAGCAGGTGCGGGGTGCCCTCCAGTGCAGCCTGTCGTACCCGCAGCCAGTGCCGCATGGCGACACCGTCGCCGCCGGTCAACCGGTACAACGCCTGGTAGCCGCGCAACAGCAGCCCTGCCTGCCGCCAGGCGGCCGTACCGGGTTCGAGCTGCTCCCGGCCACTGGCGAGACGGCCGATCTGCGGACATTGCAGGCCGAGGATGCGGGCCAGTTCGGCCTGGTAGAGTCCCAGTAACGCGGTCACCTGCAACGTGACCTGGGTGCGCCGGCGCGGATTCACCGGCATCCCGGGGATGGAGAAAACCTCCGTCATGCCACGGGGCGCCCGTGCACCCAGAGGAGTGGAAACCCGGATGCCTTAACCACTGCCTGTCGCCACTTAACGACACCCTGTCTGCTGGTGCCCCGGTGGTTTGGTGATAATATTGCCGCGCAATTGTCCCCCGGACAGTCATGCCGCCGATTACCAACCCTACGGAGAATTACGCATGTCAAAGTACCTTCGCCCCCTTGCCTGGATCCTGTCCCTGCTGCTCGCCGTGACGCCGGTCTTGACCGCACAGGCGGCCATGGTCGGCACCGATAGCGTGCTCGGCAAGGCACACTCCGCACAGACCCGCGCCAGCCTGCAGCACCTGCTCGACCGGCAGTCCGCCCGTGCACAGCTGCAGGCGCTGGGCGTGGACCCGGCCTGGGTCAAGGAACGCACTGCACGCCTGACCGATGCCGAACTGGCCCGGATCAATCAGGGCATCGACCGGATGCAGACCGGCGGAGACAGCGTGCTCGGCATTCTGCTGATTATCTTCATCATCTTTGTGATTACCGATGTCATCGGCGCCACGAACATCTTCACGTTCATTCATCCGGTCCATCGCTGATCCCGACCGCTGTATCCGCCACGACACCCGCCGCCTGGCGGGTGTCGTGCTTTTGCTGCTGTCCCTGACCGGCTGTGCCGTCGCGCCACAGACCCGCGCCCTGCGCACCACAGCGCCGGCCACGCTACCGGAACGCGTCGAACTCACGAGTGCCCCGCTGTTCCCGCAGCAACGGTACCAGTGCGGGCCGGCTGCGCTGGCCTCGGTGCTGGCCGCGAACGGGATCGCCGCTACCCCGGAACAGCTGGTCAAGGAGGTCTACCTGCCCGGCAGGCAGGGCAGCCTGTTCGTGGAACTCGGCGCCGCGGCGCGGCACCGCGGCCTGCTGGCCTATCCACTCGCACCGCACCTGACCGACCTGCTGACCGAAGTCGCCGCCGGTCATCCCGTCCTGGTATTCCAGAACCTCGGCCTCGACTGGCTGCCCCTGTGGCACTTTGCCGTGGTCATCGGCTATGACCGGCACAGCGAGGAAATCCTGCTGCGTTCCGGGACCGAAGCGCGGCGCACCACCCTGTTCAGCGTGTTCGAACGCACCTGGCGGCGCAGCGGCTATAAGGCACTCGTCATCCTGCCTGCCGGCACCCTGCCCGCCACGGCGGAACCGCTGACCTACCTGCAGGCGGCCCGGGACCTGGAAGACACCGGCAACGACGCGGCGGCACTGGCCGCATGGCAGGCGGCGATCCGGCGCTGGCCGGACAATTCCCTGGCCTGGATGGCGCTGGGCAACCACGCCTTCCGCGACGGCGACCAGGCCCTCGCAAGCCATGCCTTTGCAGAAGTCACCCGGCTGGCGCCGAGGGATCCGGATGGCTGGAACAACCTCGCCTACACCCTGCTGCAGCAGGGTTGCCCGCAACAGGCAATGGCAGCCGCGCAATGCGCCCTGCAACTGGCGCCCGGTGATACCAACCTCCAGGATACCGGCAACAGGATCCGCAACGCCGGACCGGTGCGGACCGCAACGGACTGCATGCCCATACGTTGCCCGCCGCCCTAGCGTCGCTGGCCCGGCCCCGCACACGCGCGGACCCGGGTCAGTCACCGTCCTGCGTGAACCAGTCTGCCCGGGCGGGACGGGGCAAGCGCAGACCGGTGTCAGTCCTGCGGCCGCCCGCGTTCCAGGAAGCGGCGCACGTACCAGCAACTCGCCCGCATCTGCAGGTCCCGTGCCCGTGCCCAGGCGATACCGGTCCGCACCAGCCGTTCGGCGCTACCGCGACCACGCAGTTCCGGCGGCACGAAGGTAAGCGTGAAATCCACGCCAGCGCGACCGTGCCACCGGTACTCCAGCACCGATTCCAGGCCACCGGTCGTGACCACGAAGCGCTGGCGCGCGGGTTCGTGCATGACCTCCATCGCAGTTCCTCAGGTCAGCACCGGCAGATCCTCGATCCGTGCCAGCAGCGGCGCGGCAC
Source organism: uncultured Ectothiorhodospiraceae bacterium (assembly GCA_964443845.1). Taxonomy (GTDB): domain Bacteria; phylum Pseudomonadota; class Gammaproteobacteria; order UBA9214; family UBA9214; genus UBA9214. The sequence goes on from CAYUFA010000036.1 coordinate 16,336, forward strand.
GCCCGCCAAGCGCCGGGCGCGAGCCGTGGCAGGCAGGACCGAAACCGCGCTTCCCGCTGCACACCGGAGCGTGCCTGTAAGAGGACTGCCTGCAACCACCCTTTCCTCCTGCACCGGTCCAGGGCATATTTGCTATAGTAACGATAATTCCCCGGGGAGCCTGTATGCAAGAAGCCACACCCTGCCCCTGCGCATCCGGATTGTCCTACGCGGAGTGTTGCGAGCCGTATATCACCGGTGCCCGCCAGCCTCCCACGCCGGAGGCATTGATGCGCTCGCGCTACAGCGCCTATGCCCTGCAGATCATGCCATACCTGGCCAGCACCCTGCATCCGGGCCAGCGGCACGACTATGACGAGGCCGGCGCGGAACGCTGGGCGCGGGAGTCCGAGTGGGAGGGACTGGAAATCCTCGAGGTCGTGGACGATCACAGCGACCCGGACCGGGGCACCGTTGAATTCCGCGCAACCTACCGCCGGCGCGGCGAGAAACTGGTCCATCACGAGCGCGCGGAATTCCGCCGCACCGGCGACCAGTGGTTTTTCTACGACGGCAAAATGGCCGGAATCAGCCAGGTTCGCCGCGACACACCCAAGGTGGGTCGCAACGATCCGTGCCCGTGCGGCAGCGGGCGGAAATACAAGAAGTGTTGCGGCTGAACATACGCTGCCATGGTTACCCGACTCACTGACATCCCGGACAGCATGGAACTGCGCCAGCGTTCCGACCAGCTGTGCAGCGCCGGCCGCCTCCTCTACAAGCGCGGCATGGTACCGGCCACCAGCGGGAATTTTTCGGCCCGCCTGCGCGACGGTCACATCCTGATTACCGAATCCGGCACGCACAAGGGTCACCTGCAGCACAGCGACCTGCTGGTCATCGATCAGGACGGCCAGGCGCTGGACGGGCGCAAGCCCTCCGCCGAGGCCGGGCTGCACCTGCAGATCTACCGCCATTACCCGGAGGTCAACGCAATACTGCACCCGCACTCGGTCACCGCCACCCTGCTGTCACGCAGCCACCCGCACGAACTGGTGGTGGAAGGCTACGAAATGCTGAAGGCGTTTCCCGGCATTTCCACGCACCACGCCCGGATCATCATCCCCGTATTTGACAACGACCAGGACATCGACCGGCTCGCGCAGCTGGCGGAAGACTGGATGGGCAGGCACGAACTCACCATCGGCTACCTGATCCGCGGGCACGGCTTTTATACCTGGGGCGAGAACGTCAGCGCCGCCATGCGCCACGTCGAGGCGCTCGAGTTCCTGTTCGAATGCGAGTTGCGACAGCACGGAGCCAGTCACTGATGACCACCCTGACCATTGCGCCGGCCCATGCTCCGGACGCCGGAGAAACCTTTACCGACCTCGATACCATCGTCGCCAGCCTGGCCGAGATCGGCGTCGAGTTCGAACACTGGCGCGCCGACCACGCGCTGCCCGACGCTGCGGACCAGGACACGGTGCTGGCCGCCTACCGGGATTCCATCGACCGGCTCAACGCCCGCTATGGCTTCCGCTCCATCGACGTGGTCAGCCTCACACCGGCGCATCCCGACGCCGACCAGCTGCGCTCGAAGTTCCTGGCCGAACATACCCACGCCGACTTCGAAGTCCGCTTCTTCGTCGACGGCGCCGGGCTGTTCTACCTGCATGTCGGTGCGCAGGTGTACATGGTGCTGTGCGAACGCGGCGACCTGATCAGCGTCCCGGCCAACACCACGCACTGGTTCGACATGGGCAGCCGGCCGTTCTTCAGGTGCATCCGGTTTTTCACCACCCCGGACGGCTGGGTCGGTGACTTTACCGGATCCGATATCGCCACGCGCTTCCCGGACTACGACACCTACTGCGCGCAGACGGCATGATCCGCGCCATTCTCACGGACATCGAGGGCACCACCTCGTCGATCCGTTTCGTACACGACGTCCTGTTTCCGTATGCCCGCGCGCGCATGGCGGACTTTGTGCACTGCAATGCGGAAGACCCGCACGTGGTGCCGTTCCTGAACGATGTGCGGCTGGCGGCCGGCGCAGACCTGGACCTGGACGGGATCAGCGCGCAACTGCTGGCCTGGATCGACGCCGATCGCAAGCTCACGCCGCTCAAGGCGCTGCAGGGCATGATCTGGGAGGCCGGTTACCGCCAGGGGGATTTCACCGGGCATATCTACCCGGACGCCGCTGCGCGGCTCCGCGCCTGGCACACGGCCGGACTCCGGCTGTATGTCTTTTCCTCCGGCTCCGTGCAGGCCCAGCAATTGCTGTTCGGCCACAGCGATGCCGGCGACCTGACGCCGCTGTTCTCCGGCTACTACGACACCCGCATCGGCAGCAAGCAGGACCCGGCCGCGTACCGTGCCATTGCCGCGGACATCGGGCTGCCCGCGCAGGACATCCTGTTCCTGTCGGACATCCGCGCGGAACTGGATGCCGCGCACGCGGCCGGGATGCGCACCACCCTGCTGGCACGGGAAGACGGTGATGTCGATCCGGGGCCACACCCGCTGGCAACCGATTTCACCGGGATCCATCCCGCCGCCCTGGCGTAACGCGCGTGCCGGCATGTCGTGCCGGAAAAAAATGTACCCGCAAGGTGTGGCAATATGACCGCACTGCCCTTATCTTCCGCACCCATGAAAGAAACCTGGAAAGAGGCGCTGGCACGCCAGCGCACCGCGCTGGAGCAACAACTGCGTGCCCCCCTGCTGAAACTGGCGACGCAGTGTGCGGGCGTCTGGTGCGACCGCAACGAGCTGGATATCGTGCTGACCGACGGCTTCCGTACGGTTCCGTACGGAACCTTCATGTATGTACTGGATACCAGGGGCATCCAGCTCAGCGACAACATCAGCGCCAGTGCCATCATGCCCGAGCATTACGGACGTGACCGCTCGAGCCGGCCCTACGTGCGCGAAATCGATCCGGACCGGCCGTTCCTGCTGTCCGGCGCCTACCTCAGCCTGCGCGCCAACCGCCCTTCGCTGACGGCATTGCAGGCCATCGAGAGAAACGGCAGGACGATCGGTTACCTGGGCGTCGACTTCGACCTGCGTGACCTGCCGGTGACGGCCGCCCTGTACGAGGAATCGGACGCCTGGCGCCAGATCAAGGGTGATCCTGCGATCCGCGGCACGGTGTTCCAGCAATGCCGGATCGACAGCCTGATGGACAAGAGCATGGAACCGGCGCTCGCGATCCTCGAGGAACTGATCACCGAGCGCGGGATGTTCCAGGGCGTGATTCACTTCTCGAGCAGCCGCGCGACGGTGTGGTTCGTCGATGATCCGTTCCGTTACCGCATACTCGATCACGAGGCGCTTGCCGACCCGGATATCTGCATGCTCTACGGGCGCGTGGCCTATCCGCAGGACGCGCTGATCCCGCAGCACAGGATCGGCAGCATCCTGCATGGCATGCGCCAGTTGCGCACCGCGGACGAGATGCTGTACCTGCGCTCGTCCTCGATCAATATCTTCAACGGCATGATCAGCCTGACCTTCTCCTGCGACGGTTCGCACTACATGTCATGGAGCGAATTCCTGGCCAGGGACATGAGCTTCTGGGTCGGTTCGGCCGCCTGAGGAAAACCGGCCGGCCTCCCGCCCCGCCCGTGCGCCGGCCCCGGGCAGTCCTTGCAATCCTTCCGGAATGGGCTGTAATGGGTTCATGGCAACCGGGTTCAGCAGACAGCGCCTGTCCAGACCGGTAAGGATCCTGCTCGCCTGCCTGCTCTGCCTGGGCGTAATCGCCGGGATCGCACTGCTTGCACAGTCCCTGCGCTGACACCGCACGACGGGAGGCACCGCATCCGTATGCATCGAAACATGGGAACCATCGACCGGGTCATCCGCCTGCTGGTCGTCGTCCTCATCACCGCCCTGTACCTGGGTGGACAGTTGAGCGGCACGGCGGCGATTGTCCTCGGCATCGTTGCCGTGGCATTCCTGGTCACCAGCCTGCTGGGCTGGTGCCCGGCGTACCTGCCGTTCGGGATCTCGACCCGCAGGAACGCCGGGTAACGGACCGCCACTGCGCACGCCCATACCGCTCAGGCAGGGGTCTGCGGGTGCGTACCTGGCACCCCGCCGCCGGGTACCAGCCACGCGGCCACCCCGTAGAGTGCCACCGCCGCGAGGATGACCGCGACGAATCCCAGGTGTACCGACAGCAGGGACGCCAGCACGGCGCTGACCACCGACGCACAACCGTTCACCCCCCATGCCCAGGGCACCAGGCCCGGCGCGCTTTCCGCCACCCGCGACAGACCCAGCGGAAACGGCATACCCATGCAGAACGCCAGTGGCGCGACCAGCGCCAGCGTCAGTACGACGCGTACCCACAGCGGCCAGCCCGTGAACACGTCCATCCAGGTGTGCAGGACTGCCAGGCAGAACAGGCTGGCCAGGGCGATGCCGGCCACCGCAACGACCACCCCACCCTGCTGCCACGCCGTGCGTGACCAGCGCTGACTCCACAGACTGCCCAGCCCGGCAAATACCAGGAAGCCGGTCAGCGTCGTGGCCACGGCATACAGCGGATGATGCAGCAGCAGCGTGAAGCGCTGGATGAACGCCATTTCCACGAACAGGAACGCCAGGCCGATGGCCGTGAAATAGCCGCACACGCGCCAGCGCCCGGCGGCAGCCGGAGCGGCGGACCGGCGCCGGCGCAGGACCAGTAACGGCAGCAGGATCAGCGCCACGCTGACCAGCAGTGCCTGCAGCAGGGTGGCGACCAGCACCAGGTAGCCCCACTCCAGCAGCGGCATCCCCCCCTGGCCGCGCAATGCCAGGATTTCCGGCAACGCGCGCCAGCGGAAGAAATGGAAAAAATAGGGCCGGTCATCGGTCGCCGGCGCCAGCGCATACTTGTAGTCTGCCAGGAAGCGCGCGCGTCCCGGTCCGGCCAGTGCGACCGCTGCCTGGTAGAAATACGGCGCCCGCAGGCGGTTGTGGCGGTTCGCCTCGCCGGCCGACATGCCCGGATACCAGGCCACGTCGAATCCCCAGCGCGCCGCGAAGGCCCGCATGCGCTGGAGTTCCTGCGGGCGGAAACGCGCGTTTTTCACCAGCAGGGTCGCGGTCTGCCAGCTGCGGATCATCACGAGGTGTCCGGCCGGCTCGGCCACGCCGCTGCGTTGCAGTGCATCCAGTGCGGTGGCGAACAGCTTGAGCATGTCCCGGGGTGGCAGCGTCACCCAGCGCGTGATCGAGAGGTAACCCTCCGGTGTCAGGTGGGCCAGGTACTGCTGCAGCGCCTCCACCGTGTAGAGGTAGCTTTCGTTCAAGGCATACAGACCGGCGGCGGCCGCGCCGAATGCGTCCAGCAGGGCGATGTGGATCAGGTCGTAGCGGGCGTCACTGCCGGCCACGAAACCGCGCGCCTCCCCGGTGTGGACGTCGGCCTGCTGGTACAGGTGCCCGGCGAAACCGGCATGGCGGTCACGCACCAGCGCAATCATCTGCGGGTTGAGTTCGACCGCGGTCACCCGTGGCACCCCGTAGCGGATGGCCTGCAACACGTCCAGGCCGGCCCCCGCCCCCAGCACCAGCACATGCCCGGGCTGACGCATCTCGTAGGGCAAGGCGGAGGTGGACTGTCCCGTCCAGTCCAGGTCGGTGCGTACGCCACGGTAGCGCGTGAGCGCCGTCATGCCGTCGCCGTCGGTAAACACGCCGAGTTGCGCGGGTGGCTCCTGCGTGGCCAGCAGGCTCAGTCCCGGGGCGTAGCGCAGCGGCACCTGCGTGCTCTCCACCACGGAGAGCAGCCCGAGCGGGCTCGAATCCTCCTCGATGACGCGCGTTCCCGGCACCAGCAGGGTCTGGCTGAGCGACTTGTAGGGCGAGACCTGCAGTGCAGCGTAGTGGCCACAGGCCAGCAGCATGCCGGTTGCCAGCCCGACGATCACGAACAGGCCCGGACCGGCACGCAGGCCGGTCTCGTACGCGCCGATGGCGGCTGCCAGTAATGCCAGCAGGCCGATGGCGACCAGTGCATGCACGGGAGATACCAGGAACAGCAACCCCATGACCAGCAGACCGCCCAGCCCGGCACCGACCAGGTCGAAGGCATACACGCGCCCGATCACCGCGGGATAGCGCATCAGGGCCAGCGCCAGCGCGGTGGCGGCACACAGGAACGGGACCGCCAGCAGCAGGTACAGCAGCAGCAGCCAGGCGGGTTGATGGATGTCCCACAGCACCAGTTCCGCGTTGAACGGAATCCGTTGCGCAAGCAGAAAACACAGCACCGCGCCCAGCCCGAAGGCCATGATGCAGGCGTTGTAGACGGCGGCGAAGCGTCGCAGCAGGCGTTCCCGCAGCAGCGTGACGAGGGTGCCGCTGACCCCGTAGCCCAGCAGTGCCAGGCTGATCACCATGTAGGCAAAGTGATGCCACTGGATGATCGAGAACAGCCGCATCAGCAGGATCTCGTAGGCCAGCACGCCGACCGAGAGCAGCGCCACCGAGAGTACCGGGGCGCGCCCGGCCGGCCGCACACGGTCCGGTGCTGGCACTGGCACGCTCCCTGCCACCGGTTCAGTGACCACCGGTCAGGGGCACGAACCTGACCGGCAGGATCTGCCGGGTCGTGATCTCGCCCGCGGCGGACTTCTCGACCAGCAACAGCTCCTGCACCAGGAAGCGCGATCCGAGCGGGATGATCATGCGCCCGCCCGGCCTGAGCTGCCTGACCAGCGGTGGCGGCACGTGGCTTGCCGCGGCCGTCACGATGATGGCATCGAAGGGGGCCTGCTCCTCCCAGCCGTAATACCCGTCGCCGATCCGCACCTCGACGTTCCGGTAGCCCAGCCGTTGCAGGGTTGCACGCGCCCGCTCGCCGAGCTGCGGTACGATCTCGATGCTGCAGACCCGCTCCGCCAGCCCGGCCAGCACGGCCGCCTGGTAGCCGGACCCGGTACCGATCTCCAGCACCCGGTCGGTGGGCCGGACGTTCAGCAGGTCGGTCATCAGGGCGACGATGTAGGGCTGCGAGATGGACTGACCGTACCCGATCGGCAACGGCCGGTTCTCATAGGCATGCGCCTGCTCGTCTTCCGGCACGAAGGCATGGCGCGGGACAGTGCGCAGGACCTCGAGCACGCGCTGGTCCAGTTGCGGCTTGCCGAGAAACTCCGCGGTTTTGCGCACCATGCGGTCGATGGTATCCACCATCGTGGCGCGTTCCGCGGCACGATCCGCTGGCGCCGGGAGGGTTCCGGCCGCCCCCAGGCACAGCAGTCCAGCCAGCAGGAAACGCGCGCCTGCGCGCCTGCAGTCACAGTGGCAGCCACAACGGACGGTTCGCCGGATCATGCGAAGGTGAAAGGAGTGCAACATGCCCCGAGCATAGCCCAGCCGGGCCGTGCAGGTTCTGACCCTTGTCAGATGCAGCGCAGGGTCCGGCGGTCTCCGCCGGCCGCCAGGCGCCACGGCAGCGCAGCGGGATCAGACGCCGCGCTCTTCCATGCGGCGCAGGAACTCGCCCATGATGAGGTGGTACAGCTCGGCACCGAGGTAGTGGTCCTCCACCCCGCGATCGATACTGGGATTGTCGTTGACCTCGATGACGTAGCCCTTGCCGTCCTTCTCCTTCACGTCGACGCCGTACAGGCTGTCGCCGATCGGCTGGGTCGCGGCCAGCGCGGCGCGCAGCACCTCGCGCGGCACCTCGAAGGTCGGCAGGGTATCGTAGCGGCCGCTGGCGGTGCGGGCGCCACCGTGGTGGTAGATCTGCCAGTGATTCTTCACCATGTAATAGCGGCAGGCATACAGCGGCTTGTTGTTGAGAATCCCGATGCGCCAGTCGAAGTCGGTGTAGAAGAATTCCTGCGCCAGCAGCAGGGCGGATTTCCGGAACAGGTCCTTCAGGCTGGCCTGCAGCTCGCTGCTGTTGTGCACCTTCACCACGCCGCGCGAGAACGAGCCGTCCGGGATCTTGACCACCATCGGGTAACCGAAGTCGGCTTCCAGCTTGTCGACCAGCCCGGGGCTGCCCTTGTGCAGGATGTGCGTGCGCGGCGCCGGGACCTTGCGGGTACGGAACAGGTCGGCGAGGTAGACCTTGTTGGTACAGCGCAGGATGGAATCCGGATCGTCGATCACCACCAGGCCTTCCGCCGCCGCCTTGCGCGCGAAACGGTAGGTGGGGTGGTCGATGGCCGTGGTTTCGCGGATGAACAGGCCGTCGAACTCGGTCAGCCGCAGGTAGTCGCGCTGCTTGATCAGTTCGACGTCGATGCCGAGGTCGCGCCCGGCGCGGATGAACTGCTTGAGCGCGGCACTGTCGCTGGGCGGAAACTGCTCCACCGGGTTCACCAGGATGGCCAGCTCGAAGCGGTAGTGCTTGCGCTTGCGCGCACCGCGCCAGACCTGGCGGCTGAACCGGTCCAGCGCCTCGGCAAAGGCCGTCTGTGCAGCGTCGTCGAGATCCCGTGGCGAGACGGCCTTGAGCGAGACCACTTCCCAGGCATTGCGGTAGCGCAGCCCGATTTCCAGTACCGGGCACGGCATCAGCTCGAACAGCTTGCGTACCAGGTTGCGGTAGGCCGGGACCGGCGAGGTACCGAAGTAGCTCATCACCTTGAGTTGTCCGGCTTTCTCGTGCCCCGCAAGGCTGCGCTCCAGCTCCTGCGTCAGGTCATCCAGCTGCAGCTGGTAGAGCGCCCGCTTGCCGAGATCGTTGAGCACCGTCACCGACGGGATGACGTGATGTCCGCGCGCCTCGGCCAGCAGCGAGCAGTAATAGCCGTCCGCCAGGTAGCGATAGCTCTTGCAGAGATTGATGATGCGGATCCGCTCGGAGCTGTTGAAGTGGCCGCCGTCGAGATAGGCCTTGAAACTCATCACCTGTTCGCTGGGGTAGAACGGCGCCCAGTCATCCAGGTTGTCGATCACGATCAGGGTTCGGGACATCGCTGCCGTCCGTCCGGCGCGTGCGGAGAAGGCGTCTGATTCTGCGCGCTACCAACCCTGCCGGCAAGTAGCATCGATCAGCCCGGTGTGAAAAAATTCTGCTTGCAACCGGTTGCAGCGGGACTATGCTGCGCCTTTCTGTCGTGGTGATACCCATGTCGTTGTTATCCTCACCCGGCATCCCGGCCGGTGAACGGTTCCCCGCGGACTACCGCTCGGCCCGTGAAAGCTGGCTGGCCGGTCTGGAGCGGTCCGCGCTGTGCCGCGCACAACGGACCTTTCCCGTGGCCGGGCTGACGCCACAGGGAACCACGCTGGCCACCGACTGTGGCTGGCTGGGTGCGCCCGACGCCGGCCGGGTACTGGTCCTCATCAGCGGCACCCACGGCGTCGAGGGGTACGCCGGCAGTGCGGTACAGCTCGACCTGCTGGAGCGGCTGCCCGGGCGGCTCCCGGCGCACCTGGCCATCCTCTGCATCCATGCACTGAACCCGTGGGGCTACGCGTGGCACCGGCGCTGTGACGCGGAAGGCATCGACCTGAACCGCAACTTCATCGACTTCAGCCAGCCCCTGCCGGCCAATCCCGGCTATCGCGACCTGCGCACGGCCCTGTTCGACGAGGACCCGGTACGGCGCGCCGGTGTGCTCGAGCGCTATCGCGCGCAGCATGGCCAGCGCGACTACGAGATCGCAGTCAGCGGCGGCCAGTACAGCGACCCGGACGGTCCCTTTTATGGCGGCGCGCACCCGGCACAGGGCCGGCGCACGATCGAAACCCTGCTCCGGGAGTACCGGCTGGCGGAGCGGGCGCTCGCGGTCATCGACGTGCACACGGGGCTGGGAGAATACGGCGACGGGGAAATCATCTGCGATCATGCACCCGCCAGTACCGGGGCCGGCGTCGCCCGGCGCTGGTACGGGCCCGAGTGCACCCTGCCCGCCCTGGGCACGTCCAGCTCGGTGCCCAAGCTGGGCCTGCTCGATTTCGCCTGGCATGCCATCATGGGAGAGAACAGCTGTTTCATTACCCTGGAATTCGGCACCCTGCCAACCGCGGACCTGTTCGGGATCCTGTTGCAGGATCATCGCTTCCGGGCCAGCCACGGCATCCAGCCGGTGGCGCACCCGGACTTCCCGGCGCTGGTTGCGGCGTTGCGCGCGCACTTCTGCCCGGACGACCCGCACTGGCGCCGGGCCGTCGTGCAACGCGCACGCCAGGTGACCGACCGGGCACTGGAGGGCCTGCTCGCATGAGCGAGGAGATCGTATTGCGGGACGTGCGCGAGGACGACCTCGAGGCACTGCTGGCGCTGGAGGAACAGTCCTTCAGTTCCGACCGGCTGAGCCGCCGCCGCTTTCGTCACTGGATCGGCAGCCCCAGCCGTGCCTTCCTGGTGGCAACCCTGGGGAACCGGCTGGTGGGCTATGTACTGGTGATCTACCACGCCGGTACCCGGCTGGCGCGCCTGTACTCGCTTGCCACCGACCGGGAATTCCGTGGCCGCGGCATCGCCAGTCGGCTGATCACCGCCGGTGAGGAAGCGGCCAGCGCCGGCGGACGGTTTTTCATGCGCCTGGAGGTGGGCAGCGAGAACCACGCTGCCATCCGCCTGTACGAATCGCTCGGCTACCAGCGCTTTGGCATCTACGAGGATTACTACGAAGACCACAGCGACGCGCTGCGCATGCAGAAACGCATCCGCCACTACCGGGTGCGCGAACAGCAGTTCGACATCCCGTGGATCCGGCAGAACACCCCGTTTACCTGCGGCCCGGCCGCGCTGATGATGGCGATGCGCGGCATCACCAGCGCCTATACCCCGTCCGAGCACGAGGAACTGCAGATCTGGCGCGAGGCCACCACCATCTTCATGACCTCAGGTCACGGCGGCTGCCACCCGCTGGGGCTGGCACTGGCAGCGCAGCAGCGCGGTTTCCGGGCCGAGGTCTGGATCAACCAGCGCGGTACGCTGTTCGTCGACAGCGTGCGCGATCCCAACAAGAAGCACATCATCGAAATGGTGCACAAGGATTACCTGCAGCAGGCGCGCACGCAGAAGATCCGCATCCATTACTCGGACATCCGCCAGGAACAGCTGGTCGGGGCCCTGGAACACCATGCCATCCCGGTGGTACTGATCAGTACCTGGAGTTTCGAGCACAAGAAGGCACCACACTGGGTCACGGTCAGCGGGTACGACAGCGAGTGCCTGTACGTGCACGATCCGGACCCGGAAGAATTCAGCCAGAGTGCCCTGGACTGCCAGTACCAGCCGATCGCGCGTGATGATTTTTCACGAATTTCCGTATTCGGCCAGCAACGCCTGCGCACCGCGGTCATCGTATCCCGTGGCTGACTACACCCCGCGCACAATCCCCTTATAATGGCACCTGGCGGGCCGGCACCAGCGGCCCGCCCGGACCACACAACGTTGCACGGAGACCGCCATGTCCGACACAGCCAGGCTGACCATCGACGGAAAGGACCATGAATTGCCGATTGTCACCGGCACGGAGGGCGAGCGTGCCATCGATATCACACAACTGCGCAGTACCACCGGCCTGACCGCACTCGACCCGGCGTTCGGCAATACCGCCAGCTGCATGAGCAGCATCACCTATATCGACGGTGACCAGGGCATCCTGCGCTACCGCGGCATCCCGCTGGAGGCCTTCGCCGAGCAGCCGAATTTTGTCGAGGTGGCCTGGCTGCTGATTTCCGGTCACCTGCCGAACCGCACCGAGTACGAGATGTTCAGTCGCGAGCTCACCGAAAACGCCAATATCGACGAGGACATGCGCCACCACTTTGCCGGCTTCCCGCGCTCGGCGCCGCCCATGGCCGTCCTCTCGGCGATGATCTCGATGCTGTCCTGTTTTCACCCGCAGCTGTTCAACCTGGAATCCACCGAGCAACTGGAACAGGCGGCCGCGCGACTGATCAGCAAGATCCGCACCCTGGCCGCCTTTGCCTACCGGCGCTCGTGCGGCCTGCCCTACATCTATCCGGACCCGAAACTGCCCTATGTCACCAACTTCCTGCACATGATGTTCTCCGATGTGTACAGCCCCTATGTCCCGGAGCCGGAGGTGCGTACGGCGCTGAACCTGGTGCTGATCCTGCACGCCGATCACGAGCAGAACTGCAGTACCTCGACCGTGCGCATGGTCGGTTCCAGTCGCGCCAACCTGTTCGCCTCCTGTGCCGCCGGCGTGTCCGCGCTGTGGGGGCCGCTGCACG
>CAYUFA010000037.1:0-26890 GCA_964443845.1 uncultured Ectothiorhodospiraceae bacterium
ACTACCACGGCATGACCGGCATCGATCTCAACCGTGCCGGCACACCGCTGCTGGAGATCGTCTCCGAGCCGGACCTGCGCTCGGCGAAAGAGGCCGTGGCCTACATGAAGAAGATGCACGCCCTGGTGCGCTACCTCGGCATCAGTGACGGCAACATGCAGGAAGGCTCGTTCCGCTGCGATGCCAACGTCTCGGTGCGTCCCCGGGGCCAGGCGGAATTCGGCACACGCGCCGAGCTCAAGAACATCAACTCGTTCCGTTTCGTCGAGCAGGCGATCAACTACGAGGTCGAGCGCCAGATCCTGTTGCTCGAGAGCGGCGGCAGCGTAGTGCAGGAAACCCGCCTGTACGACCCGGACAAGGGCGAAACCCGTCCCATGCGCTCCAAGGAAGAGGCCAACGATTATCGCTATTTCCCGGACCCCGACCTGCTGCCGGTGGAAATCGACTCGGCCTACATCGAGGCCGTGCGTGCCGCTTTGCCGGAACTGCCGGATGCGAAGAAGGCGCGTTTCGTACAGCAGTACGTGCTGTCGGAGTACGATGCCGGTGTGCTGACCGCCGCGCGCGAGCTGGCCGATTACTACGAAACCGTGGTGGCAGCGGCCGGCGGGCAGGGCAAGCTGGCCGCCAACTGGGTGATGGTGGAGCTGACCGGTGCACTGAACCGTGATGGACTGGAGATCGTGCAGAGCCCGGTTGGTGCCGCCCAGCTCGGCGGGCTGCTGCTGCGCATTCACGACGGCACGCTCTCCGGCAAGCTGGCCAAACAGGTGTTCGAGGCGATGTGGAACGGGGCAGGCGATGCCGACTCGGTGATCGAGAGCCGGGGCCTGCAGCAGATCTCCGACAGCTCCGCCATCGAGGGCATTATCGACGAGGTGCTGGCCGGCAGCCCGAAGCAGATCGAACAGTACCGCGCCGGGCAGACCAGGCTGCTCGGCTATTTTGTGGGCCAGGTGATGAAGGCCACGCAGGGGAAGGCCAATCCCGGGCAGGTGAACGAGCTGCTGAAGAAGAAACTGGACAGCTGACCTGTACCCGCGAGTTTCCTTGTTGCTTTGCTTTCCGCCCTGCCGGGAGCGGCCCGCCGAGTATCGACAGGAAATCCTGCATAGCAGGTTTTTAGTGTGTAGGTCGGGCTGAGCAAGGTGCAGCCCAACAACCGGGTCGTTGGGCTTGTCAGCGTTCAGCCCAACCTGCCTGTATTTCTTCGGGCATGCAAAGAAAAGCGGCTTGCCGGGCAGGGCGAAACAATACCATGCAAAACGCACGCTCCGGGCTTGCGCATGAAATCGAGTGCTAGCCTGAATACTGAATGAACATCGTTGCTGACGAAAATATCCCCGCCGTGGCGGACGCCTTCGGACCGCTGGGCACGGTCACACTGGTGAACGGCCGCAACCTGACGGCAGCGCAGGTACGGGATGCCGACATCCTGCTGGTGCGTTCGGTGACACGGATCGATGCCGGGTTGCTGGACGGGTCCCGGGTGCGCTTTGTCGGCTCGGCCACCATCGGCTTCGACCACGTGGACCGGGAGTACCTGGCGGCGCGCGGAATCGGGTTCGCGACCGCGCCCGGCAGCAATGCCACCTCCGCGGCGGAATACGTGATCAGCGCACTGCTGGTACTGGCACAACGTCAGGGGCAGCCTCTGGCGGGGCGGTCGGTGGGGATCATCGGTTGCGGCAATGTCGGTTCACGGGTGCGCACGCGCCTGGCGGCGCTGGGAATGCACTGCTGCATCAACGATCCGCCGCGCCAGGCCGAAGGGGTGGCAGATTCGTATGTCGATCTCGCAACCGCGCTGGCCTGCGATGTCGTCACGTTGCATGTCCCGCTCACGCGCACGGGCGCACACCCCACCTTTCACCTGCTCGATGCCGCTGCCCTGGCACAATTGCGTTCCGGTGCGGTGCTGGTCAACACCGCCCGCGGGGCGGCCGTCGACAACGCGGCACTGGAGGCACGGCTCGACCGGCGTGGCAGCCCCGACGTGGTGCTGGACGTGTGGGAGGGCGAACCGGACATCCGGTTGTCGCTGCTGGACCGGGTTGCGCTGGGCACGCCACACATTGCCGGTTACAGCCTCGACGGCAAGCTGCGCGGGACGCAGATGATCCATGCGGCGGTCTGTGCATTCCTCGGCAAGGCACCGGAGTGGGACGTCAGCCAGGTACTGCCGGAAGCCGCTGTGCTGCACCTGCAGGGCGGTGACGGGTGCCCGGTCGAGGCCATGGTGCGCGACGCCGTTACGGGTTGTTATGATGTCCGCGCCGATGACGCGCGCCTGCGTCTCATCCGGACGCTCGAGCCCGCTGCGCGGGCCGCGTACTTCGACCGCCTGCGCAAGGAATATCCCGTCCGCCGCGAGTTTGCGGCCACACCGCTGCAGGCGGACGGATTGACTCCGTCTCAGGCGCGGGCCTTGTCCGGGGCGGGATTCACGGTTCGGGTGAGCGGTGACTGACTCGCATCCGTCCGGTGAGGCGGTGGAGTGGCCGGCAGGGTGCTCCGGACTTTCCGGGACGGAGCCGGCGGGTGAGGATTTACCCGAACAGCCGCCTGAGGAACCCGGTTTTCTTCGGGCTTTCCAGGTCCATGGCCATGCGTACGATGTCCGCGTAGTCGGCGTCGTCTCGCTTGATGTGGTTGATCAGCCAGGTGCGCAGCGTGGTCAGCAGTTGTCGCGAGATATCCTCTCCCAGTTCAAACCGCTGCTGGTACTCCCCGACCTTGCGGGTAAACATCAGGTGAACTTTCTTGTGTGCGGACAGGAACCCGTATCCTGACTGCTCCATCAGTTCTTCCTCGAAGGCAAAATGGGACAGGGTATAGTCAACCAGCTGTTCCAGAACCTCCCCGACCAGTTCCCGGTTACCGGAAGTGATGGCTTCATGCAGTTCGTTGATATATTCGACGATCCTGCGGTGCTGGTTGTCGATGACCGGAATTTTCGTGTCCAGCTCGTGATCCCAGGACAGATATGCCATGTTGCATCACCTGCGTATATGCGTTGCGATTGATTCGCATTACCGTACCGGCTGGAATGCGTGTCTTGTCTCGCAGGGAGTCGGCATACCGGCATCGATCTTTAGACCCTCTCATGAACGCCCGGGCTACGCGGGGAATCGGCAGGGCGCACAGGTGCTTCGCCATGTCGCTTACGGCGCAGGCGCGGGATTTACAGGGAGTGGACCGGGATGTCGCGGGAGTGCCTCCCGGGTGTCCCGCTTGCTGTCCGCTGGCGTGTGCGGTTATCCCGCCGGACGGACGCCGCATACCGGGCACGCCGGGTCACGGGGCAGGGACAACGTGCGCCATTCGTGCGCAAGACCGTCAAACAGGACCAGTCGCCCCACCAGCGGATTGCCGAGCTGCAGGTGAATCTTGATGGCTTCCAGTGCCTGCAGCGTTCCGAGCGCACCCACGACGGGTGACAGGATCCCGTTCTCCGCGCAGGTCTGGTCGGGTTCCTCCCCTTCCCGGTACAGGCAGCGATAGCAGGGACTGTCCGCGTGCCGCGTGTCGAAGGCGGCCAGCTGCCCCTCGAATCGCACGGCGGCGGCGGAGACCAGCGGGGTGGCGGTGGCCACGCACGCCGCGTTGACAGCGAAACGGGTGGCGAAGTTGTCGCTGCAATCCAGCACCACGTCCGCGGCCTGCACCTCGGCGGCGAGTTGTGAGTCTGCCAGCCGGGTCTGCAGTGCCCTGACCTGCAGCCGCGGGTTGACCGCATGCAGGCTGTCGTATGCCGAGTCGACCTTGGGCCGGCCGAGGTCCCGGTCATGGTGCAGCAACTGTCGCTGCAGGTTGGAGCATTCGACCGTGTCGGGATCGGCAATGACGACCCGTCCGGCACCGGACGCGGCGAGGTACATGGCGGCCGGTGAACCCAGGCCGCCGGCCCCGATCACCAGGAACTGTGCGGCCAGCAGCCGTTCCTGGCCGGCCACATCGATCTGCGGCAGCAGGATCTGGCGGCTGTAGCGCAGCAACTGCTCGTCATCCACGGGGGCGATCCGGCATCAGGAGGTATCGGAGTAATTATCCTGCGTATCCGGTAGCCGGCGCAAAGGTTCCGCTTCCGGGCAGTGGGCAGGCCATCGTTCGTCCGTATCGGGGTGCCGGGATCCCGGTTTTCCCGCCGCTTTCCGTCCGGTCGGGCCGGTCCGGGTGAGGGGGCTGTCCGGAACCGGGGCTTGCACGGATCACCGGACATCATCATCCTGACCAAAGCCAGGAAGGTACCGCCATGACCATCGCCTACATCAGCCATCCCGCCTGCCGGTTGCACGACGTCGGCAGTGAACATCCGGAAATCCCGGCGCGGCTGGACGTCATCGAGGACAAACTGCTGGAAACCGGGCTGGAATTCGCCATCCGCCGCTATGATGCACCGGCGGTGACGCGGCAGCAGCTGCTGCGCGTGCACGACCCCTCCCACGTGGACCGCATCCATGCACAGGCACCACCGGCGGGCCTGCGCTGGCTGGGTACCGACACGGTCATGAATCCGCACTCCCTGGAAGCGGCGCTACATGCGGCGGGCGCCGTGGTGCATGCGGTCGACCTGGTACAGGGCGGGCAGGAGGGACTTGCCTTTTGCGCGGTTCGTCCGCCCGGGCACCACGCTACGCGTGCGGAGGCCCAGGGTTTCTGTCTGTTCAACAACCTGGCGGTGGGCGTCGCGCATGCCCTGGCACAGTACGGTCTGCACCGGATCGCCATCGTCGATTTCGACGTTCACCACGGCAATGGCACCGAGGACATATTCCGTGACGAGGAGCGGGTGCTGTACTGCTCGTCCTTCCAGCATCCGCTTTACCCGAACTGCGACACCGGCATCCCGGGAAGGCAACACGTGAAGACAGCGCTGGCCGCCGGGACGGGAGGCCGCGAATTCCGCAGCCGCATCCGTAGTGAATGGCTGCAGCGGATGGATGCCTTCCGACCCGAACTGATCTTCATCTCGGCCGGATTCGACGGGCACTGGCGGGACGAGATGGCCGATCTGAACCTGACCGAACAGGACTACGCCTGGATCACCCGGGAACTCGGCATGCTCGCCGGGCGGCATGCCGCGGGCAGGATCATCTCCGTGCTGGAGGGGGGCTACTCGCTGCCGGCACTGGCCGGCTGCGTGGCGGCCCACCTCGGCGCCCTGCTGGACTGATCAGTCGCTCAGTCGCTGCGTTCCTGCAGCCAGCTCGCGATGGCCGGCGGGATATCGTGCTGGGCCTTGCCGCTGACGTAGATGCCGATGTGCCCGCCCTTGAACTCGACCGTGGTGTAATCGCGTGATCCGACGTGCTGCTTGAGGGCCTGTGACGATTCCGGTGGCACCAGGTGATCGTACAGTGCGTAGACATTCAGTACCGGGCACCTGACCTGCTCGAGGCTGACCGGGTGCCCGCCGATCTCCAGTCCGCCCGTCACCAGCCGGTTCTGCTGATAGAACAGGCGGATGAACTGGCGGAACGCCTCGCCGGCCTGGTCCGGACTGTCGAAGATCCACTTTTCCATGCGCATGAAATTCTTCAGTTTTACCGGATCGTCGATGATGTCGGCCAGGTCCGCGTACTTCTGGCTGGTGAGTCGGAACGGCTTCAGGGACAGGAAGCTCCAGTTCAGCAATTCTCCCGGCACGTTGCCCACCGTATCGACCATCAGGTCGACGTCCAGGCCGCGTGCCCAGTCACTGAGGACGTTGTTCGGGGTATGGAAATCCACCGGGGTCACCATGGTCACCAGGTTCGCGATGCGTTCCGGGTGGATGGCCGTGTAACACAGACTGAAGGTGCCGCCCTGGCAAATCCCGAGCAGGTTGATCCTGTCCAGACCGTGTGCCTTGCAGATGTGGCGTACGCAATGATGGAGGTAACGGTTGATGTAGTCGTCCAGTTGCAGGAAACGGTCGGCACCGTCGGGGTAACCCCAGTCGATCAGGTAGACATCCACGCCGTGGTCCAGCAGGTTGCGGATGATGGAGCGGTCTTCCTGCAGGTCCGTCATGTAGGGACGGTTGACCAGTGCGTAAACGATCAGCAGCGGGGTGGCGGCCGGTTTGTCGAACGTCGACCTGTAATGGTAGAGGACCATCTTGTCCTCGTGGTAGACGGCTTCCTTTGGTGCCGTACCGACGTCGATATCGCCGATATTCTTCAGGGTGTCCAGGCCGGCGGCTACCTTGCGGTTGAAGTCCAGCGCCTCTTTCAGAATCTGTTCGGGGTTCACGGGCAGCTTGATCATGGTCTATCCCTTCCTGGTCCGGGAGCTTCCGCCGCGCTTTGCGGTGGTACCGGTTTTCCTGCGGGTTGCGGTCTTCTTCCTTGCCGGGGCGGCCGGTTGCGCGCTTGCCCGGGTCGTGGTCGCGGCGGCGGGGCCGTTGCCGTTTTCCAGGGCATCCTGCAGGCGGGACAGCTGGCGCTGCAATTCGTATACGCGCCGGTGGCTGGTATCCACTTCCTGGCGGGTCGGCATGTTCAAACCGGTCATGATTTCCTCGACCATGCCCTGTTCATGGTGTTTCATGCGCATCAGGGCGTTGATCATTTCCGCCTGCAGGTGCGGGAACTCCGCGCTGGCGACCTGCCCGGCGTACGCCTCCTCGCCACAGTCGATCCAGAGATTGTAGATCGCCCGCAGGTCGTCGAAGGAGTCGCCCTGCCCGAGCCTGTCCGCGAGCCGTTTGCCGAACAATTCCTGCGCGTTCTGCACGACCCTGCCGAGCAACGTGGAGAAGTTCTGCACGGCGCGCTGGTATTCCAGGGCCAGAATTCCCCACTCCTGGAACTGCTCCTGCCACTCGCGCGTGTAGCCCACCGACGGCAGGGACAGGAAGTGCCGCACAGCGTGGGTCATGTCACCGGGTTGCGGTATGTGACCGGGGCGCAGGGCCTTTTCCATCTCGCCCGGGAACGGGGAGAACGAGGTTGCCATGCGTTGCCAGTTGCTCAACGGCAGGCCCCACAGGGCGGCGAAGCCCGACCACGGGTCGGAGGCGCCGCCGGGGAATCCCATTCCCCTGCCGGCCTGGGCAAAGGTGTCCTTGAGTGCCTGCTGCCAGTCCCCGGTGCTCATGCTGCCCTGCTGCATCAGCTTCCAGAAGTTCTCGCTCGCGTCCATGTAATTCTTGCCGAGCTCGAACAGGCGTGTGCTGACGCCCCGGGCGTTGGCCGGCATCGCCTGCCCGAACAGTGACGACCATTGATCGAAGGCGTTTGCCCACAGGTTGCTTCCGGTCGTGGAAAACGGCGCGCCCGCCGCCTGCCCCGGCATGGCTCCGGAGGAGAGCTTTTTCCACGCATCCATGTACTGTGACTGCATGTCCAGCCACGCCTGGCTCCAGGTATCCGCAAAGCCTGCCATCTGCGGGTCCTCCCTAACTAGTTGATCTGGCCCTAAGTATAACAGGAGAATGTTGCGTTGCAACATAAATGTTCGCCGCTTGTCGGGTCGTCGCGCCAGTACCCCGGTAGCCCATTTAAAAGTGAATAAAATTAAATAGATAAATTAAACGAAGAAAATATGTTGTATGTTTCCGGTTGGACTTGACTTTGGGTTCTCAGACAGCTATGCTGCAATGCAGCAATACTGGATACGCGGCGCTTAGGCAGCCGGATAGACCACGAACAGAGAGGAAGCAGTCATGAGTACCGAAGCCTTCAACGAATGGGTGAAGCTCACCAAGAGCGCGGTTGAACCCATGATGAAACTGAACGAGATCGCCGTTGCGGCGATGGAACGGGTTGCCCGCCAGCAGCTGGATGTGGCGCGCGATTACCTGGATCTCGGCACCCGTCAGGCCTCGATTCTCGGCAAGGCGGAAAAACCCGAGGAAATGCTCACGGAACAGGGTGAGCTGGTGACCGAGTTCGGCGAGCGGTTGATGAATCGTGCCCAGGAATTCACCCGCATCGCCACCGAGACCCAGCAGGCCATCGCCGGCTGGGCGGAAGAAGCGGGCCGGATGACGACCGGCGGCGTCCAGCCCAAGTGACCCTTCGCAGGGAGCACGTCCGGCCGCCTGGCGCGGCCGGCGTGCTATAGTTGTACCCGTTCGCCTGCACGTTCAGCGGTGGACGGCACAGTCGTCCGCCGCCGTCGCAGGCACGAATAATAAATCCTCAGCCAGACAAGAGTCGCCGCCAGGGCGATGAACGGCTGGAATTGCCCGGAGGAGATCAGAACAGATGGAAGACGTAGTAATCGTCGATGCCGCACGCACCGCCATCGGCAAGTTCGAGGGGAGCCTGGCGAGTGTCAAGGCAAGTTCGCTCGGTGCCAGGGTGATCGCCGCCCTGTTACAACGCAACGGTCTGCAGCCGGGGGCGGTGGATGAAGTGATCCTGGGACAGGTGCTGACCGCCGGTGTCGGCCAGAATCCCGCGCGCCAGGCCGCCATCGAGGCGGGTCTGCCGGCCGAGGTCCCGTCGCTGACCGTGAACAAGGTCTGCGGCAGCGGCATGAAGGCGGTCCATATGGCGGTGCAGGCCATTCGTTGCGGGGATGCCGATTTGATCGTGGCGGGTGGTCAGGAAAACATGAATCTCGCGCCCCACGTACTGCCCGGTTCGCGCAGTGGCATGCGCATGGGCGACTGGCCGCTGATCGACAGCATGGTCTTTGACGGTCTGTGGGACATCTTCAACGATTATCACATGGGGTGCACGGCCGAAAATCTCGCCGATCACTACGGCATCACCCGCCAGGAACAGGACGAATTCTCCGCCGCGTCACAGCAAAAAGCCGAAGCGGCCCAGAAGAGCAACCGTTTCGCGGACGAGATCATCCCGGTCGAAATCCCCCGTCGCAAGCGGGAGCCGCTGGTGTTCGACGTGGATGAGTTCCCCCGGCACGGTACCACCGCCGAGGGGCTGGCCGCTCTGCGGCCTGCCTTCAATACGAAGAACGGGACGATTACCCCCGGCAATGCCTCGGGTATCAACGACGGGGCGGCGGTCCTGATTGTCGCCTCGTCCCGCCGGGCTCGGGAACTGGGTCTGGAACCCCTCGCCAGGGTCACGGCCTACGCCAGTGCCGGCGTCGACCCGGCCATGATGGGCACCGGCCCGATACCTGCCACCCGGCGCTGCCTGCAGAAGGCCGGCTGGGAGGTGAGTGACCTCGACCTGATCGAGGCCAACGAGGCCTTTGCCGCCCAGACCATCGCCGTGAACCGTGAACTCGGCTGGGATCCCGCCCGGGTGAATGTCAACGGCGGCGCGATCGCCCTCGGGCATCCGATCGGCGCGTCCGGAGCGCGTATTCTGGTGACGTTGCTGCACGAGATGCGCAAGCGGGATGTCCGCAAGGGCCTTGCGACGCTGTGCATCGGCGGCGGGCAGGGTGTCGCCACGGCCGTGGAACGCTAGCAGCCGCCCGCGCTCCGCCCGCGGCCCGGACGACAGGGCGGTCCTGGCCCGTGTGGTGGCCTGCCTCGCTGCGGACGGGATGAGGGGCGGGTGAACGGATACCGCAGTATCACCTGATACAACAGACCTGGAGAATCTCAATGACACAGAAGACAGCACTGGTCACCGGAGGCACCGGTACCATCGGAACGGAAATCTGCCGGCAGCTCAGCCAGGCGGGATGCCGGGTCATCACGACCTGCCTGCCGGCGGAGCAGGAGCGTGCCGGCGCCTGGCAGGCCGAGCAGCAGGCCGCGGGCTACGATATCGCCGCCGTATTCTGTGAATTGTCCGATTTCGAGTCCACCCGGGCAGCCGTGACACAGGCCGGACCGATCGACATCCTGGTCAATGTCGCCGGCATTACCCGTGATGCGACACTGCGCAAGATGACGCCCGATCAATGGCATGCGGTCATCCAGTCGAATCTGGACAGCGTCTTCAACGCCACGCGCAATGTCATCGAGGGCATGCTGGAACGCGGATTTGGCCGCGTCATCAGCATCTCGTCCATCAACGGTCAGAAGGGCCAGTTCGGACAGGCCAACTACGCCGCCTCCAAGGCGGGCATCCACGGCTTCACCATGTCGCTGGCCCAGGAAGGCGCACGCAAGGGGGTCACCGCCAATACCGTCTCGCCGGGCTACATCGATTCCCCCATGGTCAATGCCGTGCCCGAGGAAGTGCGCAAGCAGATCATCGCGCAGATCCCGGTGGGCAGGCTCGGTCGACCGGAAGATATCGCCCGCGTGGTGGCGTTCCTGGCGGCCGATGAAGCCGGATTCATCACGGGTGCCAACATACCGGTAAACGGCGGCCAGTACATGAGCTGAGGGGCAGGAGCCATCGAATACCATGGCTGAAGAGCGCATCATCAAGAAGTACGCCAACCGCCGCCTGTACGACACGGCCGAGAGCCGCTACATTGCCCTGGACGACATCCGCCAGCTGGTCACGGAGGGCAAGCCGTTCCGTGTCATCGAGGCCGGTAGTGGTAACGATATCACCCGCAGCATCCTGCTGCAGATCATTGTCGAGCAGGAGGAACAGGGACAGCCGATGCTGAGTACACGGCTGCTGGAGCAGATCATCCTCCATTACGGCAATACCCTGCAGGCGTTCGTCGGCACCTATCTGGAGAAAAGCATGGACGCATTCGTGAACCAGCAGAAGAGCCTGCAGGACCAGATGGAAAACATGCTGAAGATGGCACCGTCCTCCGTACTGAAGGACATGGCGGAGCGCAACCTGGAGCTCTGGAAGACCGCGCAGGAAAATTTCCTCAGCAGCTACCTGCCGGATGCCATGCGCGGCAAACCGGGGGGCGGCAAACGGGACTAGAACCCGGCTCATAAATCCCGCGCAATCCCCCGGCAGGGACGTGCGCCCGGTCCGGGGCATGACACCGGCCGTGCAGCACTGCCGTCACACCGGACACGGAACGGCTGCGGGAACCGTGCCCGCAGCGGATCCTGGCGCATGGACTTGCCGGCACATCGGGCATACCATCGGGCTGAACGTCGCAGTGTTGCGGCACGGATCCAACGGCCGTGAGCATCCGTAATCTCGACAAGATCTTCAAGCCGCGCCGGGTGGCCCTGGTCGGGCTGGGCACTGCACCGGGAGACCTCGGCAGGCGGGTGCTGGCCAATCTGCTGGATGCCGGATTCCGCGGTATCGTCTACCCGGTCAGCAGCAGCATCGAATCGGTAAGCGGCGTGCCGACCTATCCCGGTGTGACGGGCCTGCCGAAAACACCGGACCTGGCGGTCATCTGTGCACCGGCCGGGGACGTCCTGCGGCATGTAACCAGCTGTTATGAGGCCGGCATCCTGGGTGTCATCATCCTGTCCGGGGGCTTCCGCGAAGCCGGGCCGGAGGGGCGGCTGCTCGAGCAACAGCTTGCCGGGGCCGCGGCGCGTTACCGGGGCATGCGCATCATAGGGCCGAATTCACTGGGCATCATCGTCCCGGAACTCGGGCTCAATGCCAGCCAGGCCGTGGCCTTTCCGGGGGCGGGGCACCTGGCGTTCGTCTCGCAGTCGCACTCGCTTGCCAACGCCGTACTGGACTGGTCCGCGGCCGCCGGTGTCGGTTTCTCGGTGTTCGTGTCGCTGGGAAACAGCATGGATATCGGCTATGGCGACCTGATCGAGTACCTGGGGACGGACCCGAAGACGCACGCCATCATTCTCTACATACAGTCGATCCGGCAGGCCCGTCGTTTCATATCGGCGGCGCGTTCCTTCGCCTCACGCAAGCCGATCGTGGTCTACAAGTCCGGCCGCTTCGAGCGCACCGCGCGCGCCGCGCTGTCGCATACCGGTACCATCGCCGGCGAGGATGCCGTCTACAGTGCCGTGTTCGAGCGCGCCGGGGTCGTCCGGGTGACCAACCTGGATGATATTTTCGACGTGGCCGAGATCCTGGCATCGCAGCGCCTGCCGGCCGGCCCGCGACTGGCGATCGTGGGCAACGCCGGCGGGCCGGCCATCATCGCCGCGGACGCGCTGATTACCCGCAAGGGTGAACTCGCGAATCTCGACGAGGGCTCCATCGCCCGACTGGACGATCTGCTTCCGGCCGGCTGGTCGCACGGCAATCCCGTTGACCTGCTCGACGACGCGGGTCCGGAGCGCTATGCCCGGGCCCTGGAGATTGTGCTCGGTGACCGGGCGAACGACGCAGTGCTGGTGATCTACGCCAATCACCCGCTGACCAGCAGCAGGCACGTCGCCGAGGCCGTGACCGCGGCCGCCCGAACGTCCCACAAGCCCGTGTTCGCCGCCTGGATGGGGGGCAGCGGGGCGCGCAAGACCATCCGTTACCTGAATCACGCGGGGGTGCCGGCGCACGCGACGCCGGAACAGGCCATCCATGCGTTCATGCACCTGGTGTCCTATGCCCGCAACCTGGACAGTCTGTACGAGACGCCACGGGAAATGCCGATCCACTTTTCGGGTAACAGGACCAGGATCGCACGCCATTTCCACGACCTGCTGCAGCAGCGGGATACGCTGACCGAAAGCGAGGCCAAGATGTTGCTGAAGGCCTACGATATCCCGGTGTGCGATACCCGCATGGTGCGTGATGCCGACGCGGCCGTCGCCGCCGCCGGCGAGATCGGCTACCCGGTGGTGCTGAAACTGTCCTCGCCGGCGATCATGCACAAGATCGACATCGGCGGCGTGGCGCTGGACCTGCACGACGAGGGCGCGGTGCGCACGGCCTTCGCGCGCCTGCAGGAGGTGATCCGCAAGCGCGGACTCGACCCGCAGGTGACCGGCGTGAACCTGCAACGCATGGTGGCGGAGTCCGGCGAGAGCCTGGAAATCATTCTGGGTACCACCAGGGACCGGACCTTCGGCCCGGTGATCATGGTCGGGCTGGGCGGTGTCGCGACATGCATCTACCGTGACCATTCCATCGGGCTGCCACCGCTCAATGAACGCCTGGCGCGGCACATGCTGGAGTCGCTGGGATGCTGGCCGTTGCTGCAGGGTTATCGCGGCCAGGCCGCGGTTGCGGTGGACAGCCTGATCGAGGTCATGATCCGTTTTTCCTGCCTGGTGGCGGATTACCCCGAGATCCGGGAGTTCGATATCAACCCGCTGCTGGTGTCTTCCGTGGGGGTCATCGCGCTCGACGCCGCGGCCGTGATCGACCGGCAGACCCGCCGCAATACGCGCGACCGCTACGAGCACCTGGCCATCCGTCCCTATCCGGGGCAGCTGATCCGCCGCCCCCGGCTGCCCGACGGTACCGAGGTCCTGTTGCGGCCGATCAGGCCGGAGGATGAACCGCTCTGGCAGAAGCTGATCGGGAGCTCATCCACCGAGTCCATCCGTAACCGGTTCCGGTCGTTGTTCAAGTGCGGCGACCACAAGGTGGCGGCCAGGCACTGCATGATCGACTACGAGCGCGAGCTGGCGCTGGTGGTGGAAACCGGCACCGGCGAGCGGCGCGAACTGGTCGGTGTGGCCCAGCTGATGACCGATCTCGACCACGAGACTGCGGAGTATGCCGTCATTGTGCCGGACCCGTGGCAGGGCAGGGGTATCGGCGCGCTGCTGCTCGATTACTGTATGGAGGTGGCCGTGCAATGGGGCATCACGCAGCTGGTCGCGGAGACCGACCCGGGTAACCTGCGCATGCTGTCCATGTTCAGGAAGCGCGGATTCAGCAGCGAGAACCGGCGCGACGAGGACGTGGTGCTGCTGCGCAAGAACCTGCTGCCGGCCTGATCCCGGCGCGGGCCGGAGACGTCCCTCACTCCTGCAGCACGTAACTGCCCGGCGCGTCGCCGATCACCGAAAGGCCCTGTTCCGGGGCGCCGATCGGTGGTGGCGAAACCTTCTTTCCGGAGTGCGCGGCCAGCCAGCGTTGCCATTCCGGCCACCAGGAACCTTCCCGGACCGGCACCATCGTCTGCCACGCGTCCGGGTCCATGTAGCGGTCTCCGTGCCGGCGGGTTGCCACCTGGTAGTTGCGTCGGGGGTGTCCGGGCTCGCTGACCACGCCGGCGTTATGGCCGCCCTTGCCGAGCAGGAAGGTGATCTCGGTGTCGGTCAGCAGGTGGATGCGGTACACCGAGCGCCAGGGCGCGACATGGTCCCGCGTCGTGGCTACACAGAACACGGGGATGCGGATGTCGCTGATCACCGCCGGCCTGTCGTCGACCCGGTAGCGACCTTCCGCAAGGTCGTTCCTGAGAAACAGGTTGCGTAACACCTCGGATTGCATGCTGTAGGGGACACGGGTGGCATCGGCGTTCCAGGCCATCAGGTCGGACATGCCGCGGCGCTCGCCGACCAGGTATTCGTGCAGCATGCGTGACCAGATCAGGTCATTCGAGCGCAGCAGCTGGAAGAAACCGGCGAATTGCCTGCCGTCGAGATATCCCTGATCCCACATCAGGTCCTCGATATAGGCGACCTGGCTTTCGTTGATGAAGGGCATGAATTCGCCCGGGTCGGTGAAGTCGAGCTCGGTGGCGAACAGGGTCATGCTTGCGAGCGTGTCCCCCTCGTCGCGCGCCAGCGCCGCAGCCATCGTGCTGAGCAGAATGCCGCCCAGGCAATAGCCTGTGGCGTGCACCTTGCGCCCGGGCAGGACCGCCTCGATCGCCCTGAGTGCCGCACCGATGCCCAGCCGGCGGTAGTCGTCCATGCCCAGGTCGCGGTCCTCGGCGACGGGATTTTTCCAGGAAATCATGAATACGGTATGTCCCTGCTCGACCAGGTACCGGACCAGCGAGTTGTGCGGCGACAGGTCGAGAATGTAGTACTTCATGATGCACGCCGGCACGATCAGCACCGGCTCCGGGTGGACCGTG
Source organism: uncultured Ectothiorhodospiraceae bacterium (assembly GCA_964443845.1). Lineage (GTDB taxonomy): Bacteria > Pseudomonadota > Gammaproteobacteria > UBA9214 > UBA9214 > UBA9214. The sequence goes on from CAYUFA010000037.1 coordinate 14,755, forward strand.
CCGGTGGTCGGGCTGTACTGGATGAGTTCGATGAGGCGGTTGCGCAGGATCACCTTGCCGGGCGTGATGGCCACGTCCCTGCCGACCACGTAGTCCTCGGTGCCGACGGGCCTGCGGCCGGCGACCATGCGTTCCCAGTCCTCGATAAAGTTGAGCGTGCCGCGCACGAAGTTGTATCCACCCGCGGCCTGCACGGCCTGCAGCACCTCGGGATTGGTGAGTATGAAGTTCGATGGTGACGCCATGTCGAGCAGCTGGCGGGTGATGAACTCGATCGCCTTCTCGTTCTGCGGTGTCACGCCACGTACCCCGGTGGTGGCGTTGTGCCACCATTGCTGGTTCAGCAGGAACCACTGGTAGATCCAGTTGAATGGCGGTTGCCGCCACTGTTCCGCACTGAAACGGTGGTCCTGGGGCAACGGGTCGATACAGGGCGGTGTTTCCGGGTTCGTGACGGTGTGTGCCATATTCACGATGAAACGTGTGGCCTTGCGCGCGGCCTTCTGCATCAGTTCGACCTGCTTGCCGGGCGAGGTGGCGAGGTGGGAAAGCCACTCGAGCCACGCGGTCATGAAACCCGCCGGCGATATCCCGATGGTCAACCGTCCCAGCACGGCACTGAAGAAGCGATCGATGGTCCTGGCGCTGGCCGGAAAGGCGAACGCTTCCGCGATTTCATGCGGCGGATCGGCCGGCAGCACGTCCGGCAGGCTGGCCCGGGACGGCGTGGCAGCCTGCTGTTGCGCGCGTGTCGCCTTGCGTTGCGCACCGGTCACGGACTTGCGCGCCGCTGCGGCCTGGCGTCGCTGTGTCCCGGAGGTGCTGCCCGTGCCGCTGGAAGATTTCCTCGCCATGCTGTTTTCCCGCCGTGCTTCAGAGATAGCGCCGCAGGTATTCCGGGCGGTGGTCGCGACAGCCGTGCGGCCGGTCGAGGTAGTGCTGGATGAACGCCTCGCGCGTGCAGTCCGCCTGATCGTGCTTGCCGGCGGTGCAGTCGATATCCTCGAGGTAGTAGCACATTCCGCGCATGAGGCGGCAGAACAGGCTGGTGCGCATGCGATAGCCGAACTCGGTGAGCAGGGACTCGATGACCTGCAGGGTGATGCGACGCACGTTGTAGCTGACGATCAGCCGGCCGGGGCCGGCAATGCGCACGCGCAATACCCCGCGTACGTCCCGCAATAGCGCGGCGGCGGCTGCGGTGATGTCCGGATCCGTGTGCTTGCCTTCGATCCGGATCGTGCGCTGCTTGAGCTTCTCGATGACCATCTATCCCTGTGTCCGGCCGGGTCCGGTGTACCGGCATATCCGTAATTTTAGGAGAAATCGGCAGCAGAACCCAGCAGATTAATTGCCGGGCGGAAGCGGGTCCCGGTTAGCGCCAGCGGCCGGTCGCCACCCGCTCCCGCCCGGCCGGGTCTGCATGGACCGCGACACTCGCGTACCCTGCCTCCAGCAGCAGTTTCCGCACCGCTGTGCCCTGCGTATGTCCGTGCTCCAGCAGCAGCCACCCGTCCTCTTTCAGGTGCGCGCGTGCCTCCCGGACGATGCGGCGCAGGGCATCGAGACCGTCCGCGCCGGCGCTGAGTGCCGCGCGTGGTTCGAAGCGGACGTCGCCGCGTCCAAGGTGCGGGTCGCTCGCGGCGACGTAGGGTGGATTGCTGACGATGCGATCGAACCGTCTGCCGGCCAGCGGATTGCACCAGTCGCCGGCCAGGAACTCGATATCGGGCAACTGCAGCCGCATGGCATTGCGCCTGGCGACCTCCAGTGCCGCTGCGCAGCGGTCCGTCGCAACCAGGCGGCAACGCGGGCGCTCGCTGGCCAGCGCCAGGGCAATGGCGCCGCTGCCGGTGCCGAGGTCGGCGATCTCCAGGTCGGCTTCCGGGGCAATGGTCTCCAGCGCCAGCGCCACCAGGGTCTCGGTTTCCGGGCGCGGGATCAGCGTGGCGGGGGTGACCGCCAGCGGCAGCGACCAGAATTCACGCCGGCCGGTCAGGTAGGCAACCGGTTCGCCGCGTCGGCGGGCCGCCAGCAGCTGGTCGAAATGCTGCTGCTGCGCACGCGACGGCGTCCGCTCGGGCCAGGCGAACAGGTAGCTGCGCGGCCGGTTCAGCGCGTGCGCGAGCAGGACCTCCGCGTCGAGCCGGGCCGTGTCGCCGTGCAGTCGTTGCGTGGCCTGTGCCAGCAGTCCGGCAATGCTGTGCGGGTCAGTGGCCCTGTTCATTCAGTGCGCTGAGCTGGTCGGCCTGGTACTCGTTGATCAGTGGTTCGATGGCCAGGTCGAGGCTGCCGGCCATGAATTCATCCAGCTTGTAGACGGTCAGGTTGATGCGATGATCGGTCATGCGGCCCTGCGGAAAGTTATAGGTACGGATGCGCTCGGAGCGGTCGCCGCTGCCTACCAGCCTGCGGCGCGTGGCCGTTTCCTCGGCCTTCTGTTTTTCCTGCTCCGTGCTGAGCAGTTTTGCCGCGAGCAGCGACATGGCACGGGCACGGTTCTTGTGCTGCGAGCGTTCGTCCTGGCACTCCACCACGATTCCGGTCGGCAGGTGCGAGATGCGGATGGCCGAGTCCGTCTTGTTGACGTGCTGGCCGCCGGCGCCGGAGGCGCGGAAGGTGTCGACCTTCAGGTCGGCGGGATTGATCTGTACCTCCTCGATCTCGTCGGCCTCGGGCAGCACCGCCACGGTGGCGGCCGAGGTGTGGATGCGGCCCTGCGCTTCGGTCTCCGGCACGCGCTGCACACGGTGGGCGCCGGATTCGAACTTGAGGCGGGAATATGCCCCCTGGCCGATGATGCGGGCAATGATTTCCTTGTAGCCGCCGTGCTCACCGGGACTTTCACTGAGCACCTCCACCTGCCAGTGCCGTTGCTCGGCGTACCGTGAGTACATGCGGAACAGGTCACCGGCAAAGATGGCGGCTTCGTCGCCACCGGTCCCGGCGCGGATCTCGAGGAAGATATTGCTGTCGTCGTGCGGGTCTTTCGGCAGCAGCAGTTTCTGCAGTTCCCGCTCGAGGTCCTCGATGCGCTGCTGCGCGGCGCCGTATTCCTCTTCCGCCATCGCCTTCATGTTGGGGTCCGGGTCACGCAGCATTTCCTGCACACTCGCAAGGTCACGGCTGGCGTTTTGCCAGGCGCTGAAGGCCTCCACCACCGGCGTGAGCCGGGAATACTCCCGGGTCAGCTTGCGGTAGGTCTCCTGGTTGCCGGTACTGCCGGTATCGGCGAGCAGCGCGGCCACCTCGTGGTGGCGCTCCGAAATGGACTCCAGCTTGCGCACGATGCTGGGTTGCATGCTACTGGTCGTGGTGACCGATGCGGAACAGCGTGCGCACCGCCTCGAGCAGACCGGTATTGCCGTCGGCGATGGCGGAGCGCAGGTTGACGCTGGGGTCGTGGGTGAGCTTGCGCACCAGGTTGCGGGTCAGGGCCTCGATCACCTCGTGCGCCGGTACGTCGTTATCGAGCTGGCGGCGCGCCTTGTCGAGTTCGAACGCCCCGAGCGTCTCGGCGTATGCGCGGTAGGCGCGCAGGGTGGGGATCGCTTCCAGGGAGCGCGTCCAGGCCATGAAGCGTTCCACCTGGGCATCGATCATCTCCTCGGCCTGCTCGGCGGCCTCCTGGCGGGACCGCAGGTTCTCGTCGATGACCTGCTTGAGATCGTCCACCGTGTACAGGTAGACGTCGTCCAGTTCCGCCACATCGGGATCGATGTCCGGGGGCACGGCAATGTCCACCATCAGAACCGGGTGGTGCTTGTGCGGCTCCAGGGCGGCCTTCATCATGGTCTTGTCGATCAGCGCGGTCGGGCTGCCGGTCGATGCAATCACCAGGTCGGCTTCGCCGAGGTGTGCCGGTATTTCATCCAGCCCGATCCCGTAGCCGCTGAACTGCGCGGCCAGTTCGTGCGCGCGGCTGACGGTGCGGTTGGCGATGATGATCTTGCCGATGCCGCGTTCGTGCAGGTGGCGGGCGGTCAGTTCGATGGTCTCGCCGGCCCCGAGCAGCAGCGCGGAATGGGACGCCAGGTTGCCGAAAATCTGCCGTGCCAGGCTGACGGCGGCGAAGGCCACCGACACCGGGCTTGCGCCGATGGCCGTATCGGTGCGGACCTGCTTGGCGACGGAGAAGGTATGCTGGTAGAGGCGATTGAACAGGGTGGCGATACTGCCGGCGGCCAGCGCCTGCTGGTAGGAGGATTTCATCTGGCCGAGAATCTGCGGTTCGCCGAGGATCAGGGAATCGAGGCCGGCGGCCACGCGCAGCACATGCCGGACGGCCTCCTCCTGGGAATAGCTGTACAGGTGTGGCTTCAGGGTGTCGACGTCCAGCTGGTGATAGCGGCACAGCCAGTCGCTCAGGCCCTCCGTGGATTCGTCCTCGCGCGCGCAGTACAGCTCGGTCCGGTTGCAGGTGGACAGGATCGCCGCCTCGTGGACCCCTTCGATGGCCTGCAACTCCCCAAGCGCCCGCTCCAGTTGCTCCGGCGGAAAGGAGACCTGGCCGCGGATTTCCACGGGCGCGGTGCGGTGGTTGATGCCCAGAACGGTCAAATACATATCAAATTCAAGAAAATCCGGCAGCGAGCGCAAAATTCTGCATGGCGGGATCGGTGAACACAAGCTTCCGGAATCCTGAGGCATTCATGGCAGATATACAACTCCATCGGCACCCGGCGGTCATATCCTCACGCCCTGACCGGTGCCGGCCGGCCCGCTCCGGCCGGGAAGCCGGGGCGGGACCGGACAGCGCAGTTTTTTAGCAGGGGAAACAAGAGGCTGATAGAATGACCGGATATCCATTTACGACAGAGAGTGACCGGCCCATGCGCCAGCTGATGTGTACCCTGTTGATGTGCGGAATGATGGTTTCCTGCGCTGTGTCCGGAGACCGGCATGCGCAGGTCGTCCCCGAGACCGTGGAGCAAACGCCGGTTCGGGAAGTCCCGCGGCCGCCGCAGCAGAAACTGACCGACCAGATGATGTTCGACATCCTGCTGGGCGAGATCGCCGGGCAGCGCGGTGACTTCAAGGTTTCGATCCAGCACTACCTGGAAGCCGCCCGGCAGTCGCGCGATCCGCGGGTGGCAGAACGTGCCATGCAGATCGCCTCCTTCGCACATCGCTACGACCTTGCCCTGGTGGGCGCGCGCCGCTGGGTGGAACTCGACCCCACCAGCCTGGATGCGCGCAAGTCACTGACGGCGCTTGCGCTGGAGGCCGGGGACATGAACGAGGTCGTCAAGCAGATCAACTACCTGCTGAGTGTGTCGGACGATCCGGAAGAAGGCTTCCGTACGGCCACGGCGGTGCTGGCCCGCCTGCCGGACAAGCAGGCGGCGCTGGAAGCGACCCGCAAACTGGTCGACCGGTATCCGAAGAATGCCTATGCCTTGCTGTCGATGTGCCGGATCGCCGTGCTGGCGGACCAGCTCGATACGGCCCTGCAGGCCGTCGACAAGGCCCTGGTACTGCAGCCGGATGACTCCTCTGCGCTGATTCTCAAGGCCCAGGTGCTGGTGCGCATGAAACGCAACGCCGATGCCACCGCGCTGCTCAAGGCAGCCACGGCCCGGGCGCCGCAGGATGCCGATCTCGCCTTTGCCTACGGGCGCATGTTGCTGGATGCCGAAGACCTGGAGGGCGCGCGGGCCCAGTATGAACGGGTGGTGAAACTGGACCCGGACTATCCCGGTGGCCTGTATTCCCTGGCGCTCATCGAACTGGAAACACACCACTTCAAGTCCGGCGAGAAACACCTGAAGCAGTTGCTGAAGAAACAGGAAGATCCCAACGCCTATTACTACCTGGGCTATGCCGCCTCCGAACAGGGCCACAAGACCGCCGCCCTGGACTGGTATATGAAGGTGGATTCCGGGGACTACTGGAGCCAGGCCCTGCTGCGCGCGGCCGAGATCATGGCGGAACAGGGTCAGATCGAGCGGATGCGTGAATACCTGCGCGAGATGCGCCAGAAGAACCCCGAGAAGGCGGTCGAGCTGTACCTGATCGAGGGCCAGGTGCTGTCGAACCGGGGCCTGGACCAGCAGGCGTTCGACCTGTACAGGAGTGCGCTGCAGATCGCACCGGACAACGAGGACCTGCTGTATTCCTACGCCCTGTCTGCCGAGGCGCTGAACAAGCTGGACATCGCCGAGGGAACGCTGCGCCAGTTGCTGGCGAAAAACCCGGATGACGTGCGCAGCCTCAACGCGCTGGGATACACACTGGCGGATCGTACCGACCGCTACCAGGAGGCGCTCACCTACATCAGCAAGGCTTTCGTGAAGAGCCCGGACGATCCGGCCATCATCGACAGCATGGGCTGGGTGTACTTCCGGCTGGGCGACCTGGAAAAGGCCCGCATGTACCTGAAGAAGGCCTGGGACATGAATCAGGACAGCGAGATCGGCGCGCATTACGGGGAGGCGCTCTGGGCCAGCGGCGAGCATGACGAAGCCCGTCATATCTGGGACCTGGCACGCAAGCTGAACCCGTCTGACCCGGTATTGCTGGAAGTCCTGCATCGCATCAAGCCGTGACACGCAGCCGGCTGTTGCTGCTGGTGCTGGCACTGTCCGGCTGTGCCGTGCAGCCACCGCATGCCCCGCCCGCAGCCTGTCCCCTGCCTGCCTGCACGCCGGCCGCCGTGACGGACTGGAAGCTGCAGGGCAGGCTGTCCCTGACCCATGACGGGCAGGGCTGGCATGCCGGCCTGGACTGGGAGAACCATGCCGGCCGTTACCGGTTGCTGGTACGCGGCCCGCTGGGCCAGGGGGCGCTGCAGCTCGACGGGGATGCGCAGGGTGTCCGGCTGGTCGATGCGGACGGGCGGATCTATACCGCCGCGGATGCGGAGAGCCTGCTGCAGCAGGTGGCCGGCTGGGAGTTGCCGGTGTCAGGAATGCGCTACTGGGTGCGGGGCCTGCCGGATCCCGGTCTGCACCTCGATGCAACCCTGGATGGCACGGGACGCCTGACGCTGATGCGCCAGGCCGGCTGGACCATTCGTTACCAGCGCTACCGGCTCGTGGACGGCATCGAGTGGCCCGCCCGCCTGACCCTCGAGCGCAACGGCCTGGTTCTGAAGCTGGTGATCGACCGGTGGCAGCTCGGGCCGGTACCGGCACTGTGAGCCTGACCAGCATCCCGGCGACGGCCAGCGGCCCGTGGCCGGCGCCGGCCAAGCTCAACCTGTTCCTGTATGTCACCGGGCGCCGGCCGGATGGTTACCACGAGCTGCAGACCCTGTACCAGTTCCTGACCTGGGTGGACTGGCTCTATTTCGAGTGTAACGCCGATGGTGGAATTCACCGTGGGGCGGGACCGGCCGGAATCCCTCCGGAGCAGGATCTGGGTGTCCGTGCCGCCCGCCTGCTGCAGCAGGTAACCGGGTGCCGGCAGGGCGTTACCCTCTATCTCGACAAGCGCCTGCCGCCGGGTGGCGGGCTTGGCGGTGGCAGTTCGGATGCCGCGACGACCCTGCTGGTGCTCAACCGGGAATGGGAACTTGGTTTGTCGATCAATGAGTTATCCAACCTTGGCCTGCGGCTGGGCGCCGATGTGCCGGTGTTCGTCCAGGGCCAGGCCGCAGTGGCGGAGGGGATTGGTGAACGGCTGATTCCGGCGAGTCCGCCGGAAGCCTGGTACGTGGTTGTCGATCCTGCAGTAACTGTATCAACGGCCACTGTTTTTTTCGCGCCTGAATTGACACGGGACACGCCCCGGCAGAAAATAGCCGACCTTCTTGCGGGGCCTGCCCGGAACGACTGCGAGGCAGTGGTTCGGCGCAGCTATCCGGAAGTGGCGGCGGCCCTCGACTGGTTGAGTTCGTTTGCCCCCGCGCGCCTGACCGGCACCGGTGCCTGCGTGTTCGCCGCATTCGGCTCCCGGGCGGATGCCGAACAGGTGGCAGCCCGGGTGCCGCAGCCGTGGGCCGGGCAGGTGGCGCGCGGTGTCAACCGCTCCCCCTTGCTGGCAGCACTGGAATGAATCATTCCCGCGCGCCGCAGGTGTTCCCCGGGTGAATCATTGGGACGTCGCCAAGCTGGTAAGGCACGGGGTTTTGATCCCCGCATTCGCAGGTTCGAGTCCTGCCGTCCCAGCCAGTTACATCAGTTACATATAGTGCTGGTATTACAGGCAGTCTGGGTGCCGCGGGGTCTGGTCCGGGCGCTGTGCTGCGAATGGTACGGACGGCAACTTCGAACAGTTTATGAACAGTCTACCCGGCTCCCACAAAGACAGCGGCATGATGGTGTTTGCAGGCAATGCAAACCCGGAGCTGGCGCAGAACATCGTCAACCACCTGCGGCTGAACATGGGCAGCGCCGTCGTCAGCAAGTTCAGCGATGGCGAGGTGCAGGTCGAGATCATGGAAAACGTCCGCGGCAAGGACGTGTTCATCGTACAGCCGACCTGTGCGCCGACCAACGATCACCTGATCGAGCTGCTGGTCATGATCGATGCCGTGCGCCGTGCCTCGGCGCAGCGCATCACCGCGGTCATCCCGTACTTCGGGTATGCGCGCCAGGACCGCCGGCCGCGCTCCGCGCGGGTGCCGATCACGGCCAAGCTGGTGGCGCAGATGGTCAGCAATGCAAAGACCGACCGGGTGCTGACCGTGGACCTGCACTCGGACCAGATCCAGGGATTCTTCGATATCCCGGTCGACAACGTGTACGCCTCACCGATCCTGCTCGGTGACATCTGGAAACAGAAGTATCCGGATATCGTGGTGGTATCGCCGGACGTAGGTGGCGTGGTTCGTGCCCGGGCGCTGGCGAAACGGCTGGATGACGCCGAGCTGGCGATCATCGACAAGCGCCGTCCGCGCCCGAACGAGGCACGCGTGATGAATATCATCGGCGAGGTCGAGGACCGCACCTGCGTGCTGATCGACGACCTGGTCGATACCGCCGGTACGCTGTGCCTGGCCGCGCTGGCACTCAAGGAGCAGGGTGCGGCGCACGTGGTTGCGTACTGTACGCACCCGGTCCTGTCCGGGGCGGCCGTCGACAACATCGAGGCCTCCGAGCTCGACGAACTGGTGGTCACGGATACCATACCGCTGCGCGGACCGGCGCAGCGTTGTAAGAAGATCCGGCAACTGAGTATCGCCGCCATGCTGGCGGAAACCATGCGCCGGGTCAGTCACGAGGAATCGGTCAGCTCGCTGTTCATGGATTAACGGGGTCAGATCCCGATTTCTGCCGGGATCTGACCCCGGCTTGTGGAGCCCTTCCTGGTCGCGGGAAGGAACAACGCACCCCAGGGTGCATTTTTTATCGGAGAAATAACATGGCAATCAGCTTTGAACTGAACGCGGAGCCGCGTACGGAGTCGGGTAAGGGTGCGAGCCGCCGCCTGCGCCGTACCGGTAAGGTACCCGCCATCCTGTATGGCGCCGGCAAGGACCCGGAGTCCCTGTCCCTGCTGCACAACGAACTGCTTCGCAACCTCGGTCACGAGGCCTTTTACTCGCACATCCTGTCCGTGAAGATCGGCGGTAACGAGACCCAGGCCATCCTGCGCGACCTCCAGCGTCATCCGAGCCGCCCGGTGGTGCTGCACGTCGACCTGCAGCGCGTGAGCATGACGGAAAAACTCAAGACCCACGTGCCGTTGCACTTCAAGGGCCAGGAGGTGGCGCCCGGCGTGAAGGCCGGCGGTCTGGTGACACACGAGTTGATCGACGTGTTGGTCGAGTGTCTGCCGAAGGATCTGCCGGAGTACATCGAGGTCGATATTTCCGGCATGCAGGTCGGCGATTCCATTCACCTGTCCGAACTGGCCGTGCCGGCCGGCGTCACGCTGGTGGAACTGGCGCGCGGCGAGGGCCATGACACCGCCGTGGTGAGTATCCATGCCAAGCGCGGCGCGGAGGAAGCGGAAGCGCCGCCGGCCGAGGGTGAGTCGGGCGAAGCCTCCAGCTAGGCGTTGTCTTGACGGCCGTTCAGCTCGTCGCCGGGCTGGGGAATCCCGGCAACAGGTACGCCCGGACCCGGCATAACGCCGGGTTCTGGTTTGTGGACGAACTGGCACGGCGCTGCAATGCGCAATTCCGCGCCGACGGCCGGCACCACAGCGAAGTCGCGCGCTGCACGTTGCACGGACACGACCTGCGCCTGCAGAAACCGCAGGAATTCATGAACTGCAGCGGCCGGCCGGTGGCCTCGCTGGCGGGGTTCTTCCAGATCCCCCGCCGGGCGATCCTGGTCGTGCATGACGAGCTCGACCTGCCGGTCGGCACGGCACGGCTGAAGAAGGATGGCGGCCACGGCGGTCACAACGGGCTGCGCGACCTGATTCAGCACCTGGGCGGCAACGACTTCCTGCGTCTGCGCATCGGCATCGGGCACCCCGGGCACAGGGACGATGTGACCAGCCACGTCCTGCAGCCGGCCAGCCACGAGGACCGTACGCAGATCGACCACGCCATCGATGCCGCGCTTGCGGTCCTGCCGGACCTGCTGGCGGGCCGGATCGAGGCGGCGATGAAGACCCTGCATACCGGGTAGGGTACGCAGGGCGCAACAGGTACCTTGATCCCGCAGGAGCCGCCCTGGCGGCGAAAGGGATTATGCCCCGGGGTGTGCTTCGCCTGCTAACACAGGCTCCTGTGGGTGTATCGGTTGCTGTAGGAGCGCTCATCGCGCGCGATACGGTGTGTCACTGTTGGTTGCGGGCTTGCAGGGTGAGCGATGAGGTCCGCAAGGAAGAAATGGCCACGGAATCACACGGAAGAACACGGAAATATAACATTGGCCTCCCTCTCTCGAGGCAGCGACGGCCACGGTGAAGGGCGGAAGGCGCAGCGCTTCCGCCGAAGGTGCGATCACCGGGTGCGCCGTGTGCACCGGTCTGTTCGGGAATATTTTACGGTGCGTACGACGCACCTGGCGGAACCAGTATGAGCGTGAAATGCGGTATCGTCGGACTGCCCAACGTCGGCAAGTCGACCCTGTTCAATGCCCTGACCGAGGCCGGCATCCAGGCGGAGAACTACCCGTTCTGCACCATCGACCCGAACGTCGGGATCGTGCCGGTGCCGGATCCGCGCCTCGATGAACTCGCGGCGATCGTGACGCCGCAGCGCGTCGTCCACACCACGATGGAGTTCGTCGATATCGCCGGGCTGGTGGCCGGCGCCTCGAAGGGCGAGGGGCTGGGCAACAAGTTTCTCGCCAATATCCGGGAAACCGATGCCATCTGCATGGTGGTGCGCTGTTTCGAGGACGACAATGTGGTGCACGTCAGCGGCAGCGTCGATCCCCTGCGCGACATCGACGTGATCAATACCGAGCTGGCGCTTGCGGACCTCGAGACCGTGGAGAAGGGCATCCAGCGCGCGGCCAAGGTGGCCAAGAGCGGTGACAAGGAAGCCAGGGCGAAACTGGCGCTGTACGAGCAGGTGCGCGATCACCTCGACCAGGGCGGCATGGCCCTGACGATGGGGCTGGACGCCGGGCAGCGGGCAGCGCTGTACGACCTGCACCTGCTGACCGCCAAGCCCGTGATGTACGTCGCCAACGTCGCCGAGGACGGTTTCGAGGACAACCCGTACCTGGATGCCGTGCAGCAGCGTGCGGATGCGGAAGGGGGTCACCAGGTCGTCGCCGTGTGTGCCGCCATCGAGGCGGAGATCGCCGAGCTGCCGGCCGGGGAACGCGGGGAATACCTGGTCGCACTGGGTTTCGAGGAGCCGGGGCTGAACCGGGTCATCCGCGCCGGCTACCGCCTGCTCGGGCTGCAGACCTTCTTCACCGCTGGCGTGAAGGAGGTGCGGGCGTGGACCACGCGCGTCGGCGCCAGCGCCCCGCAGGCCGCCGCGGAGATCCATACCGATTTCGAAAAGGGGTTTATCCGCGCCGAGGTGATCGCCTATGCGGATTTCGTCGCCTGCCAGGGCGAGCACGGCGCGAAGGAGGCCGGCAAGCTGCGCCTGGAGGGCAAGGAGTACGTCGTGCAGGACGGCGACGTCATGCACTTTCGCTTCAACGTGTAGGGTTGGTGTCTGCCCCCGGCCGGGGAACTTGTCCAGGCACCGTGTTTTCGGGTACCCTTTCCAGCCCTTTCATGGCTACGTAGCTCAGCTGGTTAGAGCACAGCACTCATAATGCTGGGGTCG
>CAYUFA010000038.1:0-24350 GCA_964443845.1 uncultured Ectothiorhodospiraceae bacterium
CAGGCCGGCCTTGTACTCGCTGTAGGTGCGCTCGACCACGCCGTATTCGTAGGGAAAGTGGTTGAATGCCGCCTTGTCCTCGATGTTGCGCGGGTTGGTGGGCGTGTCGAGTTGCCCGTCGAAACCACTGGTCAGCGGGACCTGTGCGCCATTGTTCGGCGCCAGGTCGCCGACCACCGGGTTGGAGACGTCGTGGCAGGAACCGCAGAAATCCACCGAGCGGTGGAACAGTGACTGGGCCTTGGGATGCTTGGCCAGGGCATCGGAATACGGACCGAGCCGCTCGGACGCAGACGACTCGGAAAGCTGTGCACTGCCGTAGTAGCCCACCGCCGGGTTGCCGCCGTCGTTGGCAATATAGGGGGCATTCATCACACCGAGGTACTCGGAATTGTCGGGATTGGTCATCTTGTGGCAGACCTCGCAACCGACACCCTCCCCCGCGTTGTTGTTGTTGTTGGCATCACTGATCGCGGACCCATCCGTGGGTGTGGATTCGCCATCCAGCCAGCCGGCCATGGTATGGCAACGCAGGCAGAGATCGCCGGAGCCGTCGAAGTCCTGCTCGGCAATGGCCAGCGTGGCCCAGAAGATCGGGTCGCGCCCGGCATGCGACATCATGCTGCCGCGCCAGTCATGCAGGATATTGACCCCTGCATCGCTATCCTGGTGGCAGTTTGCGCAGTTACCGTTCAGGTCGAGACTGACGTTGTCCGCCGGCTGGGTGCCGGGCATCTGCACTTCGATGGGCACGGTGGTGGCCGCCTGCACGGACATGCTGAAGCCGCACAACAGGGCTTGCGCCAGGACGCAGCACAAACGAATGGCGGTCGTGGCAGGGTACTGCATTATTATATTTCCCGGAGTTGCCTGATTATTGTGAATTCGACATCACGTCCCCCCCCGGGAACGTTAAGGAAAGATTAAATCACAATGGCCGGAACGTGTCCAGAATGAGATCAGTTCTCATCCGGCTGGCGGCGCCCACCGTTTCCGGGAATCACCGCTAACCGGAACCTGCCGGTTCCGCGACTGGTGCGGAAAAAATCTGCAATTTCCGGCTCGGGTGAGACACCCGTACACAGGCAGTGCCCCGGTTCATGCCGTGTCGATCTGCTATCATCCCGCCATCACGTATCCGTACACCCGGAACCGGCTTCCGGCCGCAGACATGGGCATGCCCGCTTCCAGATCCGCCATCCTCCTGATTCACTGCCCGGACCAACAGGGGATCGTGCGGTCGGTGACGGAATACATCTACGCCAACGGCGGCAATATCCTCTCCCTGGAGCAGCACGTGGACACGGGCCGCGCGGTCTTCTTCATGCGGATTGAATGGGACCTCGAGGGGTTTGCCGTCAGCCGGGAGCGGATCGGGGCGACCTTTGTTGCACAGGTCGCAGAACGTTTCTCGATGACCTGGCAGCTGCACTTTTCAGACGCCGTACAACGCATGGCGGTATTCGTATCCAGGCTGCCACACTGTATCTATGACATCCTGGCGCGCCACGAGACCGGCGAATGGCAGGTCGAGCTCCCCCTGATCGTGAGCAACCATCCCGACCTGCAGCCGGCAGCCGGGCGTTTCGGCATCGAGTATGTGCACCTGCCGATCACCCCGGAAAACCGCGCGGAACAGGAACCCAGACTGCTGGAACTGCTGCAGCAGCACCGGATCGATTTCATCGTGCTGGCACGCTACATGCAGATCCTGGGTGACGGAATCGTGCACCGTTATCCGGAGCGGATCATCAACATTCACCACTCCTTTCTGCCCGCTTTCCCGGGGGCGCGGCCCTACCATTCCGCCCACGAGCGCGGTGTGAAGATCATCGGCGCCACCAGCCATTACGTGATTCCCGAGCTGGATGCGGGCCCCATCATCGAGCAGGACGTGGTTCGGGTCAGCCACGAAGACTCGATCGATGACATGGTCCGGAAGGGGCGCGATCTCGAAAAACTGGTGCTGGCGCGCGCCGTCTGGCACCACCTGCACCACAAGATCCTGGTATACAGGAACAAGACCATCGTATTCGAATAGACCGCGGGCACCGCCCTGCCGGACCCGCGCGGTCCCGGTCTCCGTCACCCGCTCCCCGGACTCGTCCGGCTCCGGTCTACACCGGCGTACGTCGCCCGGCAGGTACGCCATACGACCCTGGTACAGGATTGACCCTGCAGCCGGGCAGGCCCTACCATTCTTATCGTCTGCCGGAATTCCCGGCGTCACTACGCCTGCCCGGGCATGTGGCATGACTGAACATAACAATCGTCACGGGGAGAACGCACCGGCTCAGGCCGTGGTCCTGGGCAATGCCGTTTTCAGAAGGCTGCGCCAGCAGCGTGCGGCACGGGCGGCGGCACGCCGCTATTTTGCGGCATCGCAGGAAGCGGCGCTCCAGCGGCGATTGCTCATGCGCATCCTCCATGCGCGCAGGAAATGCCCCCCGCTGCAGCTCGTCGAGTAACCCGGTGCTGACGACAATCGGAGTACCCGTCCGCCGCACGCCCCACACTTCACAGCGGCGCATCCGCCGCGGATCGTCCTCAGCCCAGCTCGTGCTGTACTTCTGCGAGTGAGTGCGTGGCGTACTCCGGGCTGGCGACATCACGCCCCATCAACTTGCTGATATTCGAGATCGAGAACAGTCCACGGATCAGACAGCGGCCGGTAACGGGATCTGTTTCCACGACCAGCGTGTGACGCCGCTCGAGCTTGTGCAGGGACGCGACGATGTGCCCGACACAGGCACCGCTCACCGTGACCATGTCCATGGCCATGGCCCGGTCGAGCGGCAGCATCAGCATCTCGACCTTGATGTCCGTACGCGGGATACCCCTTTCCTGGCTCAGCTTGAATGCGCGCTCGCCCTGGATATCGGTGGCCGTGATGATCCCGATGATCTGGTCATCGCGGTCCGGCACCAGCAGCAGGCGGACGCCGACCGCCTTCATCTTGCCGATGGCGGCAATGATACCCGCACCCGGTTCGATGGTTACGGGCGTGACCTTGCGGAAGTCGGTCATGACCTTGATTGCCGGGTCGCTCGCGCGCACCAGCGGCGTCAGGCCTGCGGGTGTCACGCAGGCCATGCCCCTGCGCAACGGGACGTGTGATAGTACTGCATACTCATCGGCCATGCTGCCCCCCTGTTCGTTGCTGGTATGACTACGGGTCAGGCCCTCGCACTCAAGCATAGCCGCTTCCACTCGCCCTGCCAGCCGCCCGGGTCGGCCGTTGCGGGTGGCACACCGCTCGTCCCGGCCGGCTGTCCGGGTTCCCGGCCACGCCATCCCGGAAGCGGGCGCGCGCGTGCCGGTCGCAAACCGCCACGACAGGGCCCTCCGGCCGGCTGCAAAACGGCGCGGCACAACCGGCATGGAGCGGTGCTGCCTGCACCAGCCGGGTGCGGTGCCATCTGGTAGTCTTCGGGAGCAATGCTATCTATAATGCGGTGGCGCACGCATCGGGGTGTGTCGGGCGTGGTGAGCTTGTGGGTAACCCACATCGTTAGGGGCGATTCAGCGACGGGAGACAACTGTGAAAACAAAGCATTCACGTAGTACCTTAAATACCCTGGTTTGGAGGGCAGGCACCGTGCTGTTGCCGGCAATCCTGCTGGGTTTGACCGGATGTGAGGGCACCATGCCGAAACTGGGTGGCGCCTCCGGCCAGACCGTCACCGGCGGTGCGGCCGGCGGCAGCTCGCAGGGCGAGAACAGCCAGCTGGAGCACTGCAGTGCGCCCCTCGGTACGTTGGGCGTGGAAGAGGACCAGACCGCACCCTGGTGGGGCGAGTACTATTCCCGCTACCCCAACCTCGGCAGCACCACGCCGGTCCTGCGCATGATGATCCAGCAGTCCAACTGCTTCGTGGTGGTGGAGCGCGGCCGTTCCATGAACAACATGATGCGCGAGCGTGCGCTGCAGCAGTCCGGTGAAATGCGTTCCGGCAGCAAGTTCGGCAAGGGCCAGATGGTCGCGGCCGACTACACCATGCAGCCGAGCATCCAGTTCTCGGCCAAGGGTACCGGCGGCATGGGCGCCGCGCTCGGCGGGCTGTTCGGCAGCGTGGCCGGCGCCGTCGCCGGGGGCATGAAGTCCAACGAGGCGGCCACGACGCTGCTGCTGATCGACAACCGCTCCGGGGTGCAGATTTCCTCCGCGGTGGGCAGCGCCAAGAACTATGACTTCAACCTGTTCGGCGGCATGTTCGGCGGCCATCTGGGTGGCGGCGCCGGTGGCTTCACCAATACCCCCGAAGGCAAGGTCCTGACGGCGGCCTTCGTCGACTCCTACAACCAGATGGTCAAGGCACTGCGCAGCTACAAGGCACAGGAAGTCAAGGGCGGACTGGGCAAGGGCGGCAACCTCAAGATCGGCAATTAAACCCGCAGCGGGCATACCCCTGCGCGTGACGGATCCCCCGTCAGGCGCGGGGGCGTGGGTCGTCTTTGCTGCGTCACACCGTTCCTCGCGAGGACGGTGAACTGGTTTGGGTCTCTCTGCGCGGGGCCAGCACGCTCCACGTCACATGGAGCGCACGGCGCATCCTGCCGGCTAACGATCCGTGGGAACCGCCCTGGCGGCGCAGGATCTGGCGCCTGCCACGCATTCGCCTGCAGGCAGGCTCCTTCGGGTGCATCCGTTGCAGCAGAAGCGCCCCGCGGGCGCGAGCGGATCGGACCGGCTGGCCGCAGGGCGGACACCAGCCGTGACAGCGAGGGTCAGTGATTGATGGCGCGCAGAAACTTCTTGGCGCGCTGCCCGAACTCGGTGACGAGGTACTCCAGGAACGGTTCACGCAGGTCCGGGTGCATCAGGGCGTATTCCACGGTGGCCTTCAGGTAACCGAGCTTGCTGCCACAGTCGTAGCGCTTGCCCTCGAAGCGATACGCCAGCACCGATTCCTCCTGCAGCAGACGCCCGATGGCATCGGTCAGCTGGATCTCGCCTCCGGCACCGCGCGGAATTTCCTCCAGGTGCCGGAAGATGCCCGGGGTCAGTACGTACCGTCCCACCACGGCGAGATTGGAACGCGCGTCGACCGGCTTCGGCTTCTCGACGATGCCGTTCAGCTTGGTGATACGACCGTCGGATTCTTCCGGGTCGACGATGCCGTATTTATCGGTTTCGTCATGCGGCACTTCCTCGACCCCGAGGATACTGCACTTGCGGTCATTGTAGACCGAGACCATCTGGCCCAGCACGCAGTTCCTGTCGGTGTGGATCAGGTCATCGGCCAGGATCACGGCAAACGGTTCATTCCCGACCACGGGCTTGGCACACAGTACCGCGTGCCCGAGTCCGAGCGCCTCCGGCTGGCGTACATAGACACAGGCCACGTGTGGCGGCACCACCTCGCGCACGATCTTCAGCAGCTCCAGCTTGCCCTTGCGCTCGAGTTCCGATTCAAGTTCGTAGTTCTTGTCGAAATGGTCCTCGATGGCGCGCTTGCTGCTGCTGGTGACGAAGATCAGCTCGTCGACGCCGGCACTGACGGCCTCTTCCGCGGCGTACTGGATCAGCGGCTTGTCCACCACGGTCAGCATTTCCTTGGGATTGGCCTTGGTTGCCGGCAGGAACCGGGTACCCAGTCCCGCCACCGGAAAAACCGCCTTGCGCACTTTCATTTCCATACCTGCCTTCCTGAAGTTGTTTCCTGCCGGACCGGGACGATCCGTTCCACCGGGACCACCGCCCCCGGACCCCGCGCATTGTTCCGGTCCCGTGTGCTGCCACCCGTCACTGGCTCTGTTGCACCCTGTCGTAGACATCCTCAAAACGCACGATATCGTCCTCGCCCAGGTAACTGCCGGACTGGATCTCGATCACTTCCAGCGGAATGTTGCCGGGATTCTCCAGCCGGTGCCGCTCACCGATCGGTATATAGGTCGATTCGTTTTCGTGCAGGTTGAACACCTGGTCGCCACAGGTCACCCGCGCCGTCCCTTTCACGACCACCCAGTGTTCGGCACGGTGATGATGCATCTGCAGCGACAGCTGTGCCCCCGGTTTGACCGTGAGGCGTTTGACCTGGAAACGCGGGCCGGCATCGATACCCTCGTACGATCCCCACGGGCGGTATACCTGCCGGTGGGTCTTGTACTCGTCGCGGCGCTGCGACTTGAGACGGCTGACGATGGCCTTCACGTTCTGCGCCTTGTCCTTGCTGGCCACCAGTACGGCATCGGCCGTTTCCACCACGATGATGTCCTCGACGCCGACCGTGGCGAGACAGCGGTGCTGCGCCACGAGGAAGGCATTGCGGGTGTCTTCCGCCAGCACGTCACCCCGCAGGACGTTGCCGTTGGCATCGCGCTCGCAGATTTCCCACAGCGCCGGCCAGGCGCCGACGTCCGACCAGCCGGCATCCATCGGCAGGACGACCACGCGATCGGTCTTTTCCATCACGGCATAGTCGATCGAATCGGAGGGACAGGACAGGAAATCGGCCTTGCTGGCGCGGAAGAAATCGCAGTCCTGCCGTCCATGCTGCATGGCGTTGCCGGCATGTTCGAGTATCGAGGGCGCGAAACGTTCGACTTCCGTCAGCCAGCGCTCTGCCCGCATCAGAAAGATCCCGCTGTTCCAGTAGTAGTCACCGCTGTCGAGATACCGCTGCGCCGTCGGCAGGTCCGGTTTCTCGACAAATTCGGCTACCGTAAAGGCCGCGCCACCGTGCAGCGCGTTGCCGCGCCGGAGATACCCGTAGCCGGTTTCCGGGCGATCCGGAACGATGCCGAAGGTGACGAGTGCCCCGTGCTCCGCCTCGACGCGGCCCTGCTGCACCGCCTCGACGAAGGCCTGCGGACGGGTCATCACGTGATCCGCCGGCATGACGATCATCAGTGCATCGGGATCGTTCCGGACCAGGTACAGGGCGGCCAGGGTCAGGGCCGGTGCCGTATTGCGTCCTTCCGGTTCAAGGATGATGGTCGTGGCCTGCCGGTCCAGCTGGTGGACCTGTTCGGCAACCAGGAACCGGTGTTCCTCGTTACAGACGTACACGGCCTTGCCCTGGTCGGGCACGCCGTCGAGTCGCAGTGCAGTATCCTGCAGGAGGGAACGATCGGAAACCAGCGGCATCAGTGGCTTCGGATAGTGCTCACGGGACAGCGGCCAGAGGCGTGTGCCCGCTCCACCGGACAGGATGACTGGGTACAACTTCATAGCAGAGGAGACTCCCCGGAATGGTCGGGCCACGAGTGGTGATCCCGCTATTTTACTCAACATCGACCCGCTACCGCGAAGGTTAAATCACCCTCGCCCGTCACCGGTGCCGGCGGAGTGTTTCCGGACGCCGCTTCCGGCGCTCACCACGACAGGCACACACTGCTGCCATTCCGGCTCATGAATACCTCGCAATATTATGATTATAAATTGATTTAATTGCATCAAACCGCTTCGGTCCGGGGTACCCGGCCGGGATCGCGGTGACGGTCCGACAGGCGGCCCCGGCCACACTGGTACGCCATGCCCGCGGCTGGCAGCGCCGGGGAGCGTGCCTGGCTGCGGGCATGACGCACCCCGGACGTCACTCGTCGGCCGGTGCGCCGACCTTCAGGGTGCTGCGGTTCCGTTCGATGGTAGCTGCCCCGATCCCCTTGACCCGCGCCAGTTCATCCACGCTGGCAAACGGCCCGTTTGCATCCCGGTCCTGGACGATCATGGCCGCCTTCTTCGCGCCGATCCCGACGATCGCCGTGGCGAGCGTGCCGGCATCCGCGCGGTTGATGTCGACCGGGCCGGCATGGGCCTGCACGGCGAACAGCATCAGTATGGATATGAGTGACCTGTACAAGTAACGCATCGTTGCCTCCTGCTGGGTGCTTGCTGGTTGGACGTTACGCGGCCGGGAGAAATCCGGCAGCGGTGAACAGCATGCACCGCGCGGCAGTCAGACAGCAGCGGACAATTCCGAATTGAGCATACGCAGAACCTGTAGCGGATCGTCAGCCCGCGTAACCGGACGCCCGATCACCAGGTAGCTGGAACCGTTGCGGACGGCCTCGAGCGGCGTCATCACGCGGCGCTGGTCATCGACGGCGGCACCGGCCGGGCGGATGCCGGGCGTCACCAGCAGGAAATCCGCACCGAACTGCCCGCGCAGGAGCGCGGTTTCCCGCGAGGAACAGACGACGCCATCGATCCCGCAGGCACGCGCCAGCGTGGCAAGTCGCAGCACGTTGTCCGCCGGGGTCCCGGCCAGGCCAACGCCCGCCAGGTCCCGTTCATCCATGCTGGTGAGAATCGTCACGGCAATGAGCCGGGGCGTGGTTCCGGAGCGCTCCACGCCGGCGCGTGCCGACTCCAGCATGCGCGTACCGCCGAGGGCATGCACATTGAGCATCCAGACACCCAGGTCGGCGGCCGCGTGACAGGCACTGGCCACGGTGTTGGGAATATCGTGGAATTTCAGGTCCAGGAACACGTCGAAACCACGCCCGACCAGGGTCTCGACCAGGGCCGGCCCGCTGCGGGTAAACAGCTCCTTGCCCACCTTGAGACGACAGGAACCAGGCTCGAGACGCGCGACCAGCGCCAGCGCCTCGGCCGGTTGCGCGTAGTCCAGTGCGACGATGATGCGGGAACCGTTTGCCGTCACGGTATGCAACCTCCGGATGCGCCTATTCGGCATCCACGCCGTGGATCGGCCGGATGCTGTTCCAGCGTTTGCAGCCGGGACATTGCCAGTGCAGGGACCGCCCCTCAAACCCGCAGTTGCTGCACTTGTAGACGGGCTTGTTCTCCAGCAGCTGATCGGTGATCTTTCTCAGGATCAGCAGGTTGTCGCGCGCCGCGCCTTCACTGCCGGCGAGGCTGAAATCGATGAAGCGCGCCAGGCCACGCACCGAGGGACGCCTGGCCAGTTCTGCGGCGATGAAATCCGCCGCCGCGCGTTCCCCCTGCTCGTGACCGATCATGTCCGCGAGCACCAGTACCGGGGTAATCCCGGGATACTGGCCGACCACCCTCTGCAGGAAAGGGATCAGGGACTGCACGCTGCCCAGCGCCAGGTGACAGTCGCGGATATCCTCGAGCACCTCCGGAAGCAAATCAATATCCTGTCCCACCATCTGCTCATAGGCAGTCAGTGCCGTCGTGAAATCCCCCTGCTGCTGGGCGATACTGCCCCGGATCAGGGTGGCACGGGCACAGTGCGGATCGTATTCCACGGCCCTGGCCAGCAGTTCGAGAGCCACGTCGGTCGTACCGCGCGCACGCGCATTGTTCGCCAGTTCGCAGTAGTAGTGGGCAATCACGGTGCGCGCCGGCTGGCCGCCCACGAAGCCCATCTGCATGGCGATGGCGATGGCATTGTCCCAGTCCTTCTCCTGCTCGTAGATATCCAGCAACAGTGGCAGCACGCTGGACTCGTGCACGCTGGCCTCGAGCAGTTCCCGGAACAGGCCCTCGGCACGATCAAAGAGTCCGGCCTTCATGTAATCCTGCCCGAGTTCCAGCAGGGCATCGTGGCGCTGTTCGTGATTCAGGCTGCTGCGTGCCACCAGGTTCTGGTGAATGCGGATGGCACGGTCCACCTCGCCGCGCTTGCGGAACAGGTTGCCCAGCGCCAGATGGGTCTCGACGGTGTCACTGTTGACCTCCAGCATGCGAATGAATACATCGATGGCCTTGTCCTGTTGTTCGGTCAGCAGGTAGTTCAGGCCCTTGATGTATTCGGAACCGAGCATGGAGTCGGTGCAGCGTCCCGGCTTGCCCTGCCGCTGCCCGGCGGCAAACCACCCGAACGCGGCGGCCACCGGCAACAGCAGCCAGATCAGGCTCTCTGCCTGCATCACACCGCCGCCTGCCACCCCGGGTGGCGACAGGAAAAAGGCCACGCGGAACCTGCGTTCCGCGTGGCCTGAACAGTCCGGTAGATAGAGTGGGTCGAATTCATCCCGCCAGATGACCTGCCAGCGCAGCCTCCGCACCGCCGCTGCCCGGCACCGGCGGTGCGGGCAGGAGAGACGGCGCAGCCGCAACGCGGTCGCTGCCCGCCCTGGCTATGGGTGGTGCTGTTGCGTTTGCTGCGGCGCCTGCTGTTGCTGTTCCCGTTCCCGCTGCAGCCCCTCGTTGACCCGTTCCCGCAGTTCCTTGCCGGGCTTGAAGTGCGGGACATGCTTGGCGGCCAGGGCCACCGAGTCGCCCGTTTTCGGATTCCTGCCGATTCGGGGTGGTCGGTAGTGCAGCGAAAAGCTGCCGAACCCGCGGATCTCGATGCGCTGACCGGTCGCCAACGCCCAACTCATCTGCTCCAGCAGACTCTTGACGGCCAGTTCGACATCCTTGTAGTTCAAATGTCCGTTCTTCGCCGCCAGTATCTCGATCAGTTCAGACTTTGTCATTTTCTCCCACCACCCCGGATCAGTATTCCGTTCCAGTCATCCTCAACGAATGGGTCACGCTCCCGTTGGCTCAACCCTCGTCCCCGTTCAAATGCTGCTTCAGCACGTCGCCAAGACTGGTCGTCGCCTCGGAAGAATTCGCACCGTAGTCCTGCATCATGGCCGCCTCGTCATCCGAGTCCTTGGCCTTGACCGACAGCATGATGGCGCGGCTCTTGCGATCGACGCCCATGAACTTGGCCTCGACCTCGTCGCCCACGCTCAGGATCGTGCGCGCATCCTCGATGCGGTCCCGCGACAGCTCGGAGGCACGCAGCGTGCCGTCTACCCCGTCACCCAGGTCGATGATCGCCGCCTTGGCGTCGACTTCCTTCACCGTGCCCTTCACGATGCTGCCCTTGCTGTGCTCGGCCACGAAATTGGAGAACGGGTCCTTTTCCAGCTGCTTGATCCCGAGTGAGATGCGTTCGCGCTCCGGATCCACCGACAGGACCACCGCCTCGATCTCCTGGCCCTTGCTGTACTTGCGCACCGCATCTTCGCCGGGCTCGTGCCAGGAGATGTCGGACAGGTGCACGAGGCCGTCGATTTCGCCTTCCAGGCCGACGAAGATACCGAAATCGGTGATCGACTTGATGGTGCCCTTGACCATGTCGCCCTTGTTGCGGGTGGCACCGAACTCATCCCAGGGATTCGGATAGCACTGCTTGATACCCAGTGAAATGCGACGGCGCTCCTCGTCGATGTCCAGCACCATGACCTCCACTTCCTGGCCCACGTGCACCACCTTCGACGGATTGACATTCTTGTTGGTCCAGTCCATTTCGGAGACGTGTACCAGACCTTCCACGCCCTCCTCGATCTCCACGAAACAACCGTAATCGGCAATGTTGGTGACCTTGCCGAACAGCCGGGTATTGGCCGGGTAGCGGCGCGCCAGGTCGGCCCAGGGATCCTGGCCGAGCTGTTTCATGCCGAGCGAAACGCGGTTACGTTCGCGGTCGAACTTCAGCACCTTGACCTCGATTTCATCGCCCACGTTGACGATCTCGGACGGGTGCTTGACGCGCTTCCAGGCCATGTCGGTGATATGCAGCAGGCCGTCGATGCCACCGAGGTCGACGAATACACCATAGTCAGTAAGGTTCTTGACGATGCCCTTGATGACCATGCCTTCCTCGAGGCTCTGCAGCATGGCCTCGCGTTCGGCGCTGAACTCGGTCTCCACCACGGCGCGGCGCGACACCACCACGTTGTTACGACGCTTGTCGAGCTTGATGACCTTGAATTCCAGTTCCTTGCCTTCGAGGAACGTCGGATCACGTACCGGACGCACATCCACCAGGGAACCCGGCAGGAACGCACGGATATCGTCGATATCGACGGTGAATCCACCCTTGACCTTGCCGCTGATGACGCCCTTGACGATGGCCTCGTTTTCGTAGGCCTGTTCCAGCCGGCGCCAGACCTGGTCGCGTTTTGCCTTCTCGCGGGACAGCCGGGTTTCACCGAAACCGTCCTCAACCGCCTCGAGTGTTACTTCAACCTGGTCACCCACCGCGACCTCGAGTTCACCCGCGGCGTTCCTGAATTCTTCAATCGGAATCACACCTTCGGATTTCAGACCGGCATGTACGATCACCATATCCGGTTGAATATCAACTACCGTACCGATGACCACCGCGCCGCGGTTCATTTCCTGGTGCGCGAGGCTTTCTTCAAACATCTCAGCAAAACTTTGAGTCATGGGAAAATTCATCCTGGTACCGTTTTCACGGCCCGTAATCATTCCCGCAGCATCTGGCGACGCGCGGGGTCAGGTGTAAAGAACCGGCTGCACACGGGGCGCTTCCGGGCCCAAGAAGGATTATACGTGTATCTGCTTAATCGTACAGGGGTTTTTTAAAACTTCTTGCGCGCCGCCTGGAGGACGGCAGCGACGGTAGCCGGGACATCCAGGGCACTGTTATCAAGCACAATGGCATCCGGCGCGGGCTTCAGGGGCGCCGTCGGACGTGTGGCATCACGCCGGTCGCGCGCCTCCACCTCGCGGACCAGCGCCGATGGGTCGGCATTTATTCCCATTTCTTTCAGCTGGTTATAGCGTCTTTCTGCGCGCACTTGTGAGCTGGCGGTGAGGAAGATTTTCAGTCCGGCATCAGGAAAGATCACCGTACCCATATCGCGCCCGTCGGCCACCAGGCCGGGGGGCTTGCGGCAGCTGTGCTGCCAGTCCAGCAGCGCGGCCCGCACCGCCGGCAGGGTGGCAATCCGCGAGGCGGCCGCGCCGGCCGCCTCGGTGCGCAGCTGGGGGGTGACATCCCGGCCGTCCAGACGCACCACCGGATCGGCCGGTGTGGGCAGGCAGCATTCACAGGCGAGCTGGCCGGCCAGCCGGACCAGGGCCGCGGCATCGTCCAGCGCAATGTCCCGCTGCACCGCCGCCCAGGCCAGCAGGCGATAGAGCGACCCGCTGTCCAGGTAATGCCAGCCGAGGGCGGCAGCCACCGCCTGGCTGACGGTGCCTTTGCCGGAGCCACCGGGGCCATCGATGGTGATGACCGGAATTGCATTCAGACTGGAGACGGTCATGTCAGGGCCGTGCAAGGTCGATGGGGACTGGCCTGGTTGATCCACGCCTGCCCGGACCGCAATCCGGGTAACCAGCCACGGAAGAACCCGGCGATACTGGATGATTTTTCCATGTTCTTCCGTGGATTCCGTGGTCGTTTATCGTTCCGGTACGCACGATACGCCCCTCCGCGCCGCTGTCATCCGCCACGCCCGATCTGCAGCCCGGCGGCGCGCGCGAGTTCGACGAACCCCGGAAACGAGGTGCTCACGTTCGCACAGTCGGTGATTTCCACCGGGCCCGCCGCCCGCAGCGCGGCCATGGCAAACGCCATGGCGATCCGGTGATCGCCGTGACTGTCGACGCGAGCGCTGCCGAGCGGACCGCCCTCGATGAGCATGCCATCCGGGGTCGGCCGGGCCTGCACGCCGAGTCGTTGCAGTCCATCCGCCATCACCTGGATACGGTCACTCTCCTTCACACGCAGTTCTGCCGCGCCGGTCAGCCGCGTGCGTCCGGTTGCGCAGGCAGCGGCCACGAAGACGGCGGGGAACTCATCGATGGCCAGCGGGACCAGCTGCGCCGGGATCTCGATGCCATGCAGTTCGGCATGCCGCACACGCAGGTCGGCCACCGGCTCGCCGCCCGCGTCCCGTTCCCGGCTGACCTCGATGCGGGCGCCCATGCGCTGCAGGATGTCGATGACACCGGTCCGGGTCGGGTTCATGCCGACGTGGCGCAGCAGCAGATCCGAGCCCGGCGCAATACTCGCCCCCACCAGGAAGAATGCGGCCGAGGAGATATCCGCTGGAATGTCGATCTCGATGGCCTGCAGGCGGCCACCCCCGCTGACGCAGGCACGGGCGCCGCTGCGGCTGAGCGGATAGCCCATGCCGGCGAGCATACGCTCGGTGTGATCCCGGGTCGGTGCGGGTTCGGCAACACAGGTGGTTCCCTGTGCATACAGGCCGGCGAGCAGCAGGCTGGACTTGACCTGGGCACTGGCTACCGGCATGCCGTACTCGATCCCGTGCAACCGGCAGTTCCCGTGGATGTGCAGGGGCGCCGTGCCGCGTGGCGTGGTGTCGATGCGCGCACCCATCTGCATGAGCGGTTCGGTCACGCGCCGCATCGGCCGGCCCGACAGCGAGGTGTCCCCCGTCAGCACCGTATCGAAGGACTGTCCGGCCAGCAGGCCGGCCAGCAGGCGCATCGAGGTGCCGGAATTGCCCAGGTTCAGGGGCCCGTCCGGTGCGCGCAGTCCCCGCAAGCCGACCCCGTGCACGCTGACCTGCCCGTGCTCCGGACCCTCGATGTGTACCCCCATGGCCCGGAACGCGGCCAGCGTGGCGAGACTGTCCTCCCCTTCCAGGAATCCGCGCACCCGCGTCATGCCCTCGGCCAGGGAACCCAGCATGATGGAGCGATGCGAGATGGACTTGTCGCCGGGTACCCGCACCTCGCCGGACAGCGCTCCGCCCGGATCGATCCTGAAGCGCACCTCACTCATCGTTCGGGTCCGCCGGTGACTGCTGCTGAAAGTGATCGCGGGCCGTCTTGGCACGGTTGAACAGCTCCAGCAGCCGCTCGCCGTCGTGCGCGGCCACCGCCTGGTCCAGGACCTGCAGGTCGCCGAGGAAGCGCTCGATCATGGCTTGCACGGCCGCAGCGTTGGCCAGGCAGATGTCGCGCCACATCACCGGATCACTGGAGGCGATGCGGGTAAAATCGCGAAACCCGCCGGCGGCATACTCGAAGATTTCGCGCTGGTCCTGCATCCGGGCCAGGCTTTCCACCAGCACAAAGGCGAGCACATGCGGCAGGTGACTGGTGGCGGCCAGCACCTCGTCGTGGTGCGCGGCACTCATCTGGGTCACCTGCGCACCGGCCGCCTCCCACATGGTGCGTACCCGTGCGATCGCCTGCGGCGACGAGGTGGCCGTGGGTGTCAGGATCACGCGCCGGTCACGGTACAGTTCCGCAAACGAGGCGGCCACGCCGCTCCGCTCGGTCCCGGCAATCGGGTGCGCCGGCACAAACCCGGGTGGCAGTCCTCCGAACGCCGACTGTGCGGCCTCGATGACACAGCCCTTGGCACTGCCGGCATCGGTCAGCACGGCATCGTCCGCCAGATGGTCACGGATCGCCGCAAACACCCCCCGCATCGCGCCCAGCGGCGTCGCCACCAGTATCATGTCGGCACCCTGCACGGCGCGCGCCGGGTCGGTCTCGAAGCGGTCGATCACGCCCAGGCGCACGGCCTGCTGCAGGTGTTCGGGACTGCGCCCTGCCCCGACGATCTCGTGACAATGGCCCGCCTGGCGCAGGGCGCGCGCCAGCGACCCCCCGATCAGCCCCACGCCGATGACACACAGGCGCCGGATCATGTCAGCACCGCGTGCAGGGCGGACAGAAAGCGTTCGTTTTCCTCCGGCCGGCCGATGGTGACGCGCAGGTGCCGCGGCATTCCGTAGTTCGCCACCGGGCGTACGATCACGCCCTGCCGCAGCAGTCCCTGGTATACCTCGCTGGCCGCACGCCCGACGTCCACGGCCACGAAATTGCCCACCGACTCGATGTACGGCAGGTTCATGCGCCCGAATCCGGACACCAGCTGCTGCATGCCGGCGCGATTGTAGCGCACGCAGTCGGCGAGAAACTGCGTGTCCTCCAGCGCGGCAACGGCGGCGGCCTGTGCCACCAGGTTCACGTTGAACGGCTGGCGTACCCGGTTGAGCAGGCCGGCCACCTGCGGGTGCGAGAGTGCGTAGCCGACCCGCAGCCCGGCCAGTCCATAGGCCTTGGAAAAGGTGCGCGTGACGATCAGGCGGGGATAGCGTGCGAGCCAGCGCGAGGTATCGGGATAGCGCTCATCCTCCACGTACTCGAAATATGCCTCGTCGACCACCACCATGACGTGCGGCGGCATCCGCTCCAGAAAGGCCTCGAGTTCGTCCGCGTGCAGCCAGGTGCCGGTCGGATTATTGGGGTTGGCGATAAACACGACGCGCGTATCCCTGCCGACGAGTGCCGCCATGGCGTCCAGGTCGTGACCCCAGGCCGGGCCGCGGCTGCCGTCATGCGCGGGCGCCTCGCGTGCGCTGGCGCCGACCGCCTGCACCGAGATCGGGTAGACGGCAAACGCATACCGGGAAAAGACCGCCTCGTGCTGCGGGGTCAGGAACACACGCGCGATCATGTCGAGCACGTCGTTGGAACCGTTACCCAGCGTGATGCAGCCCGGCGCCACGTCGTGCCGTGCCGCCAGCCGTGCCACCAGCTGGTAGCCGCTGCCCTCCGGGTAACGCGCGATCTGCCGCATGACGGACTGCGCGGCGTCCAGTGCCTGCGGGCCCGGTCCCCAGGGGTTTTCATTGGAGGCCAGCTTGACGGCATTGCGGACCCCGAGCTCGCGCTCGAGTTCGGCCACCGGCTTGCCGGGCTGGTAGGGCGTCAGGCCACACACGCCGGGGGCGGCAAGTTCGAGAAAATCCACGTCAGCCGGGGTCATTCAGGAAATCGCCTCATGGCTCGTGATCAACGGGACCGACTCAGATCACCGCACGTGGATAGGAACCCAGCACCTTCACCGCGCAGGCACCCTGTTCCAGTTCGGCCAGGGCGGCCGCAACCCCGGGGTCCTCGCGATGCCCCTCCACGTCGATGAAGAAGACGTAATCCCAGATGCCCCGGCGCGAGGGGCGCGACTCGATGCGGGTCATGCTCACGTCGTTGCGCGCGAAGTGCTCGATCATGGCGTACAGGGCGCCCGGCCGGTTGCGTACCGAAACCAGCAGCGAGGTCAGGTCGCTGCCGCTCGGCAGCGCCGCCTGCCGGCCGATCACCAGGAAACGTGTGGTGTTGTCCGGTTCGTCCTCGATATTGTGCTGGCGGATGGCCAGACCGTAGATCCCGGCCGCGGCCTCGCTCGCAATCGCAGCCGTGCCTTCCTGCAGGCTGGCCAGGCGCGCCGCCTCGGCATTGCTGGCCACGGCCACGTGCTCTGCGTGCGGCAGGTTGTTTTCCAGCCATGCCCGGCACTGCGCCAGCGCCTGCTGGTGCGCCAGCACGCGCCGCACCGGTGCAGCGCCGGGTAGCGCCAGCAGGTGATGATGAATGCGCAACTGCACTTCGCCACAGATGTTCAGGCGCGAGTTCTGGAACAGGTCGAGCGTGTGCCGCACCACGCCCTCGGAGGAATTCTCCACCGGCACCACGCCGTAGTGCGCGGCACCGGCCTCGACTTCACGGAACACGTCGTCGATACCGTCCAGCGCCAGCGTCTGCACCGAGTGCCCGAACTGCTTGAGCGCGGCGGCCTGGGTGAAGGTTCCCTCCGGGCCGAGATAGGCGATCCTCAGCGGCTGTTCCAGCGCCAGGCAGGCGGACATGATCTCGCGGAACAGGCGCACCATCTCCTCGGTCGGCATCGGCCCGCTGTTGCGTTCACTGACCCTGCGCAGGATGGCGACCTCGCGCTCCGGGCGGTAGAAATGCGTGTCCCCGTCCCCGGACTTGACGGCCGCGACCTCCCGGGCAACTGCGGCGCGCTCGTTGAGCAGCTGCTGAATCTGTTCATCCAGGACATCGATCCGCGTGCGCAGTGCTTCCAGTTTTTCGGCGTCGCTCATGACGGCAGATAGTAACGGATCGGCAGCGGATTGGCAGCGGTTGATCAGAGCGCCCGAACGTTCAGCACGCCCTGGATGGCCGCAATGGCATCCAGGCACTGCACGGTCGGCTCCGAGTCCACGTCCACCAGGGTATAGGCCAGGTCACCGCGCGACTTGTTGAGCATGTCGAGAATATTCAGCCCGGCGTTGGCCATACTGGTGGAAATCTGGCCCAGCATGTTGGGCACGTTCCGGTTCACGACGGAGACCCGGAAACCCCCGTTACGCGGCGTGAACAGTTCGGGAAAATTGACCGAGTTGCGCACGTTGCCGTTTTCCAGGTATTCACGCACCTCGTCGACCACCATCACCGCACAGTTTTCCTCGGCCTGCCGGGTCGAGGCGCCGAGATGCGGCAGGGTGATCACGCGCGGGTGGCTCTTCAGCAGGTTGACGGGAAAGTCACACACGTAGGCATAGACCATGCCGGCATCGAGCGCCTCGACCACGGCCTGGTTGTCCACCACCCCGTCACGCGAGAAGTTCAGCACCACGAGCCCCTTGCGCACCCGTTTCAGGCGCTCGCGATTGATCATGTTGCGGGTCTCGTCCACCAGCGGGACGTGAAAGCTGACGTAGTCAACGTTTGCCAGCAGGTCCTCGATGCTGGTCGCCTTGTGTACCTGCGACGACATTTCCCAGGCGCGTTGCACGGTGATGGCGGGATCGTATCCCACCACGTTCATGCCCAGCGCCAGCGCGCCGTTGGCGACCTGGACCCCGATCGCACCCAGACCCACCACACCCAGCGTCTTGCCCGGCAGCTCGAAACCGACAAACTGCTTCTTGCCGGATTCGACCGCCTTGTGGATGACCCCGTCGTCTCCTTCCAGCGTGCGTGCAAAATCCCATGCCTGGCACAGATTGCGCGAGGCGATCAGCATGCCTGCGATCACCAGTTCCTTGACGGCGTTGGCATTGGCACCCGGCGCGATGAACACCGGGATACCTGCCTGGCTCATGCGCTCGACCGGGATGTTGTTGACGCCGGCACCGGCCCGTCCGATGGCCTTGACCGAGGCGGGAACTTCCATCTCGTGCATGTTGTACGAGCGCAGCAGGATGGCGTCGGGATGCTGGATCTCTGAAGCGACCTCGTACGAGTCGCGCGGAAAGTGTTCCAGCCCGACCGGAGAGATGTTGTTCAGGGTCAGTATCTTGTACATGGTCACGTCACCATGACGGGAAAGGAGTCAGTGCACTTTTCCGGGTGTACAGCATTATCCATGCATGCGCTCGAATTCGGCCATGAAGTCGATCAGGGCATCGACGCCGGCCTCCGGCATGGCGTTGTAGATGCTGGCGCGCATGCCACCGACCGAGCGGTGCCCCTTCAGACTGAGCAGGCCGGCCTGTTTTGCGCCGGACAGAAAACCGCCGTCGAGATCCGGGTTTGCCAGCGTGAACGGGATGTTCATCCAGGAGCGGCAGGCCGGGTCCACGGGACTGTGATAGAAGGCGGAGGCATCGATGGCGGCATACAGTCGCTGCGCCTTGTGCCGGTTGCGGTCGGCCATGGCGGCGAGTCCGCCCTGCGCGCGTAACCAGGCAAATACCAGACCGGCCAGGTACCAGCCGAAGGTCGGCGGGGTATTGAGCATGGAATCGTTGTCGGCATGCGCCTTGTAATCGAACATCGTGGGCGTACCCGGCAGCGTTGCACCGATCAGATCGTCACGCACGATCACGACCGTCAGGCCGGCGGGCCCGATGTTTTTCTGCGCGCCGGCATAGATCAGTCCGTAGCGGGACACGTCCAGCGGGCGCGAGAGCAGGGTCGAGGACATATCCGCCACCAGCGGCGCGTCACCGGTGTCCGGGATCGAGTGGAACTCGACGCCCCCGATGGTCTCGTTGGGGGTGTAATGAACGTAGGCCGCACCGGCATCGAGCTGCCAGCCGGCGGGATCCGGGATGGTGGTGAAATTGCTGTCCGCCGAGCTGGCGGCGACATTCACCGCGCAATAGCGTTGCGCCTCCGCGATGGCCTTCTTCGACCAGGCGCCGGTATTGATATAGTCCGCCCGCCCGCGACCACGCAACAGGTTCATCGGCACCATGGCGAACTGGCTGGTCGCGCCCCCCTGCAGGAACAGCACCTTGTAGTTCTGCGGGATGCCGAGCAGCCCGCGCAGATCGGCCTCGGCCTGCGTGGCGATGCCGATATATTCCTTGCTGCGGTGACTCATCTCCATCACCGACATGCCCGTGCCGTGCCAGTCGAGCAACTCGTCACGCGCCTGCTCCAGTACGGCCTGCGGCAACATGGCCGGACCGGCGCTGAAATTGTAAACGTCAGACATGAATCACCTGCTAATGATAATTACGATTGGCCGGAATCCGGAGCCGTTCCGGTGGCGTCGGCATCGCCCTCGGCGTCCCGTTCCTCGAGGATGCGCTCGATTCCGACCAGCAGCTCGCCTTCGGCCAGCGAGATGAGCCGCACACCCTGGGTGTTGCGGCCCATGACCGAGACTTCGTTGACGCGGGTACGTACCAGGGTGCCACCACCGCTGATGAGCATGACCTCGTCGTTGTCGTCGGCCGCGATGGCGCCCACCACCGCGCCGTTGCGCTCGGTCACCTGGATGGAAATCACGCCCTGACCGCCGCGGCCGTGTACCGGGTAGTCCGCAGCCGCGGTGCGCTTGCCGTAGCCCTGTTCGGTCGCGGTCAGCACCGGGCTGGCGCTGGCGATAATCAGCGAGATCACGCGCTGGCCGGCTTGCAGCTTGATGCCACGCACACCACACGCGATACGCCCCATGGGCCGTACGTCCTGTTCGTTGAAGCGAATCACCTTGCCGGCGTCGCTGAACAGCATGATGTCCTGCGAGCCATCGGTGATGGCCACGTCGATCAGGTAGTCGTTATCGCGCAGGTCGATGGCGATGATGCCACTGGCACGCGGACGCGAGAAATCCGCCAGCACGGTCTTCTTGACCGTACCGTTGGCGGTCGCCATGAAGATAAAGTGGTGCACGTCGAATTCGCGAATCGGCAGCACCGCGTTGATGCGCTCGTCACCCTCCAGCGGCAGCAGGTTGACGATCGGCTTGCCGCGCGCGCCGTGCCCGGCCTGCGGCAGTTCGTAGACCTTGAGCCAGTACACCTTGCCGCGGCTGGAAAAGCACAGGATGGTGTCGTGCGTACTGGCGATGAACAGCTTGTCGATGAAATCCTCTTCCCGCACGTCTGCCGCGCTCCGCCCGCGTCCGCCACGCCGCTGCGCGCGGTAGTCCGACAGCGGTTGTGATTTGGCATAGCCGGCGTGGGACAGCGTGACCACCACGTCCTCCTCGGTGATCAGGTCCTCCATGGTGAGATCCAGGTGGTCGGTCAGGATCTCGGTACGCCGGTCATCACCGTACTGTTCGCCCACTTCGGTCAACTCGTCACGGATCACCGCCATCAGGCGCGCGGGATCCGACAGGATCGCCAGCAGCTGGTCGATCAGGTCGAGCAGTCCCCGGTACTCGGTCAGGATCTTGTCCTGCTCCAGACCGGTCAGCTGGTGCAGGCGCAGGTCGAGGATCGCCTGGGTCTGCTCTTCGGACAGGCGATAGAGTCCGTCGACCAGGCCGTAACCGGCGGCCAGCGTGTCGGGACGCGAGGTGCCGGCGCCGGCCCGTTCCAGCATCTCGAGCACCAGGCCGGGGGTCCAGCTGCGCTCCATCAGGGCGGCGCGTGCCGTGACCCGGTTCGGCGAGGCCTTGATCAGCGCGATCATCTCGTCGATGTTCGACAGGGCGATCGCCAGACCTTCGAGGATGTGGGCACGCTGGCGTGCCTTGCGCAGGTCGAACACCGTGCGCCGCGTCACCACGTCGCGGCGGTGGCGGATGAAGGCCTCGATACACTGTTTCAGGTCGAGCAGCTGCGGGCGGCCGTCGACCAGCGCGACCATGTTGATGCCGAATACGTTCTGCAGCTGGGTGTGCTGGTACAGGTTGTTCAGCACTACCTCGGCGACCTCGCCGCGCTTGAGATCGACGACCATGCGCATGCCGTCCTTGTCGGATTCATCGCGCAGACCGGTGATCCCGTCGATCTTCTTGTCCTTGACCAGTTCCGCGATCTTTTCCAGCAGCCGCGCCTTGTTGACCTGGTACGGCAGCTCGGTGAAGACGAGTTTCTGCCTGCCCTTGTTTTCATCCCCCTCGATATGGCTGCGCGCGCGGATGTAGATCCGTCCGCGGCCGGTGCGGTAGGCCTCGTGGATGCCGCGCACGCCGTTGATGATACCGGCGGTCGGGAAGTCCGGACCGGGCACGTGTTGCATCAGCTCATCGATGCCGGTCTCCGGATTGTCGATCAGCGCCAGGCAGGCGCTGATGATCTCGCGCAGGTTGTGCGGCGGGATGTTGGTCGCCATGCCGACCGCGATACCCGCCGAGCCGTTGACCAGCAGGTTCGGCACGCGGGTCGGGAACACCGACGGTTCGCGCTCGGTCTCGTCGTAGTTGGGTATGAAGTCGACGGTTTCCTTGTCGATATCGGCGATCAGCTCGTGCGCGATCCTGGCCATGCGCACCTCGGTATAGCGCATGGCGGCCGGGGAGTCCCCGTCCACCGAGCCGAAGTTGCCCTGGCCGTCAACCAGCATGTAGCGCAGCGAGAACGGCTGCGCCATGCGCACGATGGTGTCGTAGACCGCGGTATCGCCGTGCGGGTGGTACTTGCCGATCACGTCACCGACGATACGGGCGGACTTCTTGTAGGGTTTGTTCCAGTCGTTTCCCAGTTCGCTCATCGCGTAGAGCGCGCGCCGGTGCACCGGCTTGAGACCGTCGCGCACATCCGGCAGGGCACGTCCCACGATCACGCTCATGGCGTAATCGAGGTAGGACCGCTTCATCTCGTCTTCGAGATTGACGGGCAGAATTTCCTTGGCGAAGTCGGTCATTGCGAATGGATTCGGTGCGTCCCCTCCCGACGGATGTCGGGACTGCCGGTTGCTCTGGCGGAATCTACAGCCTCAAACCGCGAGATTTTAGCATAGTCGCCTCCCCCACTACACCCGGGAAATATCGAATTCTGGGGCTGCTGAGGCGGTTCAGGCGGCGGGGGTCCGGGAAGGGGGCCCGGCAGCGCCCCCGGCCTGTTCCAGGAAGCCGCGCAGCCGTTCCCGGTCCGGGGCCGCGATCACCCCCGCCTCCGTGACCAGGTAATCGACCAGCGACGCGGGTGTGACGTCGAAGACCGGGTTCCAGGTCCCGGCGCCGCTGGCGGCAACCCGCTGTCCGGCCAGTTCCAGGATCTCACTGCCCGGGCGTTCCTCGATTTCCACCTGGCGGCCGTCCGGCACCGCCGGGTCGAAGGTGGACAGGGGCGCGGCCACCATCATGCGGACGCCGTGGTACCGGCAGGCCACCGCCAGCTGGTAGGTACCGATCTTGTTGATGACGTCGCCGTTGGCCGCCACCCGGTCGGCCCCGGTGATGACCCATTGCACCTGGTCGCGCTGCATCAGGAAAGACGCTGCACTGTCCGCGATCAGCCGCACCGGAATGCCGTCACGCACCAGTTCCCAGGCCGTCAGGCGCGCGCCCTGCAACCAGGGCCGGGTCTCTCCGGCGTAAACCTCGCGCAGCTTGCCGGCCGCCCAGGCACTGCGGATCACACCCAGCGCGGTGCCGTACCCGCCGGTGGCGAGCGTGCCGGTATTACAGTGTGTCAGGACCGAGTCACCGGCGTGGATCAGGTCGGCCCCGAACTCGCCCATGCGGTAATTGGCCGCCCGGTCCGCGGCGTGGATCCCGCGCGCCACCTGCAGCAGTTGCGCCACGCCGCTACCGGGCTGCCGGAGGCAGTCGCGCATCCGCTCCAGCGCCCACACCAGGTTGACGGCGGTCGGCCGGGCCGCTGCCAGGATCTCCATGTCGGCCTCGACCCGTTCCCGCCACCCGGCCGGCGACCCGGCATGGTGCTGCCGGGCGGACAGCACCACGGCATAGGCCGCCGTGATACCGATCGCCGGGGCCCCGCGCACCACCAGGTCGCGGATCGCCTGCGCCACGGCAGCGGCCTCTGTCAGTTCCAGGTACGCTTCGGTGTGCGGCAGCAGGCGCTGATCCAGCAGCCGCAAACCCTGCTCTGTCCATTCGATGGCGGAAAAACCGGCTGGTGGCTGCATGGGAGGACCCGTATCCTGTGCACGTTGCGGGTGATTGTATCCTGACCGGCCGGCACCTTGCGCCCCGCGCCGGGGTGGCTTGTGCGCGTGATTACAGTTAGAATTGCGCCCAGTCTGACCCGGAACCAGTCTCGGAGAGACTAGCTATTACAGAGACTTAATCTACCGAAACCACAGGAGTGGCTTTAGCAATGAACAAAAACATTCACATCGGCGGAATACTTTCGGCGCTTGCAGCCGGAATTCTGCTCAGCAGCACCGCCCAGGCACACCAGGCCGGCATGGCCAACGCGGGCTACGTCGGCGATCACAACGGTCACTATATCACGGACGGTGCAGGCGACTGTGTCCGCACCGGCGCCTGGACGAAAGACATGATGACCGTGGATTGCGGCGCGCCACCGCCAGTCGTGGCCAAGGCTCCGCCACCTCCGCCCCCGCCGGCACCGCCACCCCCGCAGCCGGTCTACGAGACCATAAACCTGACCGCCGGCGCCCTGTTCGACCTGAACAAGAGCAAGATCAAACCGGCCGGCAAGGAAGCGCTGGATGCCGTGGCCGCCAAGATCAGCGGCAACGACAGGGTAACGGACGTGAAGATCGTCGGCCACAC
>CAYUFA010000039.1:0-24234 GCA_964443845.1 uncultured Ectothiorhodospiraceae bacterium
AGGAAAAGGGGCCGGATACATTTTCTCCAGGAAAATGTATCCGGCCCCTTTTCCTCAGGCGCGCTGCAGCCGGATCGAGGTGATTTCGGAGGGTACGCCCAGCCGTGACGGTGGCCCCCAGTAGCCGGTGCCGGCACTGACATACAGCCACATGCGGCGCTCCATGAAATGCAGACCGGTCCGGTAGGGCTGCACCAGCCGGATCAGGAAATTCCAGGGGAAGAACTGGCCGCCGTGCAGGTGGCCGCTGAGCTGCAGGTCGTAATTCGCCGCCAGCGCCGCCGGCGTGCTGCGCGGCTGGTGCGCCAGCAGGATGGAATAGTCGGCCGGGCCGGCCCCGCGCCGTGCCCCGGCCGGGTCGGAGGCCTGGGCGGGCAGGTGGGCGCCGGCCGAGTAATCGGTGGCGCCGGCGAGCAGCAGGCGTGCCTGGCCGTGCCGGATGACGTGATGCGCGTTGCTCAGTACCCGCACGCCGAGGGTGGGCAGCAGTGCGCACCACTCCTCGGCCCCCCAGTAGTATTCATGGTTGCCGGTCACGAACCAGCTGCCGTACGGGGCGCGCAGCTGCGTGAGCGGGGTAACGTCGTTGTGCAATACCGAGGTGTAACCGTCGACCAGGTCGCCGGTAATCACCACCAGGTCGGGTTGCAGTGCGTTGCTGCGCTCCACGATGCCCTGCAGGTAATCCCCCTTGATGGTGGCGCCCAGGTGGATATCGCTCAGTTGCACGATGTGAAAGCCGTGCAGGTCCGGGTGCAGTCCGGCGACCGGAATGGACACCGGCTTGACCGGCGCCAGGCGCCGGGCCTCGCGGTAGCCGGCCAGGGACATGCCACCGGTCAGCGTGAGCAGGCCCGCATTCATGCCGTTGGCAAGGAAACTCCTGCGCTCCGGATTGTCCGGCTGCAGCGGTGTCCTGCCGGAGAATGCCCGCAGCAGGCCGGACCACCCCCGCAGCACCAGCCTGCCCAGGTCGCGCACGACCACCAGTGGCCACAGCCCCATGAAGAGGTCCATGTCGATGTAGGCGATCCAGGTGAGGACGTCGCTGAACTGCGGATGCGCCACGGCCACGCGCCGGGTGGTAAAGACCAGCGGCACGAACACGGCGGAAAACAGCAATAGCCCGCCGCCGCCGCGCCGCAGGCGGCTATGCGGGCGCAGCGGCCACAGCAGGGAGCCGGCAATCCAGGCGTGCCCGCCAAACCAGACAGCGAAGACCAGCAGCAGGAACATACGTGGCCGGAGCATAGCACGGCCGGTGCAGCGGGTATCCGCACCGCATTCACGGTATGATGCCCGACAGGCCGGGTGTCCGCACAGATTCCTGCCGCCTGGACCGGTCAGACGGGAGCAAACCGATCATGAAATCCCTGTTGCTCGTTGCGCACGGCAGCCGCCGGGTGGAGTCGAACGAGGAAGTGCGTATCCTGGCGAGCCGCCTGGCGGCGGCAACGGCGGAATACTTCTCGGTTTCCTGCGCCTTTCTCGAGCTGGCCGAACCGTCCATTCCGGACGGATTGCGCGCGGCCATCGGCGCGGGGGCCACCGAGGTCGTGGTGTTGCCGTATTTCCTGTCCGCCGGCCGTCACGTGGTCAGTGACATTCCGGCCGAGGTCGATGTGGTGCGGAAGGAACGGCCGGACGTGGCGATCACCCTGGCGCCGTATCTGGGTGCGGCGCAGGAGCTTGCAGGCGTACTGCTGAAGCTGGCGCGTTCCTGAACCGGCAGCACTGCGGCGTCCCCGATCCCGGGGTACGGTGGCGCCGCGACAGCCGGCGCTGCAGCCGCGACGCGCTGCGTTGCGCGCGGTGGATATTGCGTTCCGACCAGGGTGCGACCAGCTCGCCGACGGTCAACGATTTGCTCACCCATGCGCCCTGGCTGTCGGGCCGTTGCCGGGTTAGTGCGCCGGGCAGGGTGGCGCGCCAGAAGTCGAATTTTCCAGGGTACCGACGGTCGCGTTGGCGGATGCCGTTCTGCTCCCGGTCGAGGCGCAGCCCGATGGCGGCCGGTACCGGGGCACGCGCCATTCAGTCCGCCTCTTCCGGGCCGAGTTCGATGTAGAACGTCGACATGACCGTTTCCGCGTCGTTCTGCTCCGGCCGCGACGCGCGCAAACGTGCCTCGACGCGTGCCGCATCGATGATCCGCCGGTCCACGACCTCGGGGTAGAGCCGGTACTGCCGGGCAACCTTCACCGGTTGCACACGGGCATGCTGCTCGAATGCGCCGCGGGTCGCCGCATCGAGGTCGTGCCGCAACAGGTGCCAGGGCGCCTGCCAGCAGACGAAATCGTGCAGCAGTTGCGTGTGCGCCGCGTCGTGGCGCTGCAGCTCGAGGAAGGTGTCCGGGAAATCCGCCGGCTGCAGCCGGCGCGAGCGCTGTTCCGCGGGCAGGTGATAGCCGGCGATTCCGGTGCCATGGCCGTCGGCCTCGCGCCGGAACAGTTGTGCGACCGGATCGGGGGCGCTCCGCGAGTTGATATAGTGGCACAGATAATCGGCTACCGTGCCGGTTTGCGTCCGGTCGATACCGAGCGGCCCGGCGGCCGCTGAGGTGAAGGTCCTGCGGCAATCCAGACCCGGCGACCAGCGCAGCGACGGGCTGCGGCCGATGTCCTGTGCGGACAGCGCACTCTCCAGCAGGGCCAGC
Organism: uncultured Ectothiorhodospiraceae bacterium; assembly: GCA_964443845.1. Classification (GTDB taxonomy): domain Bacteria; phylum Pseudomonadota; class Gammaproteobacteria; order UBA9214; family UBA9214; genus UBA9214. Next base: position 2,657 of record CAYUFA010000039.1, read on the forward strand.
GGGCGCAGCTCGCGATCGAGCAGCCACAGTTCGTAGTGATCCCGGAACGGGAACGGGACCCGGTCGTGTGCTTCCAGCAATGCCTCGAACACGCGCTGGCCCAGCGCCTCCATGAGCCGGAAATCCGCGGACGGGAAGATCGGGCCGCGCTGCAGGCCGCGCGTCTTCGACCAGTGGCCGAAGCGGATGTCGCTGACCTGGGCCCTGCGGGATTCCGGCAGACCTTCCAGGAGGGTTTCATTGCTGACGTAGATGTCCCAGTGTACGCCGTCGGCGGTGACGGCATCGGCCGAACGGTAGCGGATGCAGTTCATGCTGCCGCGAAACGGGTTGAGCAGGCGCTGGGAATAATACTCGATGGTCATGACTGGCTAGCGCAGCCCGGTTGCTGTCTGGGGATTACACGCCCCCGGTATAACGGCCCGTAGCGAGGCGCAATCATCGAGTCGCAGCCTGGCTGTTCCATCACTCCCGCTCTCTTCCCGGCGGGGCCGGACACGGAGGCTCTGACTGCCGTGGTTTCCATGGCCATTATAGTAGTATCCTGACACCGGCAGAACCGCAGGCACTGCCACGTACATCGATTTCGCAATCCCGGCTACCCGTACATGTCCGTACTCCGTCTCAACCGGCTGTCGCTGGCCTTCGGCCATCACCCCCTGCTCGACGCGATCGACCTGGAAGTCGAACGCGGCGAGCGCGTGTGCCTGGTGGGTCGCAACGGCGCGGGCAAGTCCTCGTTGTTGCGCGTGATCAGCGGCCGCCAGGCGGCCGATGAAGGGCGCGTCTGGCGGCAACCGGAAACGCGCCTCGCGTACCTCGACCAGGACATTGAACCGCAGGGCGCAGGCAGCGTGTTCGACGTGGTCGCCGGCGGCCTGCAGGAGCAGGGGCGGTTGATCCGCGCGTATCACCAGCTGGCGGTACGGGTGGCACAGGCAGCCGCTGCCGCTGCCTTGCAGGAACTGGCCGTGTTGCAGCAGCAGCTGGAAACGGCCGGTGGCTGGCAACTCGAACAGCGCGTCGAGCGCATCCTGTCGCGCCTGCAACTCGACGGCGAGGCACGCTTTGCCGACCTGTCCGGCGGCTGGCGCCGGCGTGCCCTGCTGGCACAGGCACTGGTGATCGAGCCGGACCTGCTGCTGCTCGACGAGCCGACCAACCACCTCGATATCGAGGCCATCACCTGGCTCGAACAGTTCCTGCCCGAGTTCACCGGAGCCCTGCTGTTCATCAGCCACGATCGCACCTTCGTGCGCAGGCTGGCCACGCGCATCATCGAGCTGGATCGCGGCCGGCTGACCTCCTGGCCCGGTAATTACGACGCATACGTGCGCCGCAAGCAGGCGCAGCTCGAGGTCGAGGCACGCCACGATGCGCTGTTCGACCGCAAGCTGTCCCGCGAAGAGGCGTGGATTCGCCAGGGGATCAAGGCGCGCCGCACACGCAACGAGGGACGCGTGCGTGCACTCAAGGCGCTGCGCGAGGAGCGGCGCCTGCGCCGCGGGCGCAGTGGTGCGGTCAGCATGGAGCTGGAGACCGGCGGGCAATCCGGCCGGCTGGTGGCCGAAGCGGACCAGGTCACGGCCGGTTACGGCAAGCAGGTGATCATGCGCGATTTCTCCACCACCATCCTGCGTGGCGACCGGATCGGTATCATCGGACCGAACGGCGCCGGCAAGACCACCCTGGTGCGGATACTGCTGGGCGACCTGGCTCCGCAATCCGGCCGCGTGCGCATCGGTACCCGTCTGCAGGTGGCCTATTTCGATCAGCAGCGCGAGCAGCTGGATCCCGACCAGACGCTCCTGGACAGCGTCGGCGCGGGCAGTCCCCGCGTGACCGTCAACGGCCGCGAGCGGCACGTGGCCGGTTACCTGCGGGACTTCCTGTTTCCGCCGGAACGGCTGCATTCTCCGGTGCGCAGTCTGTCCGGCGGCGAGCGCAATCGCCTGCTGCTGGCGCGGTTGTTTGCGCGCCCGGCCAACCTGCTGGTGATGGACGAACCGACCAATGACCTGGACGTGGAAACCCTGGAACTGCTGGAAGCCTTGCTGGCCGACTACCGCGGGACCCTGCTGCTGGTCAGTCATGACCGCACCTTCCTCGACCACGTGGTCACCAGCACACTGGTATTCGAAGGCGACGGGGTGATCGGCGAGTACGTGGGCGGCTACGCCGACCTCGAGCGCCAGCGGGCCGCCGGGCCGGGGGCGGATCGGCCGGCTGCGAAGGCCGTCGAGCGACCGCGGAACGGGCAACCTGCTGCCACGTCGCGGGCGCAGAAGCTGTCCTACAAGGAGCGCCGCGAACTGGAGGGTCTTCCCGCGCGCATCGAGGCGCTGGAGGCGGAACAGGCCCGTCTGCAGGAAACCATCAACGACCCCGGGTTTTATCGCCAGCCGCAGGATAGCGTCCGGCCGGTACTGGCACGGCTGGAAGCGGTGCATGCCGAACTGGAACACAGTTTTGCCCGGTGGGAGCAACTCGAGGGGCAGGGTTGACACGGCAGGCCACTGGTCAGGCTCCGCAGCCGGGACTATTGTGTAGGAGCGCAGGCCTGCGCGCCGGCAACACCGGCGATCTGCGTGGACAAGGTCCGTTCCTGCAGCTACCCGGCAGCCGCAGCAGGGCGGGAACGCGCGCAGGCCCGGAAGTCACCGGCCACGTCCGCCACCTGCCGTTGCCGGGTGCGCCTGCATACCGGGAACGGGTGCCCATACAGAGGAGACGAATCATGCAACGACCGGTCGACAGGATCATCACCGCTCACCGTCAGCGCGAAGGCGGCGGTTTTATCGTGCGGCGTCCCGTCCCCACGGCCGGTCTGCGTATGGTCGACCCGATCCTGCTGATCGACGAAATGGGTCCGGCCGATTACGCGCCCGGCCAGGCAGTCGGCGCACCGGACCATCCGCATCGCGGTTTCGAAACCGTGACCTACATGCTCGCAGGCGAATTCGAACACCGCGACTCGGCGGGGCACGCCGGGCGCATCAATCCGGGCGACGTACAATGGATGACCGCCGGGCGCGGCGTGGTGCATTCGGAGATGCCCTCGGCGCGCATCCTGCGTGACGGCGGCGTGGTGCACGGGTTCCAGGTCTGGATCAATCTGCCGGCCCGCCTGAAGATGACCGCGCCGCGCTACCAGGAAATCGAGGCGGCCAGGATTCCCGAGGCGCGCAGCGCGGACGGGCTGGCCCGGGTGCGGGTGATTGCGGGCGCGGCACTGGGCGTGAGCGCACGCATCGACACGCACACGCCGATTATCTACCAGCACTGGATCCTGCAGCCGGGTGCGCACGTGCGCCAGCCGCTGGCGGCGGATCACAACGGGCTGGTGTACGTGTTTCGCGGTGCGCTGCAGGTGGCGGACACGCCGCTGCAGGATGGCCAGCTGGCAGTGCTGGGCAAGGACGGTGACAGCGTGGAACTGGCCAGCCCGGAACAGGCGCAGGGCGAGACCCACCTGCTGTTGCTCGGCGGTGTGCCGCTGAACGAGGCAGTCGTGCAGCACGGTCCCTTCGTCATGAATACCGAGGCGGAGATCGTGCAGGCGATCCGTGATTACCAGCAGGGCCGGATGGGGGAGATCGCGCACGGCTGAGCCGGGCCGTGCGGTGTGGGTCAGGCGCGCGAGATGTACTCGCCGGTGACGGTATTGACCTTGATGTGCTCACCTGCGGCCAGGTATTCCGGTACCTGGACCACCAGTCCGGTCGAGAGCGTGGCGGGCTTGGTGCGCGAAGAGGCCGATGCGGCCTTCATGCCCGGCGCGGTATCCTCGATCTTCAGCACCACGGTGGCCGGCAGTTCGATGCCGAGAATCACCCCGTCGGCGATCAGCGCCAGCAACCCGTCCAGGTCGGCGCCGAGGTAGCGCAGTTCCTCCTCGATCAGGTCGGCGCCGAGCAGGTACTGTTCGAAGCTTTCCCGGTCCATGAAGGTGACGTCGGTACCCTCGCGGTACAGGAACTGTACCGGACGGCGCACGAATTCGACCGGCTGGATGTTGTCATCCCCCTTGAAGCGGTTCTCGTACTTGCTCTTGCTGACGATGTCGTGACCGCGCACCTTGTACAGGGTGTTACCGCTGCGCGAGGACGGGCTCTGCACGTCGAGGGAGCGGATGGCGATCTTGCGGCCATCGATCTCGATGACCATGCCTTTCTTCAGGTCGGAGGCTTTCATGCCTCAGTCGGAATGGTGATGTCCGTCCGGGCCGTGCACGTGGCCGTGTTCCATTTCCTCATCCGTGGCCTCGCGCACGGACAGTATCTTGACGTCAAAATTGAGCTGCACGCCGGCCAGCGGGTGATTGCCGTCCACGGTGACCGTCTGTTCGTCCACCTCCGCGACCTGGACCACGATGTTCTGTCCGTCCGGGCCCTGGGCGTAAAACTGCATGCCGGGTTCGATCTGGGTGTCGTCCGGGAACATCTCGCGGGGCACTTCCTGGATACGCTCTTCATCGCGTACGCCGTAGCCCTCTTCCGGATTGACGTGGACCGAGAGTTCGTCGCCGGCGCGCTTGCCGGTCAGGGAATTTTCCAGGCCCGGGATGATGTTGCTGGCACCATGCAGGTAGCTGAAGCTGCCGTCGGTGGATTGGTCGATGATCTGGTCCTTGTCGTCTTTCAGTGTATAGCTGAGGCTGACGACGCGCTTGTCCTGAATCTGCATGGCATGCTCCTGTACAATAATCCGTGCCTTGTGGAAACAGGCGGCGATACTAACACAGCAGGTTGGTAATTGTGGCCGTACAGGCAGATTTTCTCCGGAAATTCCGGCATGGAATGGCAGGTATATATACTCCTTTGCAGTGATGATTCCCTGTATACGGGGATCACCAACGATCTCGCCCGCCGTCTGTCACAACACGGTGGCCGGCGCGGTGCGAAGTATTTCCGCGGCCGCCGGCCGCTGGGGCTGGTGTACCTCGAAAGCGGACACACCCGCAGCTCCGCGAGTCGCCGCGAAGCGCAAATCAAGCAGTTGTCGCGTGCCGGCAAGCTGGCGTTGCTGAATGCAGACGCAGCGGAGACCGACCACGTTTTTCCCGTCGTTTCGGAACAGGGGCGTGCATGAGGCGGTAATCCGGGGAATTTCCCCGGCGTGCCGTGCGTGAACTACACTCAAGGGAAGTGCCGTCATCCGGTACCAGGCCGATGGATGAGCGTGGATTCCTGCAGATTGCACGGGCCGGCGCCTGCCGGCAGGGGCCGGCGCTGCGTGTGCGCCACTGGCACGAATACGAGTCCACCATGGCGGATCCGCAGGCGCGGCAGCAGGCCACGCGGTGTATGGATTGCGGGACTCCGTGCTGCCATAGCCACTGCCCGGTGCACAACCTGATTCCGGACTGGAACCGGCTGGCCAGTGAAGCCGACTGGTATGCTGCCTGGCAACAACTGGATAACACCAACAACTTTCCCGAGTTCACCGGACGGGTCTGCAGTGCGCCATGCGAGGATGCCTGCACGCTGAGCATCGGCAGCCAGCCGGTGACCATTCGCTCGATCGAGCTCGCCATCGTGGAACATGCCTGGCGGGCGGGCTGGATCCGGCCGCGGCGCCCGCGCAGGCGCCGCTTCGAGCGCGTGGCCGTGGTCGGTTCCGGACCGGCCGGCCTGGCCTGTGCGCAGCAGCTGGTCGCCGCCGGTTACCGGGTGGCCGTCTACGAAAAGGCCGACCGTCCGGGTGGCCTGCTGCGGTACGGCATCCCGGATTTCCGGCTGGACAAGTCCGTGCTGGACCGCCGTCTCGGCCAGCTGCAGGCGGAAGGTGTGCGCTTCCTGACCACCTCGCCCGTCGATTCGTGGCGGCGGCTCGAAGACCTGCGGCGGCGTTGTCATGCCGTGGTGCTGGCCTGCGGTGCGGGCCAGCCGCGGGTCCTCGAGGTCCCCGGCCGCACCCTGCATGGCGTGCACTATGCCATGGAATTCCTGGAGCAGCAGAACCGGCGCGTGGCAGGTGAGCGGTTCGCAGCGGACCAGGTCATCACGGCACGCGACAAGTCCGTCGCCGTGATCGGCGGCGGCGATACCGGCGGTGATTGCGTGGGCACCGCGTTGCGGCAGCGCGCGCGCGAGGTATTCCAGATCCAGTACCATGACTGCCCGCCGCGCCACGTCGACAACCTGCTGTACTGGCCGGCCCCGGTGCCGGAGTGGCATGCCAACGATCACGACGAGGAGGGCTGCCGGCGCATCTGGGGCTTCGACACCGTCGCGTGCAGCGGGAATGACGGACGCGTGACGACCCTGCATCTGCAACGCCTGCGCTGGCAGCGTACCGCCCGGGGAGGCTGGGAGCGGCAGGCCCTGTCCGGTCGTACCCGTACCCTGCCGGTGCAGCTGGTGCTGGTGGCGACCGGTTTCCGCCATGTCTCCCATGACGGACTGATCCGGGAGTCCGGGCTGGCAGTGGACGAGCGGGGTAACATCGCCGCTTCCGCGGAGCAGTATGCGACCAGTCTGCCGGGCGTGTTTGCCTGTGGTGATGCCCGTCGGGGCCAGTCGCTGGTGGTGTGGGCGATTCGTGAGGGCCGCCAGTGTGCGCGGGCGGTGGATATCGCCCTGTCCGGTGACAGCCTGCTGCCGGCGCTGTAACCGGCGGGCGTTTCCGGTCCGCTCCTGCCACGGGAATCCTGCGGCCGGGTGTCGGGCTGCGCAGGCAAACGCCGCCACCGGGTTGTACAATGCGGTGCGCGCCGTTGCTACCGCACGCACAACCTGGGAGACACGCTATGGGTTTCGCACTCTTGTTGCATCTGCTGGCCGCCGTGATCTGGGTGGGCGGGATGTTTTTTGCCTACATGGCGCTGCGCCCGGTCGCGGCCAGCCAGCTGGAGCCACCGCTCCGCCTGGCCCTCTGGGCCGGCGTGTTCAGCCGCTTTTTCCCCTGGGTGTTCGCGGCCATCGCCACCCTGCTGGTGAGCGGATTCTGGATGGTTCTCGGCTACTACGGCGGCTTTGCCGCGGTCGGCCTGTACGTGCACATCATGCTCTGGCTCGGGAGTGCGATGATCCTGATCTTCCTGCATGTGTACTTCGCACCGTTCCGGCGCCTGCGGCGTGCCGTGGCCGGGGCCGACTGGCCGGCCGGCGGCAAGGCGCTGGGGCAGATCCGCATCCTCGTCGGTATCAACCTGCTGCTCGGTCTGCTGGTCGTGGCCGTGGCTTCCGGCGGACGCTACCTGCTCGCGCAGTAATCGGTGCGCCGTGTTGTGGTGCAGCACGGCCGGCACACGTTCATGCAGTGCCTTTGAGATAGCGCGAGAGACCTGCGGCGGGCCGCGCGGGCACGGGACGGAGGACCGCTGCGTGCACGCATCCACGGCGGAATTCCTGCATCCTGCCGGTAACGGGCCGGCATCTTGCCGATTGTCGCGCTGCGGTCTACGATGTTACTGAGTCAATCGGTTTTGAGCCGTCCTATCATCGGAGGTGGAATGCATCATGGCGACAATCGCTGACATCAGTACCGGATCGGTTCCGGATTTTCCGAATGCACCACAGGGCTGGACCAGGGAAGAAGCGCTGGAAACGGCCCGGTCGTGCGGGCTGGTTCCCGGCGAATCGCACTGGGAGGTGGTACGCGCGCTGCAGGAATTTTATGCGCGGCACGAGGAAGGAGAGGGGATTCGCCCGCGGGATTTGCGTGATGCGCTCGACGAGAAATTTCATGCGCGCGGGGGGATCAAGTTTTTGTACGAGTTGTTTCCCGGTGGCCCGATTCACCAGGGTTGCGAGCTTGCCGGCCTGTCGCCTCCGCCCGGCTCCGCGGATCCCGGTTTCGGCAGCGTGCAGTAACCCGGCCGGACCGGACCGTCCGGCGGGCCGGTTACGGGATCCCGGGTGCTGATGGTGCAGGAAATCCGCTGTCCGAACGGCAGGTCCCTGCAGGTCGCACTCGGTCGCGCCGCCCGGCGTGCCCTCGACCTGCGCCAGGAAGCCCTGTGTCTCGAGCTGGAACTCTACTTCAGTTGCCTGGTGCGCAAGCGCGTCCATGTGCGCGAGTCCGCGGACGGCCCCGGATTCCTGCCCGTCATGGACAAGCTGCACGTGCGATTCCGGCCGGTGGTGACAAGACCTGTGCGCTGCGCGAGGTGGCTGTCAGCAATCCACCGCTACGGGACATGCCGATGCTCCGGGCGGACCGCTATTTCCCGCACTGGCTGACACTGGATTACCGGGGCGGCCGCTGGCTGGCGGAATTCGGGTATTCCACACTTCCCGACTGATTTTCCGTGCTGCAGCGCAACTCGCGGGTGTGACCGGGTGCACGTTCCCCTGCCGGCCCGCGCGCGTGGTCACGGATCCGGCAACGTCTGATTGCAAGCCCGGCGGGACGCGGGTAGGGTTAACTTACGGCTTTGTGAAATCATTCCAGGGAGGGTCTCATGGCACGGGCAAGTATACGGTTGCTGGGAACCGGTTTGGGCTTGTTGCTGGCCGGTTGCGGAGGCGGCGGGGGCGGCAGCGCCGTCGTGAGCCAGTTTTCGGGAGTCAGCGTGACTTCCGCCAACGTGAATACCGCCACGGCCGTGGTGGTGGACTCCTCGAATGTGGCCGATGGTTCATCGGGCGGGGTGGCGTTTCTGACCGGTGTGGTCACACAAACCGGCCCGGGCGATTTTCACTTCGCGGACTTTGCCCTGCAGCAGCTCGCGCGCATCGCCGCGCAGCCACCGTCCTCGAACACCCTCACCGGGGTCAGCGGCAGTGGCTCACTGGACTGCGCCGCTGCGGGGCGCGTGTTGTACACGGCCACGGTGAGCAATCCGAACTATCTCACGGTCGGTGACATGTTCCATCTGCAGTTCGTGGGTTGCCAGGAGAACGGCAGCACCCTGGATGGTGCGTTTGCCATGACCGTCAATGCCGTCTCGGCGAATTTCGATCCCAGCGCACCGGCGGCCCCGTACAACCTGACGATTGCTACCGAGTTGGCTAATTTCTCGGCCATCGATGCCACGAGTAACGTGCTGGCCAACGGGGACCTGACCATCGCGACCAGCGATAACGGTGCCGGCTACACGACCCTGGAGCTCAGCGGTAATGCCCTGGGCGCAAAGGAAGGCACGGAATCGGCGGTGCTGACTGACTACGACTATCTGCTGACCTCGGATTCGACGAGTGGCGATTTCACCCTGGATGCCATGGCCACCGTCGGTTCCAGCAAGCTGGGCGGCTCGGTGTCGTTCATGACCACTACCACCTTCTCGGGCAATGTCAGTCAATCCGGCGGAAATTTCACGGCGGGCGAATTGCAGATCACCAGCAATATCGACGCTTCCAACGCCATCGTGACGGCGCTTTCCGATGGCACCAACGTGCAGATACGGCTCGACGAGTCGGGTGGGGGGAGCTACACCACCAGCATGACCACCTGGAGCGATCTCGCCGCGTTGTAACCACCCGCCGGTTGCCCGCAGGGCACGCGACGCGTGCGCTGCGGGTGAACCCCTGCGGGGGGTGGCCGGAGCCCGCCGGCTGTCCCCGGCCTTCAGCACCGTCATCCTTTGCTGCGCGCCGCCCGCAAGGAGGCGTCATGCGGTGCAGCGCCGGGTGCGGAGTTCACGAACCCGACGCTGCTGCTGAGCCTGTCGCCGGTTTTCCGGTTACAGGGGGGGCAGCGGACTGCCGCCGCTACCGGCCACGGCAGGTACGCCCGGGCGAGCAGGGTCGCGAGACCGTGGTAACGCATCGAGCTCTTCGGGCAGGCCGCCCCGGCCTGTTCCTGAACACGGGCGGCGGGCACGCACAGCCGTGCAGGAATCCGCGTGCGCTGCCTGTACCACGGACTACATACACGCGGACGACCGGGAAAGATCCTGCCCGAACCGGCCAGACGGCGCTGCGGGCAGCGTTCCGGTGGGGATGTCAGTGCCCGACGGAGAGTTTATTCAGGACATGGGCTGCGGCTGCAAGCCCGAAGCCGGCGGTGACCGGCATGACCGAGCCCAGTCCGCCGGCGCAGGTGAGGCCGCCCCCGGCATGGTCGGGACGGGCCGGGCTGATGGAGCCGTCTGCAGCCGGGAAGACCGGGTTTTCCAGCGAGTAGACGCACGGTACATCGAAGCGACGCCGTGGATTCTTCGGGAAGCCGTATTCCGTGCGCAGCAGCTTGCGGGTCCTGGAAATCAATGCATCGTGCTCGGTCCGGCTCAGGTCGCTGACCCGGATACGCGTCGGGTCGGTCTGTCCACCGGCGCCGCCGACCGTGATCACGCGCAGGCGGTTGCGCCGGCAGTGCGCGATCAGCCGGGCCTTGGTGCGAAAGCCGTCGATGCAGTCGATGATGTAGTCAAAGGGGCCGGCCAGCAGCGTGGCGAGGTTGTCGACGGTGACGAAGTCCTCGACCGCATGCACCCGGCAGTCGGGATTGATCTCGCAGATGCGGGTACGCATCACCCCGACCTTGGCCATACCCAGCGTCGCGGTCAGTGCGGGTAACTGGCGGTTGATGTTGGATTCGGCCACGTGGTCCAGGTCCACCAGGGTGAGTTCGCCGATGGCGGAGCGCGCCAGCGCCTCGGCGGCCCAGGAACCGACCCCGCCGATGCCCAGCACGCACACGTGCGCGGCGTGAAACCGGGCCAGGGCGGCGCGGCCGTAGAGCCGGGCGATGCCACCGAAGCGGCGCTCCGGATCGGCGCCGGCACGGCCGGCGGGCGGGGGTGAGGTGGACATGCCGGCAACATACCAGAAAACGCCGCAGCGACCAGCCACGGGCTGGGCGACACTCCGCATCCTGCTTACAATGCCGGTATGGAACTGATCGATACCCATTGCCACATCGACGTCACGGAGTTTGACGCGGACCGCGACGCGGTGCTGGCGCGCAGCCGGGCGCAGGGCGTGGCTGCCATCGTGGTGCCCGGAGTCGAGGCGGGCACCTGGGCGCACCTGCTGGCCTGCTGTGCCAGCGCGCGGGACCTGTACCCCGCGCTCGGTCTGCACCCGGTGTACCTGGCACGGCACCGTGACGAGCACGTGCGCGCACTGGAGCGCCGGGCCGGTGCAACGGCGTTGCTGGCGATCGGCGAGATCGGCCTGGATTACCATGTGGCGGACCTCGACCGCGACCGGCAGCAGGCGCTGTTCGAGGCGCAGCTCGAGGTGGCGCGCAGCTGCGGCCTGCCGGTCCTGTTACATGTGCGCAAGGCGCATGACGCCGTGCTGGCCACGCTGCGGCGCATCCGGGTGAGCGGGGGTATCTGCCATGCCTTCAACGGCAGCCCGCAACAGGCCGCGCAATACCGTGATCTCGGTTTCCGGCTGGGATTCGGCGGCATGCTGACGTTCGAACGCTCCAGCCGGCTGCGTGCGCTGGCCCGGACACTGCCCCTGGAGGATATCGTGCTGGAAACCGACGCCCCGGACATGACGGTGGCCCAGCACCACGGCGCGCGCAACAGCCCGGAATACCTGCCGTACTGCCTCACCGCGCTGGCGCAGCAGCGTGCTCTGCCGGAAGCCGAGGTGGCGGCGGCAACCACCGCCAGTGCCCGGGCCGTGTTGCGCCTGTCCGACTTCGATCAGCGGGGTGCCTGAACCCATGCGCCTGTTCTGCTACGGTACCCTGCAGTTTCCCGAGGTGATGGAACGGGCCTGTGGCAGCCGCTGCAGCGGAGTGCCGGCCGTGCTCGACAACCATGCCTGCTACACGATGCGCGACCAGGTGTTTCCCGGAATCCGGCCGGCGCCGGGGATGTACACCCGCGGCACCCTGTATGCCGGCCTCGGCCGGTTGCAGCTGGGCCGGCTCGATGAATTCGAAAGCGACTTCTACCAGCGCGTTCGCGTGCTGGTGACCGACGCGCAGGAACGTCCCTGCGAGGCCTGGGTCTACCTCGTGCGTCCGGAGGAGCATGGCCGGCTGACGGCTGAGCCGTGGGACCGGGCCTGGTTTGAACGGATGCACCTGCGGACCTACCTGCAGGGTATCGGACGGGGCCGGTCATGGGACGAATCCTGATCCTGGCCGGTCTGGCGTTGCTGGTGCTGGGGATCCTGCTCAGCTTCGCCCCCGGCCTGTTCGGCTGGTTTGGCCACCTGCCGGGTGACATCCGCCGGGAAGGCGAGCACGGGACCTTGTTCATCCCGATCACTTCGATGATCATCATCAGTATCGTGATCAGCCTGCTCATCAACCTGTGGTTCCGGCGCTGAGCGCCCGGGCAGGAGGCGGCATGATTACCGTGGAAAGCGGCCTGACGCGGGAGGAACTCGAACAGTGCGGGGTATTTGACTGGCCGGTCTGGGAGCGGGAGGTCGCGCGCTTCGAATGGAGTTATGACGCGGCGGAATCCTGTTATCTCCTCGCCGGGGAAGTCACGGTCACGCCTCAGGGGGGTTCTCCGGTCCGCATCGTGGCCGGCGACTATGTCACCTTCGCCGCCGGCCTGCTCTGCGTCTGGGACATTCGTGTGCCGGTGCGCAAGCATTATGCTTTTAATGTTTCTAGATAACGAATGTAGTTAACTGATTTATAATAACTAACAGGAGCCATAAAGCGGGCGGCAAGGGGTGCCCGAGCGCAGGAAACAGCCATGACCTACCGCATACTGGTGCCGCTGAACGGCGATGATATCGATGACGAGGCGCTGCCGTACGTGCGCCGGTTTGCCCGGCGGGAAGACGCCCGCATCACGTTGCTGCACGTGCTGCCCGACCTGAGCGCCCGCGAACAGGCATTTATCAACCAGCAGCGTGACCATGCCTGCCAGGGCCTGGAAACGTTCCGTGCCCGCCTGGATCACGTGCCGGCGGCCGTGCGCACGGAAGTCCGCATGGGCGAGCCGGTCAGTGAAATCGTGCGCATGGCCGCCCTGCTGCCGGCGGATCTCATCCTCATGCCGACCCATGCGCGCAAGGGCATCGAGCGCCTGATCACCGGCAGTGTGGCCGAGCATGTCATGCGCCAGGCGCACGCCCCCCTGCTGCTGCCACCGCTCACGGGCGGCCGCCCCGAGGACCGCGATATCGAGCACCTGTTCGACCGCATCCTGGTGCCCATCGACGGTACCGGCAGCGGTTACAGCATCATACCGCTGGTGGTCGATTTCGCCCGCTTCTATGGGTCCGAGGTCATCCTGTTCCACGACTATCGCAGTTTCTCGGACAACGGCGAGGCGCTCGATCACGGCAATATCGATGAGCGAATCGAGGACTACCGTGCGCTGCTGGGGTATGCCGGCATTTCCGTATCGCTGCAATCCGCCAGCAGCGGACGTCCCGCCGAGCAGATCCTCGACGCGGTCTCCGGTTCCAACCCGGACGTCATCGCCATGGCCACGCACGGCCGCACCGGGCTGGACCGCCTGACCAAAGGATCGGTGGTGGAATACGTGTTGCGCAATGCCACGCGCCCCCTGCTGGTGTGCAGGTCGGACGCCGGACTCACCGCGGAGGTCACGGAGAATTCCCCCGGCTAGCCGGTGGCTATTCGGTGTCCGGCAGCAGCCGCACCTCGACCCGGTTGTTGGCCGCCGCGATGCGGTTCCAGTCCTGCGCGGTGACATCGCTTTCCCGTGGCGGGTACGCAATGCGCGGGCGGCTGAACAGCACCGGCACGATCTCGATGCGGATGCCGCCGTGGTTGAGCAGGGGCGAGGTGGCCAGGAAGTTCGCGAAGGCGATGGACTGGCGCACCCCCGCATCCGCGGACTGCTGGCGCGGATGACCGATCAGGCTGCACTCGGTGATCGGGGTGTCCGGCGCCGCCAGCTTCAACCTGTCGCCGGCACCGCCGGACAGGCAGAATTCCCCGAGGTGGGATTCCAGTTGCACGATGCCGTGAAACCCCAGTTCGCCCAGCCGGCTGACCAGTTCCTGCACCATGGCCAGGCGCGCGTCACCGAAGGCTGCCTGGTTCATATCGTAGGCACTGCCCTGGTTGATGGCCCAGGCGATGGTGTCATAGACCTGTGTGGCCTGCGCCGCGTCGCGGCTGCCGCGCTGCTGCTGTGGTGCGTGCAGGGACGCGTCCGCCGCCGCCATACTGCCGGTGCGCGTGTGCTGTGCGGCCAGCAGTTGCTCGATGTGGCGATGCGCCTGGTCGAGGGCAGTCTGCGTGGTTTCGTTCTGCCGGTATACCCACAGCAGCGGGACCAGCATCAGCAAGATGGCCAGCAGCGGCAGCCAGGCGCCGGATCCCGGTTTCCCGGCCGGGCGAGCCAGGTCGTCCTGCAGTTCGCGCAGGCTCTCCTGCAGGCGTGCGTGGTGGCGTTCCAGCAGTTCCGCGATCTGTCCGGGCGAGACGTGGTGGGCGTGTACCGCCCGCGCGGCCTGGTCGGCGATGTCGCTGATCTGTTCGCGGGCGGCGGACAGGGCGACTTCCCGGGGCGGCGGTTCGAGCAGTACCAGACGGCTCTCCGGATTGCGCTTGCTGCGCCGTTCGTGCACCAGCCCCAGCTTGTTGAGTACCTCGAACAGCTCGGCGGGTTGCACCTGCTTGGGCAGGATGCCGACCGCACCCAGGGCGCGCGCCTGGCTGACGTACAGGTCGCCCTCCTTGGAGGTATACATCATGATGGGGATGGTCGCGGTGTCCGGGTTACCCTTGATGGCCTCCACGGCCTGGAATCCGTCCATGCCCGGCATCATGTGATCCATGAAGATCACGTCCGGGGTTTGCCGTTTCAGGTAGTCGAGCGTGGCCTGCGCGGAGTCGAGGGTGTCCACCGCAAGGTTGTGCTGTTCCAGCATGCGCCGCAGCGTTTCGCGTGCCGTGAGCGAGTCGTCAACCACCAGTGCGAGGCGTTTTTCCATACACCGGCTATCCTGCCGTGCGGGCCCGGTGCTGTCTACCGGAACCTGTCGCAAAATTCCATGCGGGTCACGGAACCGGATCCGCGCGGCGCCCACCGGGGTACCGGCCGCCGGGCCCGCGTGCCGGCGCGGCTAGCCCGTGTTGCGCATGCCGCCGGCAATGGCATTGATGGAGCGCAGCAGCGGGTGCAGCCATTGCTCGCGACCGGCCGCGGACTGGGCGCTGTCGCGGTATCGTGCCAGCAACGTGATCTGGATGTTGTTGAGCGGGTCGAGGTAGGGATTGCGCCGGTACAGCGACAGCCCGAGCACCGGGTTTTCCTCCAGCAGCTGGTGCAGGCCACTGACATACAGGACCTGTTCCAGGGTGCGCAGGTATTCCGCACGGATCTTGGCGAAGATCTGCCGGGCCAGTTCCTGGTCGCCGGCCAGCCGGGTGTACTCGTGCGCGATGTTCATCTCGCCCTTGAACAGGGACATCTGGCTATTACTCAGCAGGGCGCGGAAGAACGGCCAGTCGCGGTACATGGTCTGTAACCGGGCGAGCCGTTCCGGATCGTTGCCGCGCCAGGACTGCAGGGCGGTGCCGATGCCATACCAGGCGGGCAGCGTGTGGCGTGACTGGGCCCAGCCGAATACCCAGGGAATGGCACGGATGGAGTCCTTGGAGCGGTCCTGCTGCTTGCGGTGCGAGGGGCGCGAACCGATGTTGAGCAGGCCGATCTCCGTGACCGGCGTGACCTCGTAGAAATAGTCGAACAGTCCGGGCGTGTCGTCGATCAGGTCGCGGTAGCAACGTTCGCCGAGGGCCGTCAGTTCATCCATGATGCCCATGTAGTCGCGCCGGTCCGGGGTTACCGGCCGGATCAGGCTGGTACTGGCCTTGAGCAGGCCGGTGATGCCCATGGACAGTTCGTAGACGGCGGTCTCGACGTTGCTGTACTTGTAGCGCAGCACCTCGCCCTGCTCGGTGAACTTGATCTGGCCGTGCACCGTGCCGGGAGGTTGTGACAGGATGGCCTCGTGCGTCGGTCCGCCGCCACGGCCGATGGTGCCGCCGCGGCCATGGAACAGCCGCACGTCGACGTGGTGTCGTGCGCAGATGGCGATGATCTTTTTCTGCGCCTCGTACAGGTTCCAGTTGGACGCGAGTATGCCCCCGTCCTTGCAGGAGTCCGAGTAGCCCAGCATGATTTCCTGGGAGTTTCCGGACTGGTTGAGCAGGGCGCGGTAGGTTGCGTTCTCCAGCAGCTCGCCCAGCACGGTTTCGACGTGTGCCAGGTCATGGATGGTTTCGAACAGCGGGCCGATGTGGATGTTGCAGAAGATCACGCCGTCGCGCTGTCCCGCCAGGCCGCACAGCCACGCCAGCCACATGACCTCGAGGACGTGGCTGGCCGTGTGTGTCATCGAGATGATGTAATTCCCGAAGGCCTGTCTGCTGACCTCCGCCTGCATGCCGCGCATGACATCGAACACCTCCAGCGTCTCGCGGGTCGCCTCGTCCAGTACCTCGCGGCGAATCGTGGGCGGCGTCTCCAGCAGCATGGCACTGAGGGCGCGCTGCCGCGTCGCCTCGTCCATGGCCGCGTAGTCGGGTGCGCCCGGCAACTGCCGGAACAGCGCGCCGACCGCGTCGGTGTGGCGGGTCGATTCCTGGCGGACATCCAGCTGCATCAGGTAGAAACCGAAGGTTTCCACCAGCCGGACCAGGTCCAGCAGGTCGGTGTCGGCCACGCTGGCATCACCGCCGGCGACCAGCGACTGACGGATCACTTCGAGGTCATCCAGCAGTTCCTGCTCGCTGCGGTAAACCGCGGGGTTGGCATCCACGCGGCGCCCGGGATGCGCCATGCGCGCGTCGATGTCCGCCAGGTTCAGGCCCAGACGCTGGCGCATGATGCAGAGCTTGCGGCGATAGAGTTCGTGGCTGTAGGCCTCGGGAAAATCGCTGCACGCCTCGGGATAGTGTTCCTCGTCCCGGGACAGGCTGGCGGTAAACGCGGTCGAGAAGCCGCACAGGTGCGAGGAGTGGGTGAGACGCCGGCCGAGCTGCTCGAGACGGTCGACATACACCCCCAGCACCTCGCGCATGTGCAGGCGCACGGCCAGCGCGGTGGTGGCCGGCCTGACGAACGGATTACCGTCGCGGTCACCCCCGATCCAGGACCCGAAGCGGATCAGGCCGCCCGGCACCCTGACCTTGAGGGTATGCTCGCGGCCGCCGTAGATGTAGCGCAGCGCTTTTTCCAGGTAGCGGTAGGTCCTGGGAACCGCCGCGAACAGGCTTTCGTGAAAGAAATACAGGCCGTTGCGGATTTCATCCTCGACGGTCGGCTTGTTGACCCGCACCTCGTCGGTTTTCCACAGTGTCTGGATCTGCTGCTTCAGATCCTCCTGAACGGCCTCACGATCCTCGCGCCCCAGCAGCATGTCGTCGAGATTCTCGCTGGTGACGAAGATGCGCCGCAGCGAGCCCATGACGGTGCGGCGGATCGCCTCGGTGGGATGCGCGGTGAACACCGGCAGGTAGAGGGTCTGGTTGAGCAGCTGTTGCAGTGCCTCCGGTCCGATGCCGCTGGTCTGGAAATCCTGCAGGGTGCGCTGGAAGGAGCCGATCCAGAGGTGCCCGTAGCGGCGTGCCTGCTTGCGGCGCTGGCGGTGCTGGAACGCCTCCTCCGCGAGGTTGACCAGGCTGAAATACAGGTTGAAGGCGCGGATCACGTGGGTGAGGGCCCGGGGGTCGAGTTCGTTGATCTCGCGGGTGAGGCGGGCGCGCAGGCGCGGGTTTTCCTCGCGCCGCAGGCGGATATAGCCTCTGCGCAGCGATTCCACCGTGACCAGGATGTCCGCGCCGGCGTGCTCGCGCAACACCTCGCCGAGCAGGTTGCCGAACAGCCGCACCCGGCTGCGCAGTTCCTTGTCGCCGGCCTGTTCGAATGCGGGTTCAGGTTCTCTGGTCATCTGCACAAAAAAGCCACGCCAGTGCGTGGCTGCGGGTCTGCTGCGGGAACGGCGATTATACCGTTTGTCCCGGGGTGTGCCAGACGGCCACGCGCCCGTCGCGCGCGCGGAATCCGGGCCGGCTTGACCTGTCGGGTTGCGTTTTCGGGACGAAGGAATACCCTTGCCGGCAAACAATACCAATCCGGCGCCGCGCCGGCACCGCCATGGTGCATGTCCGGGCCGGTGTTCCGTGACCTGCATCGGGGGGTGTATGGGCAAGGGGACAGCCGCAAGCGCGCAGACTCTGGCCCGGCAACGCAAGGCGTTCCAGGCCGGGGTGCGTTGTATCGGCAACGCGGATTATGACGGGGCACTGCAGACCTTTCGTGCGCTGGACGAGCGCGCGGGCTTCGATGACGACTTCCAGAACCGCTATACCTCCTACCACGGGCTGACCCGTGTGCTGATGGGCGACGCCAGCGGTGTGAAGCTGTGCCGCAAGGCGGCCGTCGGCAACGACGCGGACCCGGATGTGCTCTGCAACCTCGCGCGCGCCGAGCACCGCCTGCACAACCGCGAACGCGCCTATCTTGCCCTGCGGCGCGGGTTGCGCGTCGCGCCCGGGCACGAGGGCCTGTTGCGGCTGACGCAGGATTTCGGCCTGCGCCGGCAGCACGGCATCCTGCCGCTGCTGGCGCGCAATCACGGCCTGAACCACTGGCTCGGCCGGCTGTTGCGCGGCATGCGCCGGCCGCGCAGCGGCTGAGGGCAACAGAAACCCCCGCCACGCTGTATACTGCACGCGGGAGTCGGCCAGACAGTCGCGCCGCGCAAGCGGGGAGGAAAGTCCGGGCTCCACAGGGCAAGGTGCCAGGTAACTCCTGGAGGGCGTGAGCCCATGGAAAGTGCCACAGAAAATATACCGCCCGTCGTGCAGCCGCATGGCGCCACGGGTAAGGGTGAAATGGTGCGGTAAGAGCGCACCGCGCGCCTGGTAACAGGCGTGGCACGGCAAACCCCACCTGGAGCAAGACCAAATAGGGGAACGATCGTGCGGCCCGTACGGTTCCCGGGTAGGTTGCTTGAGGCCTGCGGTGACGCAGTGTCCAGATGAATGACTGTCCACGACAGAACCCGGCTTATCGGCCGGCTCCCTCTCTCCATTCGGGACCCGGGTCATCCGGTCTGCCCGGCCGCCGGGGAACGCCGCGCACGCCCCGCGAAATCCCGTCTCCTTGCGGGCCGGGGCAGCCCTGCGGTATCCGGTTCAGCGCAGGGGAGGATGCCGGGGAATCCGCGGACGCCTACTTCTTCGCCCCTTCGTCGATCCAGCGCTCGATGAGCTTGAGCTGGCCGACTCCGAGCCAGCTCCCGTTATGCGGCATGTGAATTTTCTGATCGGTCTCGCCGGACACCATGCGGTACAGCGTGCTCGATGCGGCCGAACCCGGGACGATGACCGGCCCCAGCCGGGTACCCTTCATGACCGAGTCGTAGGAACTGACCGAGAAACCGCTCTTCACCACGCCCTCCTTGTCGTCGGTGTGGCATGACGCGCACTGTTTCATCAACAAGGGCTCCACGTCTGCATACGTGACCGGTTTGCTGCAGCCGGCCAGTCCGCTGGCAAGCAGCGTCGCCATCACCATGAGGGTCATCTTCATGTGCATAGTGCACCTCCTTACTCACTACCGGGCGGCCGGTTCCGGTGCGCCGGTTGGAATGATATCTGCTATCAGCATAGTCCGCCTGGTCAGCGCCTGCCGGGGTGCATGCGCCGGGGTGCGCCATACGGTCCCCAGGGTCCGGCGCGTGACTTGCCCTCTTTTTGACATGGAAACGTGCAGGACGACCCAGTATATTTGTATCATTACAGGATTTACCTGATTCATGACCGGCAAACTCTACATCCAGACCCACGGCTGCCAGATGAACGAGTACGATTCCGCGAAGATGGCGGACGTACTGGTGGCTTCGCATCGCATGGAAATCACGGCGGACCCGGATGCGGCGGACGTGCTGCTGCTCAACACCTGCTCGATCCGCGAGAAGGCGCAGGAAAAGGTGTTCTCCGAACTGGGTCGCTGGAAGGAGCTCAAGCAGCGGCGCCCCGGGGTGGTCATCGGCGTGGGCGGCTGCGTGGCCAGCCAGGAAGGCGAGGCCATCCGCGCGCGTGCGCCCTACGTGGACATCGTGTTCGGCCCGCAGACCCTGCACCGGCTGCCGCAGCTGCTCGACGCGGCGCGCCGTGCGCGGCGCCCGGTGATCGACGTCAGTTTCCCGGAGATCGAGAAGTTCGACTGCCTGCCGGCGCCGCGTGCCGACGGCCCGACGGCGTTTGTGTCCATCATGGAAGGCTGCAGCAAGTACTGCAGCTTCTGCGTGGTGCCCTATACCCGCGGCGAGGAGGTCAGCCGGCCATTCGACGACCTGATTGCCGAGGTGGCTGCGCTGGCTGCGCAGGGTGTGCGCGAGGTGACTTTGCTGGGGCAGAACGTCAATGCCTATCGCGGTGTCATGCACGACGGTTCCTGCGCCGATCTGGCACTGCTGATTGCCTGGGTGGCCGCCATCGACGGCATCGGCCGCATTCGCTACACCACCTCGCACCCGCTGGAAGTGACGGACAGCCTGGTCAACGTCTATCGCGAGGTGCCGGAACTGGTCTCCCACCTGCACCTGCCGGTGCAGTCCGGTTCCGACCGCGTGCTGGCCATGATGAAGCGCAACCACACTGCGCCCGAATACCGCTCGATCATCCGCCGCCTGCGCGCGGCGCGGCCGGACATCAGCATCTCTTCCGATTTCATCGTCGGCTTCCCGGGGGAGACCGAGGCGGACTTCGAACAGACCCTGCAGCTGATCGAGGAGGTCGGCTTCGACCATTCCTTCAGTTTCATCTACAGCGCGCGCCCGGGCACCCCGGCCGCGAATCTGCCGGATGACGTGCCGCTGGCGGTGAAGAAGGTGCGCCTGGCGCGACTGCAGCAGTGCATCGGAGCGATGGCGGCCACGCGCAGCGCTGCCATGGTGGGCAGCGTGCAGCGGGTGCTGGTCGAGAAACCCTCGCGCAAGGACGCCCGGCAGCTGAGCGGCCGTACCGCCAACAACCGCGTGGTGAACTTCGCCGGAGCGCAGCGCCTGATCGGGCATTTTGTCGACCTGCGCATCACCGAGGCACTGCCGAATTCCCTGCGTGGCGAGTTGCTGGCAGCGGCCGGTGGTCACGGCGCCGTGCAGCAGAGGGTTTCTTGAACGCCCACGTCTATTCCGTCGATTTCGAACTGGAGCCGGCGGACAATGACCGACTGGCCAACCTGTGCGGCCAGCTGGATGCGCATCTGCACCTGCTGGAGCAGCGCCTGGGCGTGGAGATCAACAACCGCGGCAACCGGTTCCGCGTGCTGGGCGACGCGGTCCCGGTGGAACACGCCCGCAAGGTGATCGAAACCCTGTACGCGGCCACGGCGCAGACGCGGCTCAGCCCGGAGCGCATCCACCTGCAGTTGCAGGAATCCGGCGCGCGGGCCGTGGCGGACGAGACGCCGGAGGATGCCGGGATCAGCATCCGCACTCCGGGCGGCATCATCAGCCCGCGTGGCCGCAACCAGAAACACTACCTGCGCAGCATCCTCAAGCACGATCTCAATTTCGGCATCGGCCCGGCCGGCACCGGCAAGACCTACCTCGCCGTGGCCTGCGCGGTGCAGGCGCTGGAGCAGGAAAAGGTCAGCCGGCTGGTGCTGGTGCGCCCCGCCGTGGAGGCAGGGGAACGGCTTGGCTTCCTGCCCGGTGACATGACCCAGAAGGTCGATCCCTACCTGCGCCCGCTGTACGACGCGCTCTACG
>CAYUFA010000040.1:0-8730 GCA_964443845.1 uncultured Ectothiorhodospiraceae bacterium
AGCCAGACATACTGGTCCGGCGTGTCCGGTCCGAAGTGGATGTCCGCCACGTCACTCAGGTAGACCGGTTTGCCCTGGTGCAGGCCGACCACCAGCCCACCCACCTCGTCGGGGCTGACCAGGAAGGTTCCGGCCTGCACCGGGATCTCGCGGTTACCGGTGACCACAGCCCCGGCAGCGGTGGAAACGTTGGCACTGGTCAGCGCGGCGCGCAGGTCATCCGGCGCGATATGGTAGGCCGCCAGGCGTGCCGGATCGATCGCCACGCGCACCACGCGCGCGACACCGCCGATGGTGTAGACGTCGCGGGTGCCCGGCACCCGCTTCAGCTCGGCCTCGACGGCATGCGCCACCTGGGTGAGTTCGTAGCCGCCGCGCGCGGGATCATCGGTCCACAGCGTCAGCGTCACCACCGGCACATCGTCGATACCCTTGGGCTTGACGATCGGCTGCCCGATGCCGGCCCCGGGCGGCAGCCAGTCCCGGTGCGAATAGATCGCGTTGTACAGGCGCACGATGGCATCGGTGCGCGGCTGGCCCACCTGGAACTCCACCGTGAGCACCGCCATGCCGCGGCGCGACACCGAGTAGATGTGTTTGACGCCCTCGATCTCCGAGAGCACCTGCTCGGCGGAGGTCGTCACCAGGTGCTCGACCTCGCGGGCGCTGGCACCCGGAAACGGGATGAAGACATTGGCGAAGGTGACATTGATCTGCGGCTCTTCCTCGCGCGGGGTCACGGCCAGCGCAAACAGGCCGAGCAGGATGCCGACCAGCGCCAGCAGCGGCGTGATCTCGCTGGTCAGGAAGCGGCGCGCAAGGCCGCCGGAAAAACCAAGCCGCTCACTCATGCCGGGCTTCGCCCTGCGCGTTCTTGAGCGCGATGGCGGCCGCGACCGGGTCGAGCGCGACGTCCTCGCCGGCCGACAGGCCCGCCAGGATCTCCTGGCGCCCGCCCGCGACCACGCGCCCCGCACGCACCTGGCGCAGGTGGATGCCGGAGGCATCGACGACGTACACGCCGGTGACCTCGCTGCGGTGCACCACGGCCTGCACGGGCACCAGCAGGCGCTGCGTGGTACCGGTGGTGACGGCCACCTTCACCGACATGCCGGGATACAGCGGCTGCTCCAGCGTGGGCAATTGCAGGCGCACCAGAAAGGTATGGCTGTCCGCGTCCGCACGCGGGGCAATGGTCACCTTCTGGGCCGCGACGCGCGTACCGTCCGCTCCGGGCAGCAGCACGCTGGCGGCCTGTGTCCGCCGCAGGCTCGCCACGAGGCTCTGCGGCACCTGCACGGACACGCGCAGCGCATCCAGCGACAGGCCGGTCATCAACGGGGTGCCGGGTTGTACGGTCTCACCCGGCTCGACCGTGCGCTTGACGACGATTCCGCTGTAGGGCGCGCGGATCTGCGTGTGCTCCAGCTGCTCCCGGGCCGTGGCCACCTGCGCGCGCGCGGCGGCCAGCCCCGCCTGCGCACTCTTGTACTCGGCGTTTGCCGCATCGACGGTGGACTTGCTCACAGCCTGCTCCTTGAGCAGGACCTGCTTGCGGTGCAGGTCATCGGCCGCCTTCTGGTACCGCGCCCGGGCATCCTGCAGGCCGCTGTCGGCCTTGGCCAGGCCGGCCTGCTGCTCGGTGTCGCGCAACTGGACGATCACCGTGCCCTTGGGGACATAGTCATCCACGTCGAAACGGACCTCGGTGACCCGGCCGGCCGTCTGCGCGGCCACCGTGGACTGGTTGACCGCCTCGACCAGACCGGCCAGCACGGTCTCAACCGGGACCGCGACCCGCGCGACGGGTGCGGTGTTCAGGTCGAGCGCCTGCGCGCCGGGTGACCACAACAGCAGCAGAACGAGGGACCAGTACAGTGTAGACGGGTGTCCAGTCATGTCGGGCTCCAGTCGGTTGATCGTTAGTGAATACAACTACTTGTATAGTCAGCAACCGCCTCAGTCGCCATCCCCTCCGGGGGGTGAGTTGTCACTGCAGAAAGCGCCCTTGCGGTTGCACAGGTAGATGAACAGCCCGACGAGCAACACGACCAGAATAATCCCCGCCTGCGTCAAAGTATCCAGTGACCATTCCATGGGCATCACGCGACCTCCGTTAATCGGCATATAATTAATTTCTAATGTATGGGTCGGGACCGGGAATTGCAAGCACCGGCCCGCCGGGCTGACGCTAGCCCCGGTTCAGCAGGAGCAGGGTGGCGAGGATGGCGATCACCAGGGCCAGCGCGGCCATCCACAGGAACTGCTGCAGGTGCCGCTGCTGTCCATGCAGGAGGGCGCGGATCTCCGCGAGCTGCTGGCGCAGCAGCGTATGTTCCGATTCGAGCCGTTTTTCCAGTGCGATCAGTCTGTTATCGGTGGCATCGTGGTGAGCGGCGGCCGCGGCACGGTACTCTTCGACGCGCTGCGCCTGCTCCGCCACGCCTGCCCGGACGCTGCCGATGGCTTCCCCGGAGGCTGCACACCGGCTGGCGGTCTCCGCCAGGGTGGTTTCCAGCCCCTGGCCATGCTGTTCCGCGGCGTCCTGCCGGCGGGCAAGTTCTTCGTCCCGGGTTTCCAGGCGGCTGGCGGCCTCGGCCAGCGAGGTCCTGAAGGCCTGCAATTGCTCACGCGCGGAATCCTGCAGGAACTTGATCTGGTTGAGCCTCGACTCCACCCGGCCGGTGGCCTCGGCCAGCGCCGTCTCCAGCGCCGCAACCCGTTCCCCGTCCGTAACCCGGGCCGCCTGCAACCCGGCCAGCCGCTGTTCGAGCTCGTTCAACCGGCCCGTTTCCGTGGCCCTGTCCGCCTCGGTGCGCCGCTGGACCTGCTCGAGCACATCCAGCCGGTGATGCTCCGTCAGCCGGAACTGCTCGGCATCGGCGCGAATGCGTTCCAGCGTACCGGCATGGCTCTGGATCTCGGTGGACAGCAGCAGCAGGTCCTGCTCGAGGTCTTGCGGACGCGGCCGGGAGTCGCTGCGCTGCCCGAGGGTGCTCCGGACACCGGCAATCAGCCCGGACCAGAATTGCGCTAGTTTTTCCAACAGTCTTCCTTTTGTTTATTGTATTGTTTTGTATTGCTTTCCTACCCGCACCGCGCGCATGATCCCGGGCGGGGGTGCCTTGTCATTCTTTCTTTATACCAGAAATACACCGGGAAACGACGCCAGGTTCCGTGCGCCACGCCCTTGAGCGGAGCCGGTTTGTTATCGCAGAATGACCAGCATCATTCACCTTCACTCCGTGCCGGACCCTGCCGCATTCAGCCGGCGTGCCCGCGGGCTTATGGACCATCATACCGAAACCAAACAACAGGTATTGCGGGGGGTCTTTGAGGATAACGCGGGGATCCCCCGCACCTTCCACGGCCGGGGCCGGTTGCGGTCCGGCGCTGGCGGGCGCCCGGCCAGCCGGCATCCGTACCGC
This sequence comes from uncultured Ectothiorhodospiraceae bacterium, assembly GCA_964443845.1. Classification (GTDB taxonomy): domain Bacteria; phylum Pseudomonadota; class Gammaproteobacteria; order UBA9214; family UBA9214; genus UBA9214. Next base: position 3,429 of record CAYUFA010000040.1, read on the forward strand.
CAACGGGTGACGCTGGTCGTTTTCTTGGGCCTGCTGGCCCTGTTCGGCTTCAGCTTCCGGATGGTCACGGTGGACAGCAACGGCCCGGTGGCCATGCAGCTGGCGGCCCTGCCCCCCGACCTGCTGACGGAGCCGGGGAATGCCTTCCCCGGCAGCGCACCGCCCGCCGGCACACCGTCCCCCCGGCCCGATCGGGGTGCCCCCGTCACCACGGGTCAGTACGACGCCATGCTCGCCCACCTCGGGATCCCGATGGCCGACCTGTTCAATCTCCGGATCCGGACGATCGTCATCGATCCGGGCCATGGCGGTATCGATCCGGGCGCCCGGGGTCGCCATGGCCTGAAGGAAAAGGACGTGGTGCTGGACATCGCGAAACGGCTCCGGGACAAACTCGCCGGCTACGGCAAGTACCGGGTCCTGCTCACCCGGGAAGACGACCGGAAAGTCTACCTGAAACAGCGGGTGGCCTTCGCCAAGGAGCACCACGCGGACCTGTTCATCTCGATCCATATCAACGCCCTGCCGGCCGGTTCCCCGGACCTCGATTATGTCGAAACCTACTACTTCGGCCCGGACGCCGATGCGCACTCGCTCGCGCTGGCGGAGCGGGAGAACCGCGATTCGGACTACCTGATCGGGGACTTTCGCAAGGTCATCGCCAGGATCGGCGACACCCTGAAAACCGAGGAATCGAAGCAGCTCGCCGGCTTCATTCACGACCGGCTCTACCGCAACCTCAGGCGCTTGAATCCGGGGCTGCTGGATGCCGGGTCCAAGACCGGACCATTTGTGGTACTTTTGGGCGTCGAAGTGCCGAGCGTGCTGGTGGAGGTGTCCTGCATCAGCAACCCGGCAGAGGAAATCCGGCTGGGCAAGCCCGGGTATCGCGACAAGGTCGCGGACTACCTGAAGACGGGTATCGTGGACTACCTGGAACAGCGCGCCCGCCACAGGACCATACAGAGAGGAACAACCGAACATGTCGCCGAGCAAGAAAGATAACATGCTGTACGTCGGGATCGACCTGGGCACTTCCCGGTCGGTGGTATGCGCCAGCAACGGAAACCGCAAGTGGGTGGACAGCTACGTGGGCTGGCCGAAGGATTTCGTGGCCAGGAAGATGCTCGGCAAACGCGTGCTGTTCGGCAGCGAGGCCCTGGAGCACCGGCTGGCCCTCGAACTGTCGCGCCCGCTGCGCAACGGGGTCATCACGGAAGGCACCGAGCGTGACGAGGCAGCCGTGCATGAACTGATCGACCACCTGGTCGAACTGGCCGGCGCCGGTCCGGATGAAGAACTCTGCATTGCGGTCGGCGTGCCGGCCGAGGCGCTCAAGGTCAACAAGATCGCCATCAGGAACGCGGTGGCCCGTCATGCCAAGAAACTGATGGTGGTCTCCGAACCCTTCTCCGTGGCTTACGGACTGGGCACGCTGGACAATACCATGATCATCGATATCGGCGCCGGCACCGTGGATTTCTGCATCATGCATGGCACCGTGCCATCGGAAGAGGACCAGCGCAGCATCACCATGGCGGGCGACTACGTGGACGAGCAATTGCTCAAGCTGCTGAGTGAAAAACACCCGGAGGCCGACTTCTCCCTCAACACGGCGCGCAAGTTCAAGGAAAAGCACGGCTTCGTGGGCGACTCGAAGCGCCGGGTCAAGATCGAGGCCCCGGTGGACGGCAAGTTCACGGAATTCGACATCACCAACGAAATTCGCAAGGCCTGCGAGAGCACCATGCCCGCCGTCGTCGAAACCGCCATCAACCTGATTGCGAGCTTCGACCCGGATTTCCAGGAAAGCGTGCGCAACAACATCGTCGTGGCCGGCGGCGGCAGCCAGCTCGCAGGCCTGGATACCTACCTGACCGAGGCTACGAAGCCATTCGGCCCCTGCAAGATCACCTGCATCACCGACCCGCTGTTTGCCGGCGCAGACGGCGGCCTGCAGCTGGCGATAGACATGCCCGAGGAATTTCTCGAAAAGCTGTAAGGCAACACTCGCGGACGATCGACCTGCCCGGAGGTCAGACTGCCTTGCAGAAGCCGCCCTGGCGGCGCGGCAGGGTGGGTTCGAGGGGAATCGCCTGCCGGCCCAGGTCCCTGCAAGGCATCTTATGGGGTAGGAGCGCTCTTCGAGCGCGACAGGCCCCGAACAGATGCCGGCTCAACCGGTCTGTGCAACGCAGGTATTGCCTGCAGGGTTGATTCGGGCTTCATCCGAACACGGCCCGCCGGCGGGAACCTGAATTCTGCACATCTCAACCAAAGAAACTTTCCCTTCATGCAAAAGTGCAAAAGGGGGACGGAGGAATTTTATGCATGTATGCTTTCTCCATCCATTCCCATCGTTTTGCTTTCGGATTTCCCCCGCAGATAAAACTCCTCCGCCCCCTTTTCTCTGTCGAAGTCGTCGATGTAGCCTGGGGCGCGGCCGCGGCAGCTGCTGACACGACCAGTGCCGTCACCCAAAGTGCCGTTGTTTCCCAGCGGGTATGAAATTTCATGACTCACCCTTGGTGAGTCGTAATCGCGCAGCTGGTGGTGCCAGGCCTGATCTGCCTCGAGATCGCCTGCAGGAACCCGGCATTCACCGCCTCGCATGGGATGAGCGTCCACAACGACCCGTGTATACATATAGAGGTCGGCCGAACCGGCGAGCACTATGGAGGGTTCCCTGATCATCGCTTTCACACCGAATGATCGATTCGGGTCGGTAGCGATATTTCGTCAACTGTATGCAGATATGGAACCAGAGTCCGTCATGGGGTACCGGTTCAACCGGTCTGCTCAGAAATGAATCGAGTTGGCTCGGAACCCGGCTAAAACCTGCAATCCCCTGCGCTGTCGGCCACTTCCGGAACGACGCAACTCCAGTCATTCACATCACGTAATGCCTGGCCACGAGAATGGCCATTCTCTGTCAGTGCCTGTCAACAATGAATCCATTCGAGCGGGATTTCTGAATACCCGGACAGGCACATTGCCATCATAGCCAGAGAAATTGGCTGGATGCCAAACGGATTGCTGAAAATCAACTGCGCAATTTCTTGCGCCTTGACGCCGCAAACAAGCCCAGGAAACCTGAACCGAACAACCAGACAGCTGCCGGCACGGGTACTACGACTGCATACAGACCCTGCCCGTTGAGTGAAGCCTGAACACCTGTACCGGTGATTGAGCTGCCACTGTTTTGATATAAAACCGATACACCGTCAAAGACAGGATGTGTTGCACCGGTCACATCAATATTTCCTGCAATACCGTTATACCCGCTGGCAAATGATAGCCCGAATGCATTCAGGAAAGGATTCCAGACGGATGCTTCCGAGAGGACCGCTGTACCGCCTGCCAGATATACATTGCCCCCCGATCTTGCATAGTCAATCAATGTGTCAATCTCGGTCGCGTTTAATGCATATCCACCCAGAAAGATAGCATCAAATCCGGCTATATTCTGTTGTGTGAACGCAAAACCAGTACCCGTGGTATATGTATACCCGGCTGCGCTCATTGTGTTGACAAGGCTGCTTTGCGTAAAACCGAAATTATTTGTATATGCGTGAAACACTCCTCCCGTGCCGTCTCCGAATGCGCTTGCGAGATTATTAACAAATTGATCTGTATCTCCGGGCGCATCGGCGTGCCACCCCGGCCTGGGGCAGGCCCTGTTCCAACAGGCGCGCGGCCCGCAGTCTTCGGCGTTGCAGTGCTTTCAGATCGCGTTTCATGCCTCGCTCCGCTCGCCATTCTCACACAACTCCCATGACAAGCAGAACGGGAAAAGTGTCAGCCATTTATGTATGGCGCAATAGTTGCGACACCAGTATTGAAAACGGAGATGTACCACTGCTGTCCCACAAACTCCCTCTCCCTCCGGGAGCAGGGACGCACGGTTTGTACAGCCGGTGTTGAATTTCATGTCCCGGCTCAGCTAATCGCCTGCAAGGTTGTGCAGAGTGAAAGTCTTGCTGATAGTTCAGCGGATTTATATGGGACAGTAGTGGCGATGTTCAGTTCTGTAGTTCGAATAGCACTGCGGCAGCATTTGCCAATGAGCACCGGTATTGAGAATCCAGAGCACAGTTTCGAGTACCTTGCGGGTAAGTGTCGGCTTGCGTCCAGGACGACTGGGAGGAATATGTTCCTCCGGAAAATGTTCCCGGATTCGATCCCACTGTTCATCGCGTGAGTCGTAGCACGCATCAGATTATACGAGATTCTGGTGGTAACGTGATTTTGAGACAGGTTCTAGTGTAATCGGGATCAGCGAACAATTTCTTTCGATATAAGCGGGAATTGTTCTCTGACCTCCGTTACACCGTTTCACACGGGGGTGAGCGCATCCAGACGCGCCCTGAGGGTGTCCACCTCCTCACGCAGCCGGTCAACCACCTGTTCAAGCCGCTCCAGCCGGTCGTCCTGGGCCGTGTCACCGGCCAGGGCGGATGTTGCCGTGTCGGTTACGGCCTCGAACTCCTCCGGTGCGCCGGTGAACAGCTGTACGTAACGGACCTCGCGTTTGCCCGGCTCACGCGCAAGCCTGGCCACGAACGGGCCATCGTCCCGCTGCATCAGCTGATCGAGCGTCGCCTCGACCTCGTGCACGTCGGCGAAACGGCACAGGCGTTCGGTCCGGGTACGCAATTCGCCCGGCGTCTGGGCAGCGCGCAGCAGCAGTACACATACGATACCGAGTTCCTGTCCGGAAAATTTCAGCGTACCGAACTCGGTGTTGCAGAACCGGTGCTGGTATTTGGTGACGCGGCTGCCGAAACCACCCTTTTCGCTGACGTAATGCTTCTTCATCAGGGCATCGAGCGTCGCCTGCACCGTGGTCTCGTCCAGGTCCAGCACCGGGTCGCGGCTGCTTTTCTGGTTGCAGGCATTGACCAGGGCATTGAGCGAGAGCGGGTATTGTTCCGGCGTGGTGTGCTGCTTTTCGATCAGGCAGCCAATCACGCGTGCTTCCAGGGGTGTCAGGTGGATATCCATAGGGGTACTCCGGGTTCCCGGGCATCTTCCCGGAAATCGCGTACAGGGTAGCTGGGCGTACCGAATATACCACCGACGCCGCGGGGTGGCGTGCACGACTCACCGGGCAGCGCCACGGCCCCACGGAATGCGTGGTTTGATTGCGGTGTTCTTCCGTGGCCGTCACCCTGAATCGCTGGGCCGCAGATCGGTCCGAACACGGTGAAGCCCAACAACGCAAGCGATGCGATATCACACCTGTTGGGCTTCGCTTCGCTCAGCCCAACCTACGGGAATATCGCTTCGCTCAGCCCAACCT
>CAYUFA010000040.1:8830-22342 GCA_964443845.1 uncultured Ectothiorhodospiraceae bacterium
CTTCGCTCAGCCCAACCTGCGGGAATATCGCTTCGCTCAGCCCAACCTGCGGGAACATCGCTTCGCTCAGCCCAACCTGCGGGAACATCGCTTCGCTCAGCCCAACCTGCGGTGACCTGGTCCCACCTACAGCGCGCGCAGCACGTCCAGCAGCCGGTGCAGCGCCGCGGCATCGCTGCCGGTGGTGTACACCGCCGCGTCGGGCATGCCGGCGTCGAGCGGTTCATAGTGCCGCAACTGGTGCTCCAGCACCGCGCTGCCGGCCTCGGAGGCGTCATTCTGCTCGCGCTGACGTGCCGCGACGCGCCGGCGCAGTTCCTCTTCCGGGGCCTGGCAAGCGATGATGCAGCAGCGCACACCGAGGCGGCGGGCCAGCGCCAGAAACGGCCCGCGCTGCTGTTCCCGCAGGAAGGCCGCATCGACGATGAGCGTGTGGCCGGCCTCGAGCACGGCCGCGGCCAGTTGCAACAAGCGTGCGTACGTGCGCTCCCCTGCGGCACGAGCGTAGATGCCCTGGTCCACCTGCGCCCCGCTGTGTGCATCCGGCGCGAGGCCGTACAGCCGCTTGCGCTCGATGTCCGAGCGGATGCGTACGGCCGGCAACTGCTCGAGCAGGAACTGGCTGACCGTGGTCTTGCCGGAGCCGGACAGGCCGTGCATCAGCAGCAGCGACGGCGGCGCGGGCTGCGTGTAACGGACGGCCAGGTCGAGATAGGCCTGGAAATCCTGCAGGATCAACGCCTGCCCGGCGGCTGGCACATCGGGCTGGTGTGCGCGCAGGCCGTCGACCTTGGCGCGCACCATGGCACGGTACACCAGGTAGAAGCGCAGCACCGCCAGGCCGGCATAGTCGCCACTGTACTCGAGCCAGGTATTGAGGAAGCGGCTCGCCAGCGCAGACTGGCCGCGATGATCGAGATCCATCACCATGAAGGCCACCTCGCTGATGATGTCGATCCAGCGCAGGTTGGCGTTGAACTCGATACAGTCGAAGGCCAGTGGCCGGCCGTCGACCAGCGCCACGTTGCGCAGGTGCAGGTCGCCGTGGCATTCGCGGATGAAGCCTGCCTGCCTGCGTTGCTCCAGCACGTCCTGCAGGCGCGCGCAGGCCCGGTCGGTCCAGGCGTGCAGGGTCGCGAGCTGCGCGCGCGTATCCTCCGTGGTCGGCAGCGCCCCGATCTGCGCAAAATTCGCGGACACCGGCGCCTGCACGGCCGCGGGGCTGCCGTATCCGGTCTCCGCCCCGGCCACGGCGATGTCCGCGTGGAATTCCGCGATGCGCCGTGCCAGCGCATCGATGTGCGTCGGCGCCAGCTCGGCGCGATCGAGCATGCGGTCGAACTGCGCCTCCTGGGCGAATTCACGCATGCACAGCGCGTATTCGACCACCGCGCCGTCCGTGCAGAACCGCGGCCCGTCACAGATCGCGAGGACCTCGAGATAGAGTTCCGGCGCGAGTCGCCGGTTGAGCTGCAGCTCCAGCTCGCAGTACTCGTGGCGCCGCTGCAGCGTGGAGAAGTCGAGAAACCCGAAATTCACCGGCTTCTTGAACTTGTAGGCGTACCCGCCGGTCAGCAGGACGATGGAAATATGCGTTTCGATCCGGGCGCAGCGCGTCACCGGGTGCGGGAATTCCGCACCGGCCTGCAAGGCATCCACCAGCCGGTGCAGGGCATCGCTCACGTCCTGTCCCGCTCAGGCACCGGAGGCGGCGGTGGCCGCCTTCAGCACCAGCTGCCGGTAGGCTCCGCCGAGGCGCAGCAGCACCAGCAGCCACACCAGGCACACGCCCAGCACCAGCCAGCCCAGCTGCCGGGCATTGATGCTCCACGGCAGCCATTGCGTCAGCAGCAGGATCAGCACCGAGCCCAGCACCTTGAACATGCGATAGCCGAACATGTCGATCCAGGCCTTGGCCTGGAAGATCAGTACCGGGTCGATCGGGATATAGAGCAGTTCCTTCGAGGCGCGGTTGATGGAATAGGACAGACCGCGGTCGGAGATCTTGAGAAAGGCGCCGGCCTGCAGCGTGGGATGGGCCATGTACCAGAAGCTGCCGGCCATGACCGCCAGCGGTTGCGCGAACAGGCCGCCGAGCGCACCCAGGAAGCGGTGCACCAGCGGCGTGACGAACAGGTTGACCACGATCGCCACCCCGCTCAGCAGGCTGAAGAAACTGCCGAGGTAGGCGGTGCGCAGGTCGCGCCCGGTGACCGTGGCCTCCACCACCCTCATGAACTGGAATTCCACCAGCGGCTCGACCATCTGCGCGGTCAGCAGGATCAGCGCGATCAGCAACAGGTAGCGGTGTTTCAGGATGGTCCGCCAGTCACCGCCGCCGGCCGGCGCCGGGACGCCGTTGTGCTCGCCCACGCCGGCATGCTCGGTATACAGGCCCAGCCGTCCCATCAGCAGCGTCAGCAGCATGAGCAACGCGATGATACCGGCCGCGACCAGCAGCAGCTGCATGGTATTCAGGCCGAAGTCCGTGATCAGCGCGTTCGACAGGCTGCCGCCGGCCACGCCGCCCAGCAGGCCGCCGGTGGCGATCAGCCCGTACCAGCGCTTGCCGGACGCCGTGTCGAAGATGGTGTTGGTCAGGCTCCAGAACTGCTCGACCAGAATCACGCTCATGATGTCGACGAACAGGTAAAAGGCGAACGCCGGCGCGAATCCGTCCCGGGACAGCAGCGTATGGAACATCAACAAACAGGCGATGATGACGATACAGGTGGCAAGCACCACGTGGATGCGCGAATAGCGCGCCACCAGCCGGTGATAGAGCGTGATGATCATGCCCAGCACGGCGGCCGTGGCAATCCACACGTAGGGCAGGTTGGCGCTGCCCAGCTCGGTGATGAACAGCGAGCGGCTCGCCGGTTTCAGGTGATACAGCGCGCAGATGATGAGAAAGAAATTTGTGAACAGCATCACAACACGACCGACCTGAACTGTGCGAACATCCTTCATAAGCATTGACTTATATTTTAAATCCGGTATGATTGCGCCTGTTTATCCGGGCCCAGGAGTTCAGGCATGCTGAAAGGAACACTGAAAGCATTGGTAGTATCCCTCGGAATTCTCGTTACCGTACCAAGCGTTGCCGCGCAAAACCACTATCCCAGCCTGCGGAACGCCAGTAATCCGACGCTCCAGAAGCAACTGGAAAACCGGCTCGAACACCTGAATCTTGACAAGGCCGTGCGCAAGGGCCACCTCGCCGTCGCACTGGTGGATGTCACCGACCCGCAACATCCGGAACTGGCCCAGGTCAACGGCGATGAAATGATGTACGCCGCGAGCCTGCCGAAGATCGCCATCCTGCTGGCTGCCTTCGAACGCATCCATGCAGGCAAGCTCAAGCTGAACGATGAAACGCGCCAGCTGATGACCGAGATGATCCGCTACTCGTCCAACCAGGCGGCGACGAAGCTCATTCACATGGTGGGGCGCGACTACATCAACACCGTGCTGCGCTCGCCGAAGTACCGGCTGTACGACACGCGCTACAACGGCGGACTGTGGGTCGGCAAGGAATACGCGCATGGCGTGGCCTATCAGCGCGATCCACTGCACCACCTGTCGCACGGCGCGTCCGCCGTACAGGTGGCCCGCTTCTACTACCTGATGCAGACCGGCCAGCTGGTCACGCCGCAGCTGTCGCGCGAGATGAAGCAGATCATGGGTGACCCCGGCATTCATCACAAGTTCGTCAAGGGCCTGGAAGAATCGCACATCGACGCGCAGATCTTCCGCAAGTCAGGCACCTGGCAGAACTGGCACGCCGACAGCGCTATCGTGCAGCATGACGGCCGCACCTATATCGCCGTGGCGCTCGCACAAAGCCCGCGCGGCGGTGAGTGGCTGAGAGAACTGATCCGCGCGATGGACGGCATCATCTTGCAGCAGCCGGTGCGGACTGCAGGCCTTTCAGTAGCGCATGCAGCCGAGTAGCAAAGGTCTGGTGTTCAACGGCTGAATTTTTCTTCAGCACGTTGGACGTCAGCGTGACGAGGTAGTACAGCTCCGGATTACCCGCCGGCGCTTCCACGATCGCCACCGAGTTCATCAGGTTCAGCTTGTTGCCCTTGTATTTCGCGCAGTGGTAACCGGGCTCGGGCTTGCAGCGGTACAACGAGCCCGACTTGAAATACACCGCCGCCTTGTTCAGCGCCGGCGAGGACGCATAGCGAATCCGCCATTGCGTCATGTACATGAGCCGCTTGATCTGCAGGCTCGACCAGGCATCCACCAGCCGGCCCTGTTCCATCCGCACCAGGTAACGCAGCAGCTCGTGCGTGGTGCAGATGCTGGTGGTGCCCGGCACGTGGCGCTGGCCGTAGTGCGTGAAGAAACTGCCCTGGCGCAGGTTGTGCACGTCCAGCCCGTTGCGCGTAACCGGCGTCTGCAGGCTGTCGAGCAGGAGTTCATGCAGTTCCGCGCGCGGGGTATCCCGGAAAAACGCCTGTTCCTGCTGCGCGGATACCGGGAAGGCGCGACCGAAGTGGCGCAGCAGCAGGAGCTCGCGGATCACCATGCTGGCGGCGGCATTGGAACTGGCCGACAGCATCCAGTCGAGGTAGCTCCACAGGTTGGCCGTATCCCCCTCCCGCAGCGAGCGCCGTGGCATGCGGTTGAGCTCCGGCTTCCAGAACGGAACCGTGTGATGGTCGCTGCGGATGAAATCATCCGCCGTCACCAGCGTATTCTTCAGGATCCGCCGGCGCGCCTCGATGTCGTCCGGATACAGGTCCGCAAGCGTCTGGAAAATCGCCAGCGCCACCACCAGTTTGCCGACACTGCCGGGATTGCGCCGGGTGAGCGGGTTGTGCTCCGCAAGCAGGGGGTGCTGCGGATCACTCAGGTCCAGCACGCTGACGCTGTAGTTCTGCGCCTCATCCCCAAGCAGCCGTACGATCCGGCGGGTCAGGTCCGCATCCGGTTGCGGGAACGTGAAGTCCGGGTACTGCTGCATGCGCAAGCGCACCTGGTCGGTGGTGAGCCACGCACCCGGATGCAGGCGATTGCCCGCCACCTTGCCCTCTTTCGCCAGGCGGTACCCCTCCAGGCGCGCGATGCCCGTGTCCGCGTAGCCGTCGATGGGATAGGCGTGCAGCACTCCACTGCTGCCGGCGAGCACACCGGCGACGAGCCACCCTGCCATCCAGCCCTGCATGCGCATCATGTTCCCCGGCCGCCAACCCGGGCGACTTGCCCACAGCATAGCGCAGCCGGCAGCCGGCAAGCCAAACCGGGCAGGAGGTGCGTGCGTGCCCGGCACGTGGTCATGGCGCTTGCTCCGGGAGCGGCGGCTGGTGCAGGTCGACGACCTGCTGACGCCCGCGTTTGCTGTCGCGATCCATGTCGATCAGGTAGCGGCTTTGGCGCGCGCGCCGGCTCTCCACGAACGGGCGGATCTGGAACAGCTCGAGCTTGCCGGCGCGGAAGCCGAACTCGATGTCCGCCGGTGCCGGGCGGTGGTCCGCGGCCAGCGGCATGGAGAAACGCTGTTCCACGTCCACGGCCAGCGCGCGCAGCTGTTCGATCTCGTCCGGTTGCAACAGGGTGTCGCGGCCGCTGGCCGGCACCTTGCGCATGCCACCGGACGGCACGGGCTCCGCACGCAGCGGCGCAGTGGCCTGGGCGAGCAGACGCACCGTCCCGGTGTCGCGGTTGACACGCAGCTCCTCGGCGGCCTGCCCCTCGACGGCGCCGCCTACACCCTCGCTGGTGGCGATCGACAGCCAGTGCCGGTCGCCGTTGTCCACGTCGGCGGTCACCATGACGCCGGATTTCTCCGAGGCGAAGGTCTTGAGCAGCAGCACGGCCGGGTACACGTGTTCCGGCTGGTCCATGCGCGCCTGGCGCCAGGCGTAGGCACGCTCCGTGAACGGCGAGGCCCACACCTTGCGGATCGCCTGCTGCACCTTGTCGAAGCCGACCACGTTGGGCAGCGTGAGGTTCAGGCCGGCCCCGCTGAAGCCGGGCAGGTCCTCGACGTTGGTATCACTGCGCACGAACACACCGGTCCGCTCGACATCCCCGAAGGCGGCCTGCATGGCATCGTGCAGGCGCGTCCGGAAGGTCGTGCCGGGGTCGGCATGCAGTATCCAGTCGCGCAGTTGCTGCAGGAAGTGTTGTGTGTCCTGGTTGCGCCGGGCGGGATCCGCGCTACCGTGCAGGCGCGCGTACTCCGCGCGCATCCACTCGAATACCGCCGGTCCACCGGGCCGCAGCGGCTGGTCGAGCAGTTCCCGGAACACGCCGAACGGGATGACGACGCCGGGATTCACCGCCAGCGGGTAATTGTGCTTCAGCTCGCCCAGGTTGGCCGCCTTCGGGCCGACAATGCGCCCCGAGTCCGTGGCGCGGACCCGTTCCAGCGGCAGCAGCTCCGTCTGCGTGAGGTCGAGCTTGCCGAGATCCGGCCGGATCACCACGCTGGCGGACCGGTCCTGGCGGCCGAAGACCGCGTCCCACTGCGGACCATCGGCCTCGATGCGGACCGTGCCGTGCGGACTGACGGCGAGCACGATGGCTGCGCCGAGGTGCTGGCGGATCCGGTCCAGCAGGCTGTCGTCCACCACCACGTTGGGAATGCCGAGGTTACGCGCCAGCAGCTGCACGTGCGACAGCGAATTGCCCTCGCCCTGCGTGAGAATGCCGGCGATCGGCGGCAGCTCAGGCGTGGTGGACGGCAACAGGTAGATGCCGTCCTTGTCGTAGTCCTCACCCGCCCGTGGCGCTGCCAGCAGGCGGCCACGCGCGAGCCCCGGATTGAGTGCGCGCAGGCCGGCACCGGTTGCCGCTCCGAACACGTACTGCTGCACGCCCAGCATCCGGTTGGCGTCCGCCAGCAGGCCGTCGAGCACGCGCGAGTAGCTGAGCAACGGGCTGCCGCGCAGCCGGTCCGGAACCAGATGCGAGGCCAGCGGCGTCAGGTCGAGCCATTGCTGCACGGTCGGACCGAACTGGAATTCCATGGCGCGCTGCGCCCACTGCGGCACCCGCGCCAGGTAATGCAGGGCATCATAGTAGTCCCCGGCACGCACCGGCTGGTCGGTATCCAGCGCGCCGAGTTGCCGGTCGATGCTGTCCCACTCGCGCTGCGACAGCAGGCCGCTGGCGAACAGCGTCCGCCCCAGGCTGTGCAGCCATTGCAGGCGCGTGTGCCGGTCCGCCCCCGGATCGGCCTCGATCACCTGGTTGCCGAGTGCGTAGACCTCCTGCTCGAGCGCGAGGTTGGCCTGTAACAGCCGCAACTGGTCGGGCGGGCCGTAGGCGTCGCTGTCCAGGGCCGCCTGGCGCAGTTGCACGGCGGCCGTTGCGGCAAGCCGCATGCGCTCTCCCTGCGAACCGGCCTTGTCCAACCGCCCGACCAGCTCGTGCAGGGTATGCCGGACCGGGCGGCTGCGACTTTCCGCTGCCAGTTCCTCGATCCGTTTGAGGCCGGTGCGGGGTGCATACAGGGAATCGAGCGCCGCGGCCAGCTGGCGATACTGCTGTGCCAGTTCCGGCACACCCTGCTTTGCCATGTAGTCACGCACCCGTTGCGGATCACTGGCATCCGGCAGGCCGTGCAGCTTGATGCGCAGGTTCTGGAAGCCCGGGTCGGCGTCCGCGATCTCGGTCGCCAGCTTGCGCACCGTGGCCGAGGCTGGCGGCTCCTGGGACACCGGCAACAACCGTGCAGCCTCGCGCAGCAGCAGGTAACGCGCCGGATCCTTCCAGTCCGGGTCCGCGAGCAGGCCGAGCAGCAGCACGCGCGCACCGGCCCGTTCATCCTCGACCTGCAGCGCCCCGCGGTAATAGCGCGCCCGGCGAAACACCCAGCCGTCGTCTTTCTGGACCAGAAACTGTTCCAGCAGCACCTGGCGCAGGGTATCCAGTTGCGGGTAGGCACCGACAAACGAGAGGGTATTGAGATCGGTCAGCAGGGTGGCGACCAGGTAGCCCTGCGCACGAATGGCGCGCGTGGCCGAATTCCACTCCCCGTGCTGCACGCCGCCACCGTGTTCACTGCAGGCACCTTCCTCCGGGGGCAGAATGCTGCCGTCGGCACAGAACCAGCGGATCCGGGAGAAGGGACCGTGCAGCGAGGACTTCATGTGCTCGATCATGACCCGCAGTTGTGCCGGCTCGAGCGTGGTCTGCGCCACCTCGCCGGCCCGGGCCCCGGGAAAAACCGTCAGGATCAGCAGCCACACGAGCACCAGCGGGAGTCGGGCGTGGGCAGGGAATGACATAGGCGTACCTGGCATCAGGAAACCACCGTTCCGGCAGGCCGGCAACAGCGCGGAGTCAACGGGGTCAGGCCGGAATCAGCTGGAAATTGCGTGTCGTATGGCGAACGGGTCTTTCCTTCGGCTATCACTCTACGGTTTGTGCCGGTGGGTTGCAATCACCCGGAAGTCGTACGCCGGCGGCAACCGCGCCGGCATGGTATTCAGCGCAACTCCGCCAGCAGCCGGTCGAGCATGCCCTGCGCCTGGCCGAGGTAGCCGCCGCCGAACAGGTTGAGGTGGTTGAGAATATGATAGAGGTTGTACAGCGTCTTGCGGGTGGCATAGCCCGGGTCGAGTGGCCAGGCGTCTTCGTAGGCGGCGTAGAACCCGCCGCCGAATCCACCGAACAGCTCGGTCATCGCGAGGTCGGCTTCGCGGTCGCCATAGTACACCGCCGGGTCGAAGATCGCCGGTTCCCCGGAACGGGTGTAGGCCTGGTTGCCGCCCCACAGGTCGCCGTGCAGCAGGGAAGGCACCGGCGAATGGTCCACGAACAGGTGGTGAAAGCAGGCCAGCAATTGCTCACCCTGTGATTGCAGGCGGCCGGCATAGCCGTTGCGAGCCGCCAGATCGAGCTGGTATTGCAGGCGCCGGGTCCGCCAGAAGTCGACCCAGTCCGGCGCCGGCGTATTGACCTGGGGTGTCGAACCGATGGTGTTGTCCCGCCACCAGCCGTACTGGTCCTGCGTGATGCGATGCAATGCGGCCAGCCCGGCACCGAGTGCACCCGCGTCGCCGCGCCCACCCAGGGGCAGGTATTCCAGCACCAGCCAGGCGGACTGCGCGTCGCTGCCGGAACACACCGGTGCCGGGATCCGCAGCGCAGCGCAGCGGCGCAGTTCGGCCAGCCCCGCCGCCTCCGCCTCGAACATGTCCAGCAGGGGCGCGCGGTTGGTCTTGATGAAATACTCCGCCGTGCCGTAGCGCACGTGCTGTGCATCGTTGATGCAGCCACCCCCGACGGCGCGCTCCGGCAACAGCGCGGCCGTGACGCCGGTGGCCGCGGCAATGTCGTGGGCGATGTTTTCCAGCAGGGACATGGTCACGCGCCATGATAATGCATTCGCCGCCGCCATGGTCACGCAGGAGACGCGCTCCCCGAACCGCACGGGTTGGGCTGTACGCCGTGCCGTCCGACGTCACCGCGGCGTGCGAGACCACGCCCGTTGGGCTTCGCCTGGCTCAGCCCAACCTACGGCAAATTCAGGAGCGTCGCAGGTATCACCAAATGGCACAGCTGGCCACAGAAACCACGGAACACACGGAAATGATTCAGGTATTTCTGTGTTCCTCGGTGGGTTCTGTGGCCTTCATCCGGAATCGCGGGACCGCAGGTTGCGGCCGACCCCGGTGAAACCAGCATCGCAAGCGTTGCGAGACCACGCCCGTCGGGCTGCGCCTGGCTCAGCCCGACCTACGACAACGTCCGCAGCAGCCGTGCCGTGACCATGCGCCCCAGCCCGAGCCGGGCACAGGTGCTCGTCACGGATGCGGACTCGACCCGGCGCCGCCGCACATCGCGGATACCGGCCCGCAGGTCCGGATCCAGCGCCACGCCGGTGAGTTCACGCGCCAGCCGGACCGTGTCACGGTGTTGCACAAGCAGGGAGTGCACCCGCTTCGCGCCCCGCAGCGGCAACTCCGGAACCTGCTCCAGTGCATGATAGATGCCATCGAGCGTACCGAACGCAGCCAGCAGTGCCGCGGCCGTCTTCGCACCGATCCCCGGCACGCCGGGAATGTTGTCTACCGCATCCCCGGTCAGGGCCAGCCAGTCGGCCACCTGCTCCGGATGCACGCCCAGCCACTCGTGCACCGCGTCGTAGGGGTGGCGACGATTACGGGAATAGTCCCACACCTGGTCGCCCGCCCGCAGCACCTGGGCCAGGTCCTTGTCCGCGCTCAGGATCACGACGGAAAGATCGCGTGCGCGCAGGCGCGCAGCCAGCGTGGCGATGAGATCGTCGGCTTCAAAGCGGTCACTGGAGTATGCGGCGATGCCCAGTGCCTCGACCAGGCTGCGACAGAAGCCGAACTGGCGTTGCAGTTCCTCCGGGGCGCTGTCCCGGTTGGCCTTGTACGGCGGGTAGATCTCGTTGCGAAACGAAGTGGTCAGGCTTGCATCGAAAGCCACCGCCAGGTGCTCCGGACGCACCTCGTCGAGAAACGCCGACAGGAACCCGGCAAAGCCGTGCAGGGCATTGATTTCGTGCCCGTCGGAGTTGGTGAGCGTGGCGGGAACGGAGTAGTACGCGCGAAAGACATAGATACTGGCGTCGACCAGGTAGACGTGGCGCCGCAGACCGGCCACCTCAGGCGGTCAGCGCCAGGCGGCCGTGCAGCGGGCTGGTGCGTGGAAAGTGCGCGCGCAGGAACTCCATCTGGTCGGACAGCACACGCCGGCCCTGCAGGTAGATGTACTCCGCATGGGTCGGCACGAACGGTACCGCCAGCAGCTGCATGCCGGCCTGTTCCGGGGTACGGCCGGCCTTGTGGTTGTTGCAGCGCCGGCACGCGGTCACCACGTTGTTCCAGGTGTCCTGCCCGCCCTGGATCACCGGCGTGACGTGGTCGCGCGACAGGTCGCGCACGTGGAAGCTCTCCCCGCAGTACAGGCACAGACTGGAGTCGCGCCGGAACAGTGCCGGGTTGTTGAGCGGCGGGACGTACGCCTCGCGCAGCTTGAGCAGTTCGCGGTTGCGGCCGTGGGTGGCGATGATGGAGTTGACCTCGATCACGCTCTGCCGGCCGGTCCTTGCGCAGATGCCACCGTGCACGCGGTAGAGCAGCGTGCCACAGGTATAGGCCACCTGGTCCAGGTGATAGAGGCGCACGGCATCCTGGTAGCCGACCCACTCGAGCGGCATACCCGACACATCCGTCCGCAATACCTGGTGACTCAGATCAACCATACAACCATCCCGGTTTGGCATCCCGGCGTGCGGCCGCGACAGTGCCGCAAAACACGCCATCCCGTGAACCCGGCAAGCACCTGCCAGCGCCGGTTCCGTAGGCTGTGGGACCGGGTTTGAGCCTACCATGTTCGATAAAAGCGCACCAGACAGCCCGCACGTGGTGCCGCCGGTTTTCCTGTCCCGTCCGTTCCAGTAAGATGGCCGCACTCACAGTACAGGGCGGGCTGCACCATGGGAGAAAATCTGACATTCCGTCGCTACGCCGACCACGACCACACCTGGGAGCGGCGGGGCGACAACATCTTCAACGAAGACACGTCCTACAAGTGCCCCACCTATGTGCACCGTACGCCGCCTTGCCAGGGCAGCTGCCCGTCCGGCGAGGACATCCGCGGCTGGCTGCAGATCGTGCGCGGGATCGAGAAGCCACCGGCCGGCATGTCCTGGCAGGAATACGCCTTCCGCCGCTCGACCGATGCCAACCCCTTCCCGGCCATCATGGGCCGCGTCTGCCCCGCGCCCTGCCAGGAGGGCTGCAACCGCAACGAGGTCGAGGATTTCGTCGGTATCAACTCGGTGGAACAGTTCATCGGTGACCATGCGCTGACCGCGCGTCTGGCCTTCGCCGGGCCGGAGCGGGAAACCGGTAAGAAGGTCGCCATCATCGGCGGCGGCGTGGCCGGGCTCGCGGCGGCCTACCAGCTGCGCCGGCTCGGCCACGGTGCCACGATCTTCGACGAGCGCGCCGAGCTGGGCGGCATGACCCGCTACGGCATCCCCGGCTACCGCATGCCACGCGATGTCATGGACGGTGAGATCCGGCGCATCCTGGATATGGGCGTGGAGACGCGCATGAATACCCGTGCCGGGCGTGACATCAGTTTCGAGCAACTGGAACGGGACTTCGACGCCATCCTGCTCGCCATCGGCGCCCAGCAGGGACGCACCCTGAACATTCCCGGTGGTGACGCCCCCAACTGCGTGTCCGGCGTGGCCTTCCTGGCCGCCTTCAACGAGGGCCGCATGAAGCACACGGCGAGAAAGGTCGTGGTGATCGGCGGCGGCGATACCGCCATGGACGTGGTCTCGGTGGCACGCCGCCTGGGCCACATCACCAGCCCGCACGAGAGCGACCGGCCGGAGGCGGTGATCCGCAATCATACCGCCCATGACGTGGCCGCCACCGCCAGCCGCGATGGCTCCGAGGTGCTGCTGATCTACCGGCGACCGATCGAGAACATGCCGGCGGCGGAGCACGAACGCATCACGGCGAAACAGGAAGGCATCGAACTGCGCGGCAACCTCGCGCCGCAGTCACTGGTCATCGGCCCGGACGGCCGCGCCACCGCGCTGCGCGTGATCGAGGTCGACTGGAGCAGCGGCAAGATGGTCGAAAAGGCAGGCTCGGAATACGATATCGAGTGCGACCTGGTCGTACCGGCGGTCGGCCAGTCCGGCGACATGACCGGGCTCGAACAGTTCGACAACGGCCGCGGGCTGGTCGATGCCGATGCCTTCTACCAGCTGCCGGGACGCCCGGGCTATTTCGCCTGCGGCGACATCGTGCGGCCGCACCTGCTCACCACCGCCATCGGCCAGGCCGCGATCACGGTCGACAGCATCGACCGCTACCTGCAGCACGCCGAAACCGGCCGCCGCCCCAAGGTCGACGTGCATCATTTCAACCTGCTGGACAAGCTGCGCGAAACCTCGCTGGCCCCGGCCGAGTACGGCCACCTGCAGGACTGGGGCACCGATCTCGCGAACTACGCGGTGCATAACTACGAGGACCGTTCCCAGAGCGAGATCATTCCGCACGAGATGCTCTTCCTTGGCCACTTTGCCTACACCCCGCGTCACCAGCGGGCCGAGACCGGGGTCGGCGCCGACGAGGTACTGGGTCACTTCGAGGAACGCTTCCGCGGCCTGGATGAACCACAGGCACAGGCCGAGGCGGAGCGCTGCATGAGCTGCGGCATGTGCTTCGAGTGCGACAACTGCGTCATCTACTGCCCCCAGGATGCGGTCAAGCGCACCCCGAAGGACAAGGCCACCATGGGACGCTACGTCTACACCGACTACAGCCGCTGCATCGGCTGTCACATCTGCGCCGAGGTCTGTCCCACCGGCTACATCAACATGGGGATGGGGGCCTGACCGGGGGAGCCCTCCTCTTGTAAAAAGGGGCCGGATACATTTTTCAACAGAAAAATGTATCCGGCCCCACTGCTGTCCCACAAACTCCCTCTCCCTCCGGGAGAGGGCTGGGGTGAGGGGATCTGATTTGGTTAACTGCCTGATTCTCGATCCCC
>CAYUFA010000041.1:0-21966 GCA_964443845.1 uncultured Ectothiorhodospiraceae bacterium
CTGCAGGGAGCGGGGGGATATGGAACAGCCGTGATTCCGTGGCGTGTTGCCTTTCAAGTTCCATTCGCTGCTTTCCCCGCTGATCAGCGGTTGCGTTTCACTTCGGCCACGTCGTTACGCAGGTAGACGGGCAGCGCCCGGGCCGCGTCGACCGTGCGACCCGCGGCGAACTCGGCCAGGGACAGGCGCACCACGTCCGCGGCGCGCGGTTCGAGATCGGGCAAGGCGCGCACCACGCGTTCCCCGCAACGCGGCATGAGCGCCGCGGCGTAGCTGTCCCAGCCACTGCCCACGGCCACCCAGTCGCCGCTCGCCGGCACCGGCACGACCGCCGGCAGCGCGACGATTTCCGCGCCCACCGGCTGCAGGCGGTTTTCCCCGCTGCGCCGGTAGGTGCCCCAGTACACCTCGTCCCGGCGCGCATCCAGCGCGGCCAGCGCCTGGTCCAGCCCGGCCTCGCGCATGCCCCCCAGCGCCAGCGCCGCCAGGGTCGATACCGGCACCACCGGGCGGTCGGCCGCGCAGGCGATGCCCTGTACGATCCCGGCGGCGATGCGCACCCCGGTAAATGCACCGGGACCGCGTCCGAAGGCGATGGCATCGAGCTGCTGCACCGCGATGCCGGCCTCCGCCAGCAGCGACTCGATCATCGGCAGGATCAGGGCCGCGTGCTGGCGCGGCGCCAGCGCGTAGCGCTCCAGCACGGCGTCATCGATGGCCAGCGCGGCCGAGCAGGCCTGCGTGGCCGTCTCGATGGCGAGGATGCGCACCGTCATGGCGTCACCGGCTCCGGGGCCGGGCCGTCCGCGTGCTCGCCGGCAAAGAAGGCCTGCACGTCGCCGAGCGCCCGCGTGCGCGGAATATCGGGCAGGCTGCCCAGAAAGATGCGGCCGTAGGACTTGCTGCGCAGGCGCGGATCGCACAGCACCAGTACCCCGCGGTCGGCGTGATCACGGATCAGGCGACCGATGCCCTGCTTGAGCGTGATGACGGCCGCCGGCAACTGGTAGGCCATGAAGGGGTTCACGCCCTGGCTGCGCAGGGCCTCGATGCGCGCCTGCAGCACGGGGTCGCCCGGCGACGCGAACGGCAGCTTGTCGATGAGCACGCAGGACAGTGCCTCACCGCGCACGTCGACGCCCTCCCAGAAGCTGCTGGTACCGAGCAGCACGGCATTGCCCAGCGTACGAAACCGCTCCAGCAGTTCGCTGCGCGGCGCACTGCCCTGCACCAGCAACGGGTACGCGCCGTCCGCTTCCAGCGCGCGCGCCGCGGTCCGCAGGGCACTGTGACTGGTAAACAGCAGGAAGGCGCGGCCGCCGCTGGCGGCCAGTACGGTACGCGCCACGTCGACCACGGCGCCGGTGTAGTCCCGGTCGTTCGGGTCCGGCAGGCCGGACGGCAGGTAAAGCAGAGCGTTGCGGCGGTAATCGAACGGGCTGTCGAGCAACAGGGTGTGCGCGTCGTCCAGCCCGAGCTGCGCGGAAAAATGGTCGAAGCGCCGGCCGACGGCCAGGGTGGCCGAGGTCAGCACCCAGGCGCTGTCCAGCCCGTCGATACAGCGGCGAAACACGGGCGCCACGTTGAGCGGGGTCAGGTTGAGCCGGAACCCGGTGTGGAAGGTCTCGAACCAGTGGATGGTCTCGCTGCCGGCCGGCTCCAGCACCTGCGTCAGACGGCTGCTGAGCAGCGCCGCGCGCTGGCTGCAGCTTTCCAGCCCCTTGCCGCGCTCGGCCAGGGTTTGCAGCGCGTCATGCAGGTTTTGCAGTGATTCGCGCAGTTCTTTCAGAATATCCTGCAACTCATTGTTATCGCTTATTTCAGACCAGGCTGCCCGGCGCTCCTGCGGACCCAGTGCCAGGCGCAGGCGCGGTACCAGGTCGGACAGCCGCGTGGCCGTCCCGGACAGCTCCTGCAGCTCCGGCGCCTCGCGCAGCTGTTCGATGCGGGTATCGCGCGCCAGGTCGCGCAACTGGTGGCTGCTCAGCGTGGTGCCGAAAAAGGCCGAGGCGACCTCCGGCAGCTGGTGGGCCTCGTCGAGGATGAAGGCGTCCGCGCCCGGCAGCAGCTCGCCGAAGCCCTCCTCGCGCAGCACCATGTCCGCGAACAGCAGGTGGTGGTTGATCACCACCACGTCGGCCTCCAGTGCCTTGCGGCGCGCGCGCGTGACGAAACATTCCTGGAAGTATTCGCACTCGGTGCCGAGGCAGTTTTCCGTGGTCGAGGTCACGCGCGGCCAGACGGGGGAATCTTCCGTCAGCAGGCCGAGTTCGGCGATGTCCCCGCTGTGCGTGCGCCCGGCCCAGGCACGCACCTCCTCGAGATCGTGGCGATGCCGGCCGGTCAGCTGGCGCCCGTCCTGCGCCGCGCCTTCCAGCCGGTGCCGGCACAGGTAGTTGCTGCGGCCCTTGAGCAGCGCGATGTGCAGTGGCGCCTTCAGGGCCTCGCGGATGACCGGCAGGTCCTTGCCGTAGAGCTGATCCTGCAGGTGGCGGGTGCCGGTGGAGATGATGACCTTGAGCCCGGAACGCAGGGCCGGCAACAGGTAGGCAAAGGTCTTGCCGGTGCCGGTACCGGCCTCGACCAGCAGCTTGCCGCGTGAGGCAATGGCCGTGGCCACCGCCTCGGCCATCTGCTGCTGCTCGGGACGCGGCGCGAACCCGGGCAAGCGTTGTGCCAGCGGCCCGTCGGCGCCGAGGAATTCGGAGATCGCGGTCATGGTCGCGTGGTTACGGGCCGGCTCGTGTGCGGGTGCCCGGGCATCCTGCCGTCGCAGCGGCTGACCGGATGCCGTTGGCTGCGCTCGTCCGCCACCCGCGCGGGTCAGCGACCAGCCAGGTCACGCGCCCGCTGTTCCGCCGCAGCGGCACCCCGGATGTCATCCTGTGCCTGGCGCGCACGCGCGATCAGCTCCCAGTTGCGTGCCTGCTGCACGCTGTTCCCGGGGGCCAGACTGGTGGACTTTCTGGCCAGTTGCTCCGCTTCCTTGGCATTCCCCTGTGCCAGTCGCACCGTGGCCAGGTGATACCAGAGCACGGGATTGCGCCCATCGATACCGATGGCACGCTCCAGGGAAGCGGCGGCCGATTCCAGGTCACCGGAGTTGGCCTGGCGTTCGGCGGTATCCAGCAGGGCCACCACCGCGGGGGATTGCGGACGCTGCGCCGGCAGCGGCTCCGGGGTGATCACGGACGCCGGCGGGACCTGCGCCGGCTGCGTCACCGGCGGTTGCGTGCCCTGCTCCACCACCGGCGGGGGCAGGCGCGGTTCGCGCGGGCTGTAATAGGCCGGGGCACAGCCCTGCAGCAGCAACAACAGGGCCGGCCACAACAACCCGGCACGGAATCGCAGTACGGACATTACCTGAACAACTCCTTGAACCAGTCCACTGCCGGCGGCAAGGTGGCACCACTCGCACAGGGGGCGTATTGCACCGGCGCGCTGCCGGTGATGAAGGGTAATTGTACGGCATCCGGGCAGGAGGAATCAGCCAGCAACCCGGTAGCCGGATCAATCCAGTGGTTTTCCATCCCCTCGGTGACGGTCTGCATCCAGCTGCTGTCCTGGAAGCTGGCGAACACGTCACGCCATACCTTCAGGGCACCGGTCGCGCCGGTCAGCCCGGTCGGCTTGTTGTCGTCCCGGCCGACCCACACCACGCCCAGCCGGTCGCCGGTGAAGCCGGCGAACCAGCTGTCGCGCAGGTCGTCGGTGGTGCCGGTCTTGCCGGCGACGTTGCGGTTGGCCGGCAGCACCCGGTAGATCGCCTGGCCGGTACCGATGCGCACCACGTACATCATCGCCGTGTTGATCAGCTGGGCATACTCGGGCTTGATGGCGGCATGCACGTTCAGCGGGTAGCGCTGCAGGGGCTCGTTGTCCGCGGACAGCACGGCGGTGATCGCACGCAGCGGGGTGACGAATCCGCCGCTGGCATAGGTCTCGTACATGCGGGTGACCTCAAACGGCGTCATCTCCGTCGCCCCCAGCAACAGGGACGGATAGGGATTCAGCTTGCGCTCGACGCCCAGCCTGCGCAACGTGTGGATCACCGCATCCAGGCCCAGGTCCAGCCCGAGCCGTGCGGTACTGACGTTGTAGGAATGCGCCAGCGCCAGGTACATCGGTACCATGCCGTGGTTCTGACGGTCGTAGTTTTGCGGTGCCCAGACCGTGCCGTTGCGCGCCTTCCACGTCAGCGGACTGTCGTCGAGCAGGGTTGCCAGCGTATAGCGGTCCGGGTGTTCCAGCGCCGTAAGGTAGACGGCCGGCTTCAGCAGGGACCCGACCTGGCGGCTGGCATCCAGGGCACGGTTGAAACCGGCGAACCCGGGATCCCGCCCGCCGGCCAGCGCCAGCACCTCCCCGCCCTGGACCGAGGTCACCACGCCCGCGCCCTCCAGCTTGCCGCGCGCACTGCCGTGTTCCGTCTCGATCTCGTTCAGGCGCTTCTGCAGGGACCGCTCCAGGGCCCACTGCACCTGCGGGTCCAGGGTCGAGAAAATACGCAGCCCCTCGGAAGTGATGTCCTCGTCGCGGTAGTCGGTCTGCAACTGGCGGCGCACCAGGTCGAGAAACGCCGGGAAGGTGTTGATGGCCTTGCGGCCTGTGCCGATGTTGAGCTGCTGCGACTTGGCGCGTGTCGCCTCCTGCTCGTCGATCAGCTTCATCCGGGCCATCACATCCAGCACCAGATTGCGCCGCTGCCGGGCACGATCCGGATGTTTCCACGGGTTGTAGTAGGACGGCCCCTTCACCTCGCCGACCAGCAGCGCGTACTGGTCGACACTGAGTTCGGACAGCGGCCGGTCGAAGTAGTAGTAGCTCGCCAGGCCGAAGCCGTTGATGGAGCGCCGGCCATCCTGTGCCAGGTAGACCTCGTTGATGTAGGCCTGGAGGATCTCGTCCTTGCTGTAGTGCAGCTCGAGCAGCACCGCCATGATCGCTTCGTTGATCTTGCGGGTCAGCGAGCGCTCTCCGCTGAGGAAAAAATTCTTGACCAGCTGCTGGGTCAGCGTGCTGCCACCCTGCACCACCCCGCCCGCGCGCAGGTCGGCCCACAGCGCACGCAGAATGGCCAGCGGCGAGACACCGTGGTGGCGGTAGAAATTGCGGTCCTCGATGGCGATCAGCGCATTGGTGAGCCCGGCCGGGACCTCGTCCAGCTTGAGCAGCACGCGGTCCTCGTTGTGCGCCGGGTAGAAACTGCCCACCAGCACCGGGTCGAGGCGCGCCAGGCTGACCGGCTTGCCGGTCTTGCGGTCCCGCAGGGCGCTGACGGTCCCGCCGGAGAAATCCACTTCCAGGTTGCGCTCGGGCTCCTCACCGTCCCAGAAGGTGAACGCACGGGTGGCAACGTGGAACACGTCGCGGTTGCGGGAATACTGGCCCGGCCGGGAGACCGAGGTGACCGGTCGATACTTGAGCGCGAGCAGTTCG
This sequence comes from uncultured Ectothiorhodospiraceae bacterium, assembly GCA_964443845.1. Classification (GTDB taxonomy): domain Bacteria; phylum Pseudomonadota; class Gammaproteobacteria; order UBA9214; family UBA9214; genus UBA9214. The sequence continues at coordinate 5,440 of CAYUFA010000041.1, forward strand.
GACGTGAACTGGGCGGGCGTCAGCACGCGGCCGACGTACAGCTCCAGCGGGCGGGCGTAGACCCGGGCCGGCAGCGACCAGCGCTTGCCATTGAACTGGGTGGTGATCCGCACGTCCAGCCATGCCACGTAGCCGGCGAACGCCACCAGCAGGACCAGTAACAGCCGGAACCAGGGGAACGACCTGCGGGTACGCTTGCGACGTGGACGATTCCGTCCGCGGGTACGTCGTGCCATGCAATCAGAGACCTTGGATGACCGGGAGGATTCTGCAAACACCCGCCGTTTACGGCAGGCGGTCAGAACCTGCCTCATCATCCCGCATGGCGGCGCGGGATGTTGGGGCGGGATCTAGTCTACCCGATCAGGGACCGGCGTTGCCAAACACTTTCTTGAGCAAGTCGGTGGTACGTGCCACCGGGTTGGTGCGGATACGGTGCTCTTCGTCGGCGATCATCAGGAACAGGCCATCGAGTGTTTTTTTCGTGACATAGCCGTCCAGGTCCGTGCTGTCGCCCAGCAGGCTGCCGAACCCGCCGGCCTTGCGCACCATCTCCTTGTAGGTAGCCGTGACACCGACCCTGGCGGTGGCCGCCGCCACGATCGGCCGCATTTTCACGGCCAGCGCGTCTGCGGTGTGCTGACGGAAATACTGTGTCGCGGCGTCGTCCGGCCCGGCGAGAATCTGCTGCGCGTCTTCCAGGGTCATGGCCTGGATGGCGTCGCGAAAAACGGGTACGGCTTCGGGCACCGCGCGCTCGGCCGCGTGGTTCATGGAGGCGACGAAATCGTCGGCCAACCGGTCCTGGCCCAGCATGCGCAGGGCCTTTTCGACCCGGTTCAGGCTGTCAGGCATCGGAATCCGCACCCGCGCGTTGTCCAGGAACCCGCCATCCTTGCCCAGCAGATCGACCGCGTAGCGGGTCCCCTTGTCCAGGGCCTGCTTGAGTCCGGCGATCATTTCGGCATTACTGGGGGAACCGGTCAGCGGCTGCGTGGCCGTCGTGTCGCTGCCGGTGAAGCCCTTGAGTTTATCGAGCAACCCGGACAGGTCCGCCCGGGACTGGGAAGCTGCCAGGAACAGTGCACAACCGATCGCGAGCAGTCGGAGCCTTCGTTGCATAACGGAATCCTGTGCTGATACCGGCAAAGAAGGTAGCACAGATCGCCGGCCCGGACACGCCGAAACGTGCCGCGCCGGTACCCCACTCCCGCAGACGCGCACACGGCGGGGGGCACCGGTGGCGCGCGGGCGTTGCCGCTGGCCGCGCGCTGCAGGCTCGCGCAAAAAAAATTCCCCGGCTCGTGTCCGAGACCGGGGAAATTTACGGAGACTGTGGATCGCGTCCGGAAAAAAATCGCCCCCCTCTACCGCCGGGGGGCCAACTTTACGGAGACGATAATCCCTGCGTCGGCGCGCGACCTGGCCTGGCGAGGCCGATCATGCCGGCCAGACCGGACAGCAGCAGCACCAGGGTGGCAGGGAGTGGAATCAGGGACGGCGTCGGGCAGTGGCCGTATCCAAACGGGGGAACCTGCCCGTACCGGTGTTCATCCAGCCAACTCAGACCTGGCGGAAATCCGGCGTGGAAGTGGTTGCCGGAATCATGCTGGAAATGATCGTACCAGTGCTGGCTGTCGAGCCCCGGTGCGGACGGGTACTGCCAGTCATGCCCGCCCGGCGACTCCTGGTCGTCACCGGTATGCCAGAATGCCCACGCTCCGTAGCCGGCGTCCGGACCGTGCGTGGCAACACCGTGGTTAGCGGTCGATTGGCCGAAGAAGCCCGGATCGTAGCGGACCGGGCTGGCGGAGGCATCGGCCATCGCGAACAGCATGGCCAGCAGTGGCAGGGCCCTGAGGATGATTTGCGCGCGGGTACGGGTGTTCATAGCCTGCCTCATAGCGTTGTAGAGCGTGTTGTTGAAGCGGATCTCACTTGCTGGTTTTCCCGGAAGCATGTACCAGTTGCAGGTCGGGGTTCGTCGCCCGACCCTGCGTGTTCCTGTCAGACGCACCGGACAACTCTTCACGCAGGGCCGTAAACATGGTCTGGTAACTGCTGAAAGGCCTGCTGCTGCCGGACTTGCCGACCGGCTCCACCAGGCCGGCGATTTCTTCCGGTTGGTCATTCTCACCGGCGCTGTGCCGGTAGACACGAATGATGTAGCAGTCCATGAGTCGCCTTATTGTCTGGTATCGGTCAGCGGTGTTCTTACTGAAAAAGGCTACATGGCGGTGACTGACAGATAACTTACAGATTGGACAAATGGGCAATGCCCGGTCGGCAGGCCATCCGCCCCGGCAGCGGCTGCAGGGGGGTGTGATCACATCAGGAAACCTGCCCGGGACACGGGCACACGCCGCAGGACAGCGGGATACGCAGCCGGCCCGCAGGACGGGTGTGCCGGCGGAGTCAGACGGCCTGGGGGTAGCGGGTCAGGAGAGAACGGTAGATCTGCCGGGTTTCAGCGGTCGGTGCCAGCCCCAGCACCACGGACAGGATGTGCCGGCACTGACGGTAGCTGGCCATCGCCTCCGGCAGGCGCCCGGTGTCCGCATAGCACACCATGAGACGCTGATAGAAGCTTTCCACCAGGTCATCCACCTCCACGCCCTTCTGGTAGCAGTGGATGGCCAGCTCCGGCAGGTCGTGCTGTTCCCAGAAACGGCCCAGCGCGAGCATGCAATGAATGAACCGGGTGCGCAGGCGCTCCTGCAGGGACACCGACCAGCAGGCCGTGTTGTCACGCGCCAGGAAATGTCCCTGGTAGAGCCGGATGATGCGCTCGCCCCGGGATTGCAGCCGCTCCAGGGACTCTGTGCCATGCTCACGCTGGTGCAGGATCTGGCGCACCGCGGAAACCGCGCGCTGGAATTCCCAGGCGTCCACCCAGACCCGCGCGCTGTTCAGCGTCAGGTGACCATCCTGCAGCAGCAGGAAACGATCGTCGCCCAGGTATTTGCGCAAACGGTGGAGCGTGGTTTCAAACGACTGCCGGGCACGATCGCCGTCCTGGTCCGGCCACAGGCTGGCGGCCAGGTTGACTGCGCCTACTTCCCGGCCGCCCCAGGCGATCAGGGTCTTGAGCAACAGGATTGGCTTGCCGGGTGCCTTGCGCGCATGGCGTATCGGCTGACCGTTGTGTACCAGTGAGAAGCGTCCCAGCGTAAAGATCTGCAGCAGTTCCTGATTTTCCATAAAGGTGTCGGATTACAGCGAGGTATACCTGTATTTTCCATGCGTGAGTGAGCGGCGCTGCGCCCGGCCCCGGCATATGTCGTGGATGGGTCCGGACACTGCGATAGATATCTGTATATTTAAAGCAAGAATTGCGCCTCTCGCTACAACTTATTGTAATTTATATATTATTATACGAATTCCTGCCGTGGCCCATGTAACAGGTGTAAAGAATACCGACATGTCTGTCACCCCGGCGACTCACTTGTAGTTCATTTTTACTGCCTATATTCATATAGTTATGAACTGTTCGTCCGCCACCCCGCCGGTGTCCGGAAAACCTGACACCGGGTACTCCGGACCATGTTCCGCGCCCCCGCCGCCAGCCGGCTGGCCTGGCGACACCACACACAGATCCTGCCGACCGGGCCGGGTGACCCTGCTGCCTAACCGCGGCGACGCGCCAGGCCCGCCAAACCGACCAGGCCGCTGCCGAACAGCCATACCGCGGCGGGTGCCGGTACGGTATTGATCGCGTTGATGGTGGCACCGTTATAGGTATTGGTGAAGTTACCACTGGTATAGCTACTCCAGGTGCCGCCGATGGCCGCCGCAGCCATATTGATCGCGGCAGAAGGACCGCTATTCAGTGTGAAATTCAGCCGTGCAATGGCCTGGTCCCCGCTTACGCCAAATAAGCTGCCTACGTACAGACCCGAGATCGATGGATCGCCGGGGCTGCAACCTGAATCACAACCAGTAAAGAAACTGCTGACAGGGTCCCAGTTACCCGGGAACGATACGTCGCCATCGGTGGCAGGATCGGTCGTTGCCAGCCAGACGGAGTCCAGTGTCACATCACCAATCCAGCTGATATCGAGCGCCCCTCCGGCGGTGTCCGACGGGAGGCCGGTTGCCAGGATATCCACATAAAACGCTCCACCGACCACTACGCTCTGGTTGGACGGGTCCATGGAGATGGTCGCGGCATGGGCCGTGAAACCACTCGCCAGCAAACCGAGTGCGAGAAATCCGCTTGTTATGATTCTGGAAGCTGTAGTACGCATATGATTCCCCAGTAAAAGTTAGGATGTGGTGTTCGCCTGTAAGCACGTATCTGTCAGGTACCGGTGTGGGGCATATCCGCAACAGATTCCGGCCTGCCAAATACAAGAAAGCTGTGCGCAAAAAAACAAAACGCCAGTTTAATGACTAGCAGGCAAGTTTCATGCCGGAAATGGAATACATTACAAATACAAATGGTTATAAAACCAACGCCGTGGCAAAGATCATACAACTGTAAAAAGTCTCAACAACAGATCGATCGGTATCAACCGAATATTTGCGCCCGCGAAAGATTATTGCTTTATTTTACATAGTGATAGGAAAATTCATCGCTGCGATACGCCCCACCCCCCTTTCGTAATAATTCCCGACAACCGACGCTGGACTCATCGCGCCATCCCGGTACCTGCTTCTCCCTCGCACCTCACCGCCGGGACCACCTTATTCATGGTTGCTGCGCCGCTTACCCTACGTTAGGGTGAACATACGCGCGCACCCAGCCCCTCCCCGGACCCGGCAGCACAGGTGTAGCTCCATATAATACATGGTGATTTTATAGCTATCGCCCGCGTGTTGCGGCCGACTACACTGCATCAGGCTGGAATTCCCCTGAGCCTGCTTGCGTTTGAGTACTGAACCTGAACACTCCCATTGTGCAAACCCATATGAAACGGGCCCCGCTGTTGCTGGTGACAGCCCTGCTCTGGCTGGCGGCAACAGCGCTGCCTGCAGCCGAGCTGGTGCCGCTCGGGGATAACCCGCCTGCAGCCGGTTTCGCCCTGCCCGACCTGCGGGGCAAGTCGCATACCCTGAAAGACTACCGGGGCAAGGTGGTGCTGGTGAATTTCTGGGCCAGCTGGTGCCCCTCATGCATCTACGAGATGCCGGAGCTGAAGCACCTCAGGGAAACGCTCGGCGACAAGGGGTTCGAGATAGTGACGATCAACGTCGGGGAAGCGAAATACCGGGTGTGGAAATACGTCAGACTCATCAACTTCGATCTGCCCGTGCTGCTCGACCCGCGCAAGACGCTGTTCCACGACTGGAAGCTGTCGGTACTACCGACCAGTTTTCTGATCGATCGCGGCGGACACCTCCGCTACAGGGTAGTGGCCGCGCCAGACTGGAGCAGTGATGATACGCTAGCCATCATCAGGCATCTGCTACAGGAACAGGAGAACACACAATGAAAATACGCCACCTCCTTAACGGCATGCTGCTGGCCGCAATCCTCGCGTGCCCGAACCTGCAGGCGGCCGGAACCGCCAGCCAACGCCAGGCGGTCGAGACACTGTTCAAGCTGACGCAAATGGAAAAGAAGATCAACGAAAGCGTCCAGTCCGTCGTGCAGATGCAGATTCGGCAGGACCCCGGACTCGCCGCAAAAAAGGATGTCCTGACCGCCTTTCTCGAAAAATATATCGGCTGGAACGCGATACGGGATGAGCTGGAGGAAATGTACCTGAAGACCTTCACCGAGAAAGAGCTGAAGGCCATGAATGACTTCTACATCACTCCGACCGGGCAGAAGGTCATCACGATCGTTCCACAGCTGGTACGGCAACGAAACAAGCTCGCAATGCAGCGCCTGCAGGCGCACATCGGCGAGTTGCGCACCATCCTGGGTGAAAAAAAGTAGTACGCGATACTTGCCGGTTTGCCTGAATTCATCAGCGAGTCCTGCGGCCTGTAGCAGGAAGCCCCGGCACAGGCACACCGGCAACCTCGATGCGTAAACTGCTGCTGGTGCTGGTCCTCGTTGTTGCCTGGCCGGTTGTCTGGTATGCCGCGTCGCTGTGGGCGAACCACCGGGCCGTACCGGCCCCGGACAAGGCCGTGCTCACGGCAAGCCTCGAGCGTGCGATCAGCTGGCTGGACGACGCTATGCAAGGGGCCGAGTCCTACACCGATCCGTATTTGTGGTGGATGTTGAAACAGGCTGCAGGAACCACCCGGAATCGGCATCTGGTGACATTTTACAACAGTATCGAGCCGTCGCTGCTGAAGAACCGGCACTGGTACATCTGGTCGGATATGTTCGACCCCGATGCTGCGGTGGCACTCCCGCCATTCAGTACGCTGCGGTTTCTTCCGTACTACGATTACCTGTATCTGTATGGACTCACGTGCAATACCGACTGGGAGAGCGAGCCTGAAGTACAAAGCCAACTGCAGCCGGATTTCTGTTCCATGCATTTCCTGCATCCGAATTGCACAACCAGGCAGTTGCTGGGCGTGCGTTTCATGCAACGCAATGGCTGTGGCGACCCCGACAGGGTCGCCGGCCTGGTCCGGGAACTCCAGGGCAGGATTGTCGCGGAACTGGACTGGGACCCGCGCGTCACGGATGCCTATATCATGCGGGTTCTGATGCTGGTTGAGTCCGGGGCGGCCGATCGGGTCAGGCCGGTATGGATCCAGCGCATACTTGACGCGCAACATGCCGATGGTGGCTGGGGGGATGTGGCACCGGTCCTGCCCCTGCCGAATGGCAAGGTCCTTGGCTTTGCCAGCACGGGGCCTGCGTACCGCGAATTACGCAGTGACTTCCGCACGACGGCAAAGTGCATCCGGCTGCTCAGCCTGTTGCTCGACCAATAGCGTACCGGGCGGCCCCGGGAATTCCGGAGACCCGTTTATCCGGGTCAGGCCGCCATGGCTGACCCTTCCGGTTGGCGAGCACAGCCCTGTTCTTTCTCCGCCGGCGGGATGCTGCCGATCGGCCCCGGCAGCCGGCGCTGATGGAAACAGCCGACCCATTCCAGCGTCGCGGACGCGGCCAGCCCCTTTGACCGGCGCGATGAGCATCACATTCGCCCCAGTAGTCTGAGAAATTTGCGGTCATGGGCCGCGACCCTGAACGGCAGGGAGATCATCGTCCACAGGAACGACCGCAAGACCGGCGCCTGATAGAGATCGTGCGCCCAGCGCCTGTTGTGCAGGGAAGAACGGGATCTTTCCAGCAGACGAAACTTGTCCGCAGGGTCCGTCAGGCGGATACAGCTCCTGTTTCTTTCAACTACGGATGCAACTCCGGGGAACCTGCTGCGGCAATCCAGGGTATCCAGCAACAGGTCGAAGACATTCAGGACAATCCCGGAAATATTTTCTCCGGCCCGCTTCTCAACAAATACATTCCAGTCCATGACCGGGTCCAGCGTTTCCAGCATCTTGTAGAGATCCAGCAATCCTTTCAGGCGAATCACGCCGAGCTCTATATCAAAAAATACTCCCAGTGCATTCATAACCAGGGTGTATTCGGCACTCAATACCGGGAAAGTTCTGCCCTGCAAGTGGCATTCTTCCTGCTGTTCCCAGATGGCGGCGTAATCCAGACGAAGTGTGAAATGGGAACGCAATCTCCAGTGCAGATCCAGAGGCAGATATTGCCGTTGCACCGGCAGGCCTGGCTCTGATACATGCTTGTGATAATCATAGGTATGGGTGAACCGGGTCATGGTATTGTGGTTAACCAGGATCAGGGACAGCCTCCTGAACCCCATATCCCCGAGCAACCGGTCGGCGGCCGGGAGGTCTTCCCGGTGAATCAGGATATCCACATCCATGTAGGAGCGCCGGTAAATCCCCCCGTAGAATTGCTGCGCGACAAACGGTCCCTTGAGAAACAGCACGGACGTGTGCGCAGCCTTGAAGGCGTCGTAAATACGGGCCGCCTCTTGCAGGATGTCATTGCAACGCTGTTGTTGCAGCGCGTAACGCTCCCCCAGTTGTTCAAGGTAGCTCGCCGGCAACACTGCTTCCAGCGGCCCCTCCTTGATATGCAGGTACAGGTAACCGGAGAGCTGATGCAGATCGGTGAATGCGCGGAACTGGCCGAAGTCGAAATTCGCGGCACGGACCCGTTTCTCCACGGCGGCTGTATCCTCCGACAGGAGCGCACTGAGTACCTCGATATGACCCTGGCTCGACATGTTATTATCTTATGACTCTGTAACTTGCTGCATTCCACCTGCGATACCGGGCATGCGGACAGCGGATTCAACGCCCGGCTCACAGCAGTGACGGCGACTGCCGGGACCTGACATCACTCCTGAAAACATACCGCTATTTTTCGCGCCGCGCAAAAAACTGACGGACTTTGCTATCAGCACAGGGACATGGTCGTTGCATCTGCCGCCTGCCGCAGCAGTGCGTATTCGCCCCCGGCAGCAGCAAGTTCGGCACCCGTGCCCTCCTCGACCAGTTTCCCTTCCCGCAAAACAAGAATCCGGTCCGCCATATCCGCCAGGGTCAGGCGGTGCGTAATCCCGAAAATGGTGCGTTGTCTCCCCATCGATACGAGGTTGCTGAGAATCCGCTGCTCCAGTTCCATATCGACCGCACTGGTGGCCTCATCGAGCACCAGGATCGGTGCATTGCTCAGCACCGCTCTGGCAATGGCTATACGCTGGCGCTGGCCGCCACTCAACCGCACTCCGCGTTCACCGACGACGGTGTGAATCCCTTCAGGCAGGAGAGGAAGAAAGTCGTCGACGCATGCGATTTCAGTTGCTGCGGACAGCTCTTCCGGAGTGGCGCCCGGCTTGCCGATCTTGAGGTTGAATTCGATGCTATCGTCGAACAGGAAGACATCCTGGGAAACGTAGCTTACGGCGCGGTATAGATTCTGGACATCGATATCACGGACATCGATCCCGTCTATGAGTACCTGGCCGCTGTCGGGATCGTAGAAACGCTGGATAAGTTTTGCCACCGATGATTTTCCGGCCCCGCTGCGGCCCACCATGACCACGAGTTCGCGCGGCTCGATCCGGAAGGAAAGATCCTGGATGACCGGGTCCCGGTTATAGGAAAAACTGACTTGCCTGAATTCCAGCCTGCCGGTGCAGTCTTTCAACACATGGCGCTGCCGCTGCACGACATCACCACCCTGGTCATCGATCAGTTCAAAGGCGCGCTCTCCGGCCGCAAGGCCCTGTGACAGCAGGGAGATACATTCGCCAAGACGTTTCGCGGGATCCTGCATCAGGTACATGATTGCCAGAAATGACAGCAACTGACCACCCGTCATTTCGTCGTGGAGCAGCGCACGCCCCATGATCAGAAGCACGACCGCCAGAGTGATTCCGGCAACGAGCTGAATGATGATCATTGGCGCACTACTGACCTTCACTCCATGTACCTGCGCCTCGTAATAATCCTGATTGACCCGGGCAAACCGCTCTCGCCACACATCGGCAATACCGAACCCCAGTATCAGTTCCATCCCTCCGATCATTTCGGACAGCCGGTTGGCAACATTGCCCAGGCTCCTCTGTATGCGACGGCTCATTGCAGTGATATATTTTGCCAGATGGCGCAGAATCAGGCCTGCAGCAACCATGACCGACGCACAAATCAGCCCGAGCGTAACGTTCTGGTACAGCATCACGCCCAGCAGCATTATCAGGGTCACCGAACATCTCACCAGCCCCATCAGAGAACCAACCGCGAACACTTCCAGCACCGCGACATCGTTGATCACACGGGTAATCAGGTTACTGGAGGGATGTTTCACGAAGTAGCCAAGGTTATGCCGCATCAGGTTGTCGAACAGATCCGCGCGGATATTGCGCGTGACACGCACATTTGCCGACTTCGAGACGATCAGGAACAGCCATTCAAGGATGGCATGCACAACAAAGATAACCGCGACGACACCACACAGCAGCCAGAGCATGGAACTGCTTACCGGGCCTGCGGCAAATCTGTCAACCGCCGGTTGAATCATCCATGCCTTTGCGGCGGTCAGGGCACTGCCGAGCAACAGCAGTACAAAGGCCTGGAGGTAGGAATGCCGGGCCAGGTACAGGTACGGCGCTATACGCCGCAGGCTGGATGGAATTGGCATGAACTTCACTCGTGATACTCCTGCGCGCGCACCGGCAACCGCCCTGCCCCCTTCCGCTCGCGGAATGCCAGCGGAACAAATCTGCCGCCGCATACCCCGGCATTCCCGAACCGGACCGCATGGCGATTCATGATGACAAACACGGAAAACGGCGACTCATTCCAGCTCAAACTCGGAAACCAGGGGAAAATGGTCAGAGGGATAGATACCGTCGACATTGTAATAGATGATGTGCGAGTCAATCACCCTCGTTCCCCCGGGAACAAGGATATAATCGATCTGGTTTCTGTTTTTCTTGCCACTGAAGTCGGAATTATTGGTACCGGTATACTCGGCATCCGGATTGGCCATCGTGAAGGTATCCACCATCGGCATGGGCATGCTGGCTGTTTTTCCGTCCTCGTCGGGATAGGACCGCTGCCCCGTGAGGTAGAGTATTCTGGGCTGGTCAGGCCCTCCGGCGATATCACCAATTATCATCACAGGGTCGGCAAACCTGCGCCTGCTGATCCATTCACCTGTCAATACACCATCCAGCTCGCGGCCACGATCGGAAGATCTATAGTCCGCATGCATATTTAACACGTAGAAGCGCTTGCCACTGATCCGGTCCTGGAGGTAGACCCAGATAAAGTCACGCACCCCGATATTCGTTCCCGCCTGCTCGGGTTCCCGGCGCAGGTCTTCACGTCCACCGCCCCGCAGGACAAAGCGATCCAGGCGATACAGAATACACTTGTCACCGGCCTCGGCAGGAGCTGGAAACATGCCAAACCCGGGCAACCCGGGTGCAAGCATCGTGCGCTGCTCTCTCGACGCTTCCTGCAGACCGATGATATCAATCGCACCCTGCGTGAGAACATCAAGGATCACCGGCTTGCGCCGTGTAAACCCCGAGTCAACATATTTCCCACTGCTGTCGACCCCCTCCCAGCGGATATTGAATGTCATTACCCTGAGGCTCGCACGCTTCGCTCCGGGCGCGTGCTCGACCCCCGCCTGGTTGTTTGCCGCATCTTCCCCGGCCTGTACGAAAAAACCTGCCGCATGCAAAGGAGTCGCGCCAAGACAGAGCACCGTGAGCTGTGCGACAAGCAGGAGAAGGAGACGAATCATCGTTGCATCAGACCAGGGCAGCCGGGCAACACGGGACCAGCCACATAAAACTTGCAGGTAATGTCATACCTGGCGCCGTATCCCGCATTGCTGAAGACTTCCGCCCGCATCAACCGCATGAGCCGGGCCGCAGGCAACCGGAATCAGCCGCTTCACGGGGTGCCGCGGGTGGAATCGTCACGCGAGCTTTTCATCAGGTGCCGCCTTTCTTCCAGGAACTTCCAGGCATACGTCATGCCCCAGGCGCTAAGCATGATGATATAGGGATCAACCGGAATCCGGTAGCGGATCTTGCCCCAGGAAACAGCATAGCCCAGCGCAAACGACAGCACCATCAGGATAAACAGCGCCAGTTCCCACCGCCTGTCCCTGTCCCGCCACAGGCCTCGTATGCCTGCCAGGGCGAACACATACAGCGTTGAAACGCTGATGATGCTGACGGCATTTACGATACCTGAGCCAAGGCTGGTGTGTTCCACGAAGTTGGGCCTGTGCCGGTATGCCCATTCCCGCCACTTCTGCTTCAGAATGTTGACACGCCGCGGGTAGAGTTCAAAAAACGAGACAAATTCACCCGGGAAGCGCTTTGCCATCGCGCAGATTTTCACCCAGGCCTTGTTCTCCGACTCACAGCCCATGTTCAATGTCTGGGGATCGGCCCATGCGACATCTTCTCCGGCATAAGCCCAGTCCGTCACGTCCTGCAGCGACCTGGCCTCGATGGGTACCAGCCGGTGATATACGTAGGCATTGCGAATGGTCCAGGGCGTGAGCGCGATGATTGCCGCCAGCAGGAAGGTACCTGCCAGCATGAAACGACCGGACCGTCTGCGGAGAAATACCCAGCCGGTAACCACTACAATCGACCCGAGGACAATGGGTTTTGCAAGCGCGGCAACGCCGAACAGCAGGCCGGCAATGGCGACTCTCGCCGTGTATCCCCGACCCTCCGGGTCAGTCAGCAGACACAGCACACCGGCGGCAAGGAGAACTGCCAGCAGGGTTGTCGGATATATCAGGCCGGCGATGAAAACACCCATGGGATAGATAGCCCACAGCATTCCGGCAGTGGCGCCCACGGCAGGGTTCCCGGTCCGTTTCCCGAGCGTGGCGAGGAGTACGGCAAAACCCGCCCCCAGCAGCGCCTGCACGATACGCGTGACGGTAATATCGGTGCCGACAAGCGCGTAGATTCCGGCGAGAAACAGTGGATAAAGCGGCGCCCGCTCATAATCTGCCGGAAATTCACCGTGCGCGAGCAGGTGGCGACCGGCAGCCGTATATGTCGGCTCATCAGCAAAATAAAACCCTGTCTGCAGCGTGCAGACAAGCACGACCCGGGCCAGCAGCGCAATCAGGAAAACCACGCCAAGCGTTCTCGGCCAACTGCCGAACAGCGCGTTACGGCTGCGTTCAAACATTGTGGAAGACATCGCGACTACCGGGGTCAACGGAGCAGGATCGGACATAATCGAACCACATGGATTCGACAACCGGTGCAGAAAGCCTGGCACCGCACCGGTTGCGCTGGGCAGCGGCAATACCGGCCGAATTGCAATACCAGGCCCCGCCAGCAGGGTTACAGCGTGGGTAACCCGGCCAGTCCTGTCTGCACGTGGACATGCCGGGCCTGTAGCTGTCTTCCCGCATCACCGGCTGTCTCCCTGACTCACAGCAATGGTACTGGCATAGCCGACATCACCCACGGCGCACCTCCGCAATATATGCAACAGCCCGGCAACACGCCGGGCAGCAGCGTCGCCCGGGCCACATACAGCATCACCCTCGTTCCAGTCTCGGGGCAGGAATGGCAGGATCATACCGGCTTGCTGAAGGCCCGGCGCAAGGTTCTAACTGCCGTAATGGTTATGTCATTTATGGCAGTATAAGTAAAATCCTACCAACGATATACACGCCCAGCAAGACAGGCCCGGCAACGGATCAATCTCGAACAACCGATCCATGAAGCTGTCCAGGGCAGCACGATCGATGCCATGCCGCCAGACACCCGTGGCAGTCACCCCCTGGAACATGTGCCGTTCTGCAAAAAAGTCGTGCCCGGGCATAAGCGCAATCAACCTCGCCGCCATCGATACTGCCCGCAGCGCAGGCTGCAGCCTGCGCATGCACGACAACCGGGACACGGCACAGGCAATCCCTGACACCCAATCGGCGCGGGGTGACGACAGGCGCTACACCGCGTCCCACGGATATCCGCCAGCTCCCTGCCGAAACCTCCCCGATGTAATAATATATTATTAATTTATAATAAATTAATTGTCCTAAAAATCTTGCCCCAAAAGGCGTTTGTGATACTCTTTACTTGTGTCAATATCCTGTCCTAGGGAGGCCATCGCTGGCTTGGTTTGCCTCATGTCACGGGCAAACATCAGGAACCTGACTGAGCGGGAATCAATTTCTCCTGAGAATTACAATTCGAAGCATGAAGTATCCAAACCATGTGAATAATACAAACAGCGTTCAAGGCAGGACATATACCATGAAAACAGATGCCATCATTCATATCGATCAGGTCGCCCCTATCAGTGAAACCCAGACCAACAAAATCACATTTTCCGATGTTGCCAAGATGCCGACCAGCCATGGGCACTTTCTGGTACGCGTGGTCAAGGATCACCGCGGAACGGAACACGTAATCATCTACAAAGGTGCAATCGAGAACACGGACACGCTGGACGTTCGGGTGCACTCCGAATGCCTGACCGGCGAGGTGTTCGAGTCCATGCGCTGCGACTGCGATCAGCAGCTTAGCTGGGCGCTGGACCACATCGAGGCCGTGGGTACCGGGATGGTCATCTACCTGCGCCAGGAGGGCCGTGGGATTGGCCTGTTCAACAAGATTCGCGCTTATGCCCTTCAGGATTCCGGGCTGGACACCGTCGAAGCCAATCAGGAACTTGGTTTCCCCAGTGACATGCGCACCTATGAAATCGCGGCCGAGATTCTGAATTGCCTCGGAATCAGCCGCATTAACCTGATCACCAACAACCCGCGCAAACTCGACGCATTGCGCCAGCACGGCATCAGGATCAACAGCAGGATTCCTATCCTGATCGAACCCAACGATCACAACAGGCATTATCTCAAGGTCAAGGGTGACAAGCTGAATCACCTGTTTTGAACAAGCCAGGATCATTCCTTGCCGGGCACGCCGTACGCAGCTGCGCGGCCGAGCCTGCGCGGATGGAAAGGCAGACTCATGAACCTGCTGTTGTACGTTCTGTAAGGGCAAAACTGGCCAGCGCAGAAAACACCTGCCGGACTGCCCTGCGCCCAACGGTAACCCTCGCCTTTGCACAAAGTCTCGATGGCTGTATCAGTACCTGCCAGGGCTCATCAACCGCGATCAGCAGTGACCGGTCCATGTTGATGACCCATCTGTTGCGCGCCATGCATGGTGCGATTCTGGTCGGCATCAACACCGTTCTGGTGGACGACCCGAGACTGACCGTTCGCCACACAGCGGGCGCTGACCCTGTGCCGGTCGTGCTGGATTCCCGTCTCAGGACCCCGCCAACCGCCAGGCTCCTGCACCAGCCAGGAAGACAGGCGATCATCGCCACCCTGCCGGACGCCAGCAGGGAGTGCGAACTGAAACTGGTCGAGGCCGGCGCACGGGTGGTACGCATACCCGCGGCACCTGACGGTGGCGTACAACTGGACATCCTGTTGCGCTGGTTATACGGGCAGCAGATCAGGTCCCTGATGATCGAGGGCGGATCAAAGGTGATCTGCAGTGTCCTGGCTGACCGCCTGGGAGACCAGGTAGTACTGACCATTGCCCCGAAGTTCTTCGGCCAGAATGGTGTGCGTGCAGCCGGTACGCTGAAATGCGCACGATCACTTCCCACGCCATACCTGACCAATGTCGAAGTCGAGCAGCTTGGAGAAGACCTGGTGGTGTGGGGAAACCTGGCGCCCGTCAGCGCGGAAGACACGGACCGGTAAAGACAGGCGCCGACGTCACAGACCCCGATGTATATTGATGGCGTTGTATTTGGCTTGCTGGACACATCCGGGAAAATCCCGGGTGCCGCGCTGTCCGCCAGGCTCCGCAATTTCACCCTGGCCTGGTCGCGCTTCGGTTATCACGACGACATCCTGGAAAACGATTCACTGGCCGGCCTGCTGCTGGAAGCCCTGGAACTTGGCTACCGCTATTGTCTTGTCCAGAGCTACGGACATGTCATTGGTGAAACCTGGATACCCGAACACTGGGAGCAGGTAGATTTCCAGACGGCGCTGCGACGCTGGATCGATAACCATGATTTTTTCGTAACCGGAACGATTCTCCACAGCACGGATGGAGGGTATGGGCTGGCCGAAGACTGCCTGCTGGTTGATCTGCAGCACTACGCGGCACTCGGTTACCCGGAATTCGGCCAGGCCGGCGCCGCAGCCACCAATCTGATAACACCGCACACAGTCATGGAACCCGGACCTGATCACGGGCGCTTCCAGTCGCTCGAACCTGCAGCGGAAACGGCAAGCATTACAACGCGGCATGCCGGGTGGAACTTCATAGATACCAGCCTGCGAAGCGGGCTTGCCGTCCTGAATTTCAACAAGTCGATCGATGGTGGCCGCATCAACCTGTTTCATCCGTCCCGTAAAAAGATGGAGGCCTTCTCCGAATACCTGGGTACGGAACTGCCGGACTATTCCAGCACAGATCCGGATACCCGCCTGTCGTACGGGCAACGGCAGTTCCTGGACTCGATAGATTCACAGGTGAAGCAATCCAGGCAAGGTGTTTTCCTGTTCAACCTGGAATCCTACCAGGACGTTATCGAACACCCGGGTAGTTTCACCCCTCCCGTCGGTTCGCTTTATGCCGTTGCCGCCGGGTTCAAGCCCAACATGATGCTGCACTCGCTCGGGTTTGACGACGCCACCCGCATGGTGTTCTTCGATTACAGCAGGACGGCACTGGAAATCAGGAAATTTATCGTTACCGAGTGGGACGGTGAGGATTTTCCGGAATTTGTCCGTTACCTCATGAAAAAATTTCCCTCGGGCGATGTGTTTTACCAGCTCTGGGCCAATCTTGGTCCCGACTCGATCAACTGGAACGATCTGCAACAGCTCTGGCAGGACGAGATCAACAAATGGGGCGGCGAATCGGTTATCAGGGAACACTGGCATGCTTACCGGCAGCTGCGACACGAGTACATCGTGTGCAACCTGCTCAGGGACCAGGCCTCCCTGCTCAACGCCATAGACAACAGGGCCGGGTCGGCGATCTGGTGGAGCAATGCGTTTTTCACGATATACAGCAACTGGCTGTATACAGC
>CAYUFA010000042.1:0-21586 GCA_964443845.1 uncultured Ectothiorhodospiraceae bacterium
GACCTGCAGGAGCCGCCCTGGCGGCGAAGCGACCGGCGATCCGGATATGTTCGCCAGCAGGCAGGCTCCTACGGAACTCATATGCTGCTGCTCGACGGCGTGTATACCGGCGGGCACGCTGCACAAGACAAGCCGCGCTTTCAGCGGGTGAAGGCGCCCGATCGGGCGGAGCTGGAACAGCTGGTCTATGCCATCAGCGAGCGGACCGGGCGCTACCTGGAACGCCAGGGCCTGCTGGTGCGCGACCTGGACAACAGCTACCTGGCACTGGAGCCGGCGGATGACACCGGCCTGGAGGGTGTGCTGGGCAGTTCCATTACCTATCGCATTGCCGTGGGTC
This sequence comes from uncultured Ectothiorhodospiraceae bacterium, assembly GCA_964443845.1. GTDB lineage: Bacteria > Pseudomonadota > Gammaproteobacteria > UBA9214 > UBA9214 > UBA9214. The sequence goes on from CAYUFA010000042.1 coordinate 341, forward strand.
CGCAGGAGGGCCGCAAGGCCTTCTGCCTGCAGAGCCTGCCGCCGGCGGGCAGCCTGGAAGAATCGAATGCCCGGGTGGCGAGAGTGGCCGGCTTTTCGCTGTATGCCGGGGTGGCGGCTGCGCGCCACGAGCGGCAGAAGCTGGAGCGGTTGTGCCGCTACATCACCCGCCCGGCCATCGCGGAGCCGCGCCTGTTTCGCATGCACGCAGTCAGTGCAACTTTCTCGTGTTTGCCAGCGGCGACCAACCGTTGATAAGCAGAACGGATGACGGAGTTATGCTGAATGGGTGTTAGCATGGCCATGAAGAGGATCGTGCGCATACTGGCATGACCGCCACGGATGCGGCGTTTGCCTCGTAGTGCCCCGCTGTCGCGATCGAATGGTGCGACACCGACCAGCGCGGCGATCTGCATGTTGGTCAGGGTGCCGAGTTCCGGCAGGTCAGACAGCAGGGTATTGACGACCTGGTTACCGATGCCGGGGACAGAGAGCAGCAGGTCACGCTTGTCGCGCCACTCCTCGACCTGCTCGACCAGGTCGGCGCTGTGCTGGTCGAGTTTTTCGATCTGTGCCTGGATGTGACGGACATGGCGGCGGATACCTGCGAGAATGTGCGAAACTTATCGTACGTTATCCCTGTCACGCCGCTTGCGTTCGTAACCGGCGCGAGGACCTCAAGCCGTCGCTGCTTTAGGCGTTGAATGTCCTCAGTTGCATTGTTGCCCTTCGCTGGTCATCCGGGTAGGTCAGGATTTGGCCGTACTTGGGCCTACCGACGAGCCCATATGGCCTCTAGAGCCCCACCGTATGTCGCGATCTCTGCGGACACCCTTGACCTGATATTGCCCGTATCGGACAGCTCAAAATGCCTACCTACGGCGGTAACAGGGGTTCGACCAGCACGCGCCGGGAGCACGTGTGGAAAGCGGTGCGAAGCGCCGCTGGCCCGAAGCGCGAGATCGGTGCGGCGCGGGTGGTCCGGGGCAGGGTGGTATCTGATACGGTGTTGCGTTCGGTGCGGGTGGCAGGAACGTACGACCGCCTCGAACATGCATGGGCAAGGGGCGTGTCCCGGTCGTCCGTCATGAAGCGCGAGCAGACGTTCTGTTCGCGCTGACCGTGTAAGGCCTGGTAGGGAAAACAGCTATAACTATTTGTTATTCTTTTTCAAAAACCACACGTTATCCAGTTTCAGCGCAGCCTTGATCGGTGCTGCTGCCGTCCTGGCGACAGCAAGTGAAGGATATCCGCCTGTCTGCAGGCGCCAGTAGTGCCTGCCCTTGACTTCCGCCTGCTCGATGTGGGTGGGGATGTCGGCGGCGGCGGCTATGGTTGCCATACGGGTGATATCCCCTTTGCGCGGCGATGATGCCAGGTTGATGACCCAGGGTCCGGATGCCGGGTAGGCGGTCTGATTGTTTTCGACTCCGGATGGGCTCCCCTGTGCTGGAGCTGCAGTAACGTCCGGTTGCGCAGCAGAACCGCGTTCAGCAACCGAGGTTGTGGCAGTTGCGGGCGTGGAGTCTGCCCCGGGTTCGGCTCGTCTTGCTTCCGGTGCCGGGGCTGGAGACGTGGCTGCACTTCCGGTATGGGGCGGCACTGTCTGCACGGTTGCCGCTTCGTTTGCATCCGCTGCAGCCGCCTCCGCAGGGCCGGCAAGCGGGGCGGATGCTATCGGACGTGCCTTTTGCCCGGGCGATGGCGATGGCTGCGCCATTCTGCTGGTGGCGGACGGGACGGCGGTAACCGGTTTCTGCGGACTGGTGGAATTGCTGCTGGTGGTACCGGGCGAACGGGATGCCGGCACTAACAGTGTGAGTTTGTCCTCAAGACGGGCAAAATCATCACCCAGTGCAGTGATACGTGCATTCAGCGAGGCATAGCGGCCTTCCTGCAGGCTCGCGCTGAATATGCGTTTCTTCAGGTCCTGCACATCGGTACCGAGTTTGCCGGAGGTGGTCTCCAGCGCGCCGATGCGACTGTCGATGCTGGCGGTATATATGTACCCACCCCCGGCAACGCAGAGTGTGAACAACAGGAACAGCAGTCCCCGGAAGAAAGGCTTCTGCGGCCCGGGACCGGTATCCGGCACCCGCAGTTCCGGCGGCTGACGGGGCCCCTTCCCGGTGGCGCCGGCACGTGGGTGGATTTCCGGTTGTGTGTGATTCTGACCCAGTGACGCCTCCAGCCTGTGTTCCCCGCTGACCCGATAGGACTCGATCAGATCCATCAGGATCGGGTCAGGGTGATGGAATTCCACGTCCACGCTGTTATCGGCTACCCGCCGCACGTAAGACGGAATGGTGAGCTTTTTCTGCTTGCCGGCGTGCTGGACCGTCAGGTGGATGTCGACATTATCCCCGTCGTTGAAGGTAGACAGCCGGCCGTCCGCCTCACAGTACAGCAGCATCCCGTACTGGCTGACGTTGATGACCCTGCAGCCCCTGGGAACGGTTTTCTCACCAATCAGCAGGGCGTTGATATCGACCGGGGTTCTGGTCTGGCGCCTTCTATCCGTGGGCTGTTCGGTGATTCCACTCATGCAGCATTCCCGTAAAATTCCTTGGAAACAGATACCTGGAGTATCCCGGCATGGCGGAAAATATACGACGAATCGGGTGGTTCGTCCACGGTTTTAACAGTTCCTGTCCTGCTCAGTCCTTGCGCAAACGGTGGTTGACTGCAATCGGAGTCTCGAATTTCATCATGATCAGGTAGGATGATGCAATGAAGGTGAGCAAGGTGGTGGTCTGGACCAGAAAGGATGCATCCGGGCCGATCACACCGGTATTGGCGGCGAGTACCGAGATCATCAGTGAGAACTCGCTGGCCTGTCCCAGCCGGATACCCACTTCCCTGGACAGTGGCGTTGCTTCCCCGGTGTATTTCAGGAGGGTGGAGAACACCAGTGGCTTCACCGCAAGCACCACCGCTGCAAGCACGATCGCGGGAAGAAGGACCCGGGGCAGGACCTCGGGATTGAAACCTGCGCCGAGCGAGAAAAAGAACATGATCAGGAAAAAATCCCGCAACGGTTTGAAGCTCTCGGCAATAAACAGGGAAATCGGGCTGGCCGCCAGTGCGACACCGGCGATGAATGCTCCGGTCTCATAGGAAAGTCCTGCTGTATCGGCAAGCTGGGCCAATCCCAGGCACCAGCCGATGGAAGTGAGGAAGACGTATTCCTGGATGGTATCGAAACGCCGGAACAGGGGCTGCAATACGTAGCGCTCCAGCAGCATCGCAAACAGCACCAGTACCGGTACAACGAGGGCCAGCTGGACGATCCTGTGCCATTCGATACCGCTTCCGGAGAGCCCCTCCAGCAGCAGCAGGAACACGATGGCCAGGATGTCCTGCAGCAACAGGATGCTGATCATGACCTGCCCGACATGACGGTGGTGAAGGGCGGTGGTGGGCAGCAGCTTCAGTCCGATGATGGTGCTGGAAAACATCAGTACGGAACCAACCACCAGGCTTTCCTGCGAGGAGTAGCCGGCCAGCAGCCCGGCCGCAAATCCGATCGCACCGAAAATGGCCGAACTGGCCAGGGTGACCAGCATCGCCTCGCGGAACATGCGTACCAGTTGCGCGGGCTGCAGGTTCAGGCCGAGCAGAAACAGCAGAAAGATGATGCCGATGTGCCCGATCTCCCGGATCAGCTCGGCATCGCTTACCAGTTTCAGCCCCCACGGCCCCAGCAGCCCGCCGAGCAGGATGTAGGCAACCAGCAGCGATTGCCTGGCAAACAGGGCAAGTGCGGCCAGCATGGCTGCACCGGTAAAGATCAGGAAAATCGAAAATAGGATGGGTTGATCAGGCATGGCTGTATCCTGGGATGCCACGCATGTTACGGAAAGCTTATCCGCGAATCCACGTTTGTCCGCCGCCAGCCGGTGGCCGCAGGGAGCCGTGCGGGTTCCCGGGGTCGCCGGGAATGCAGCCGCCATACCGCTACCGGCGGGGGCTGCCGTGGCGCAGGGCACGACGCTCTTCGGAGATGACTGCGATGCCTGCCTGCGGGGGGGGGACTGCTGCTGCCCCTGAAGCCCTGTTATCGCGTCAGCCGGGCATGCTGCAGGCGGAAGCCTGCGGGATTGCGCGCGTCAGGGCAGCTCGCTGAAATAGAGGGCCAGATTGAGGCGGTTTTCGATATCCAGTTTGCGGAAGATCGCGCTCAGGTGCGCCTTGACCGTCCGTTCGGATATTTCGAGTGCGCGCGCGATCATCTTGTTGTTTTCACCCATGTGCACCAGCCTTGCTACCTGGAGTTCCCGGGGCGTCAGGGTGCCGACCAGGCTGCGGTCGAAATTGCTGTTGGCGTTCGCCGATTTTTCGGCAGCCATGTCGCTGATGACCTGGGTAATGAGCTTGCGCTGGACCCAGTAATCACCGTCGAGGACCAGCTCGACGGCCTTCCGCAGCAGGGCTTCGCTGATGTCGGACCTGCAGAATCCGTGGGCCCCGGCCTTGAACAGCAGATGCTGGTCAACTTCGTTTTCACCGGCATTCTCGACAACGATCACGTGGGTGTCGGATGGCATGCGTACCACGGCGAGGATCTGGTCCGTGGCATCGTCACCCTGGTAGAGAGCGGGGTCGACGATGAGCACCGATGCGGGTAGCGCCGTCAGGCAGGCCAGCAACTCGCCCGGGCTGCACGCGGTCGAGACGTCGTAGCACGGTTCCAGAATTGACATGAAATGACTGACAACCTGGCGATTGTCAGATGCGATCAGTACCGTGACCTGACCCTTGTGTGTTGATACCGACATCTTCCCGTCCTGTATCCCAGCGTTCTCTCAGACCCGATCAGGGCGTGCAAAACCGGCGTCGGGATCACCATGTACGTCTTGCTGCCGGTCAGGGTGTCCACGGAAGCCGTCATCCCGGGTATGGATTCCAGCGGAGCAGCAATTGTCCCGGAGGGCTCCGTGCCTTCTGACATGGACCAGGCAAAGGCTGTTGCCTGCACTGTCTGTGACGGTATCGGCACTGTGCCGCACGGGTTTAGCCTTGAATCTCCGGTAGATAGCCTGGCCGTGTACGGCCGAAGTGACCAGGGACCGGGGCGGCATCGGCCGGCCGGTTATTCCTGGAGAATGTTTCCGGACACCACGGGTTCCATCAGTTCCGGTCTGCCAATGAGATAACCCTGGATGCCGTCGATGTGCATTCTCTCGAGGGTTTCCTTCTGCGGATTCGTTTCCACCGCCATGGCGTACACATGGACGCCGATACTGTGCATGGTGTCCGCCAGGGACTGGATGAAAAACTGGCTGTCGCGATCTGATTCGATATTGCGCAGGTGAGTGGCATCGATTTTCAGGTAGCGCACCCCGATGCTGCGCAGGTAGCCGTAGCCGGAAAATCCCCTGCCGAAATGGTCGATCCCGCAATCGATCCCCAGCTCGGAGAGCCGTGTAATCAGGTTGCGCGCATTCTGCAGGTTCGCGAGGACACCGTATTCCGGGAATTCCACCTTGATCCGGCGGGTGATCCGGGGAACGCGTGCGAGTGTACTGCAGAGCCACTGAATGAAGACGGAATCATGCAGTGAGGTGGAGGAGAGGTTGACGGCGTAGTGCCGGTGTGAATGGTCAGCCGCTCTGACCTGGTCCAGCAGGGTACTGATTGTCAATTTATCGAGCTGGCTCGCCAGTCCAAGCCGCTCTGCCATGGGCATGAACAGCGCGGCGTTGATGCCTGTTCCTCCCGGGTCGGGGATGCGCGTGAGAACCTCGTGATGCAGGATGTGACGGTTGCCGGGGTTGATATCCATGACCGGCTGCACCGCCAGCTGGATACTGCCTTCATCGATCACCTTCCGGATGTGGGCGCGCCAGCGTGATGCCCCGTAGATATCCGACTGATTGGCAACAATGGTGTCATAACGCTGCCAGGTGTTCAGGCCGCTGGACTGCGCGGAACGCAGCGCCATGTCGGCCTCGGAGACCAGATCTCCGGCACGGTAGCCTTGCCGCCACATGGCGATCCCGATGTGACAGATATTGCCGGAGGCAACCAGGCCGTCAGCGCGCAGCTGGTGGAGTGAATGGCACAGTGACATGGCGAGGGCGTCCGCGCTTTCCGCCTGGAAGCCGACCGCGATAATGGCAAAGCAGGTGCCGGAGATGCGCGCCAGGTAGCAGTTTTCCAGCGTGTCGAGTTCCGCCCGGAGCAGCCCTGCGGTCCGCTGCAATACCCTGTCACCGGCAGGGTAGCCGGACGCGTCGTTCACCCTGGAGAGATGATGCAGCTCGAGCATCAGCAGCGCGCCGGCGCTTACCTGATCATGGTCTTCGACCAGCGCCGGCAGGATACGCTCGAAATAGCGCCGGTTACCGACCGCCGTCAGGGGATCCAGATAGACCTGTTCGCGTACGGCCTCTGTCAGTGCGGTCTGCTCGGAAAAAATTTCATTGACCTTGGCGGACAGCCGGTTCATGGCGGACACGATACTGCGCAACTCGCGGGTCCTGGGCAATGCTTCCTGTGCCGGGTAGCGGTTGTTGCAAATGGCATCCGCCTGTTTCGAGACCGCTTGCAGCGGGCGCAACAGCAAGCGGACGGACAGAATCGCGAGCGCCAGGAGTACCAGCGTGGCGGCCGCATAGACGTACAGGGTGTTGACCGTTGCTTCCCAGAATTGTACGTACGCCCGGGACGGGTCCGGGGTTACCCGCAGGACTCCCGCCGGTTTCCTGCCGGACATGACCGGTGCCCCGGACGCGGTGGCGGTAATCGACAGCAGCCGCCGGAACCAGTCCGGCACCTCCGCCATGACCGGCTTGCGGGCCCTGCTGGCAATCACGGAGCCGTCTGTCCCGGTCACCTCGACTGCGAGGTAGTCACCCTGATCAAACACGGCATTCACGACCGTCTTTATCATGCCCCTGTCACCGCTTTCCAGGTACGGGGATACGGCCAGTGCCAGTGAGGCGGCCGTGTCCTGTGCGTGCGCGGCAAGCTGTTCTTCATAGATGTCCTGCAGATTCGTAATGCCGAGATACAGCGTTCCGCTCAGTGCCAGCAGCACCAGCAGCAGCAGGGCGAAGGATATTTGCCTGTAGAGTGTCATCCTGGATTACCGGCAGGACATGCGTTACCGGCAGCGTTCAACGCAGCGCAAGCTGCTCACGGCCGATCCTTGCCATTACGGCAGTCCACTGGCTCAGGCGGCTGGAACTGCCAATGTGCTGTTCCGCGCCATAAGACCGGGCGATCCAGAGGCCGCTGGCATTGAAACTGTACACGGGCAACAGGTCCTTGCGCATCGATATCGGCTTGATGGTCTTGTCCAGGTTGTCAAGCACCTGCGGGTCTGCATCGGGCGTCCCGAAATACGTGAGCACCATGTGTGCCTGGTTCAGTTTGACTGCCTTGACATACATGAGGCGCAATTTTTCCTGGGCGATGCCCATTTCCCGCAAGGTGAAATACTTGGCAATCGAAAAATCCTCGCAGTCACCACCATTCGCCAGCAGGGTTTCCAGCGGGGTCGCCCAGTAATCTTCCTTGCCCCAGAGTTCGGCATCACTTACGAATCTCATTGCGTTGAAGAAATGATTGACAGTTTCCAGTTTCTCGTGGTCCGTCAGGTTGCGGGCAGAGTCGATCATGGACTGCCACTGCTCGACCCGATGCAACGCGTAGTCCCCGTACAGGTGTTCGATTCGGGTTACGAACGGTTCGGTAAGCTGGGATGCAACGCCGGCTCGCCCGGTCAGACAGGCCAGCAGAATGCCGGCAATCAGTGCCGGATTGCGCATCGCCCACCAGGCGGGCCGGGTTGTATGAGGTATCTTCATGCCATCGAGGTACGGGTTTGAGACGGTGACAAGTTCCATATCGGCCGGAAATTCCACGGCTTTCGTGGCAATGCCGGATTTGCAGCCGATCCGGTCCGTGCGCTACCCGGGCATGCCTCGCAAGGCTTGGTACCTCAGTCCAATTGTTCCGCCATGGTGGCCAGCGTAGACTGCACAAGACTCATAAAAACAAGTACTTATGAAAAAAATCAGCCTTACTATCATCTGCGCCGGAGTGCCGCGTTTCCCGGGTTGTCTCGACATCCTGCGTGACTGGCCGGAATACACGGTCGTTGCCAGTGCGCGCAGCCTGCATGCACCCGGGATCTGCAATGCCCTGGGACAGAGTGATGTCGTGATACTCGATCAGGTCCTGATCGAGCAGGAGGGGGCCGAGACGGTCAGCTCGGTGCGAGCGGGCTGTCCGGCGGGGAAGGTGCTGCTGATCCTCGAGGAATCCGGTGACGAACAGGTCCTGGATGCCATAGCCCTGGGGGTGGACGGCGTCATGGAGCAGATCGAGATCCGCGCCATGTTGCGCAAGGCCATCTCGGCCCTGTATTCGGGCGAACCCTGGTTTTCCCGCGAGCTGGCCCATTCACTGCGCAAGCAGCTGCAACAGGGGATGCCGCTCGGCGATGGCCGGACACAGCCATTCTCCCTGTCCGGGCGCGAAAAACTCAATTGACCGCCATACCCGGGTGCGGGCGCGCATGAGCGGACCCGCGGCCCGGCAATCGACACCCCGCCGGCCGCCTGGATATCGCGGCTGCGTCCTGCGGGTGGGTGCCTGGCGTACGCGGCGACGGGCCGCGGCAGCGGCGATTCGCAGGCAGGCTTCAGGGTCATCGTGCGCTTCCCTGGCGGTGGTAACCGGCACGGTTGCCGGAATTTCTCCGGCCACCGGGCACGCTGTCCGGTGGCTCCGGCTGACAGGCGTTCCCGCGCTGTAATATCCGGCTGGCGCTGTGTAATAATGGCGCCTCCCTGGCTTCCGGCAGGCGCGAAAGGATCCCTTCATGTTTCGACCGTACGAGCTGTTTGTCGGTCTGCGCTATACCTATTCCAAGCGGCGCACGCATTTTATCTCCTTCATTTCGGTAACCTCGATGCTGGGTATCGCGCTGGGTGTGACGGCGCTGATCACCGTACTGTCGGTCATGAACGGGTTCCAGACCGAGTTGCGCGACCGCATCCTCGGCATGACGGCACATGCCACGGTCACCACGTCGCAGGGCAGCCTCAAGGACTGGCGCTCCGTCGCGGGTCTGCTGACCGGCCAGCCACACGTGCTGGGCGTGGCACCGTATGTCGACGGAGAATCGATGCTCAGCAACGGCAGGCTCGTCAGCGGTGCGCTGATCGAGGGCGTATCGCCGCAGGAGGAGGGCAAGGTCTCCGACATCGGTGCGCATATCACCGATGGATCTCTCGCGCTGCTGAAACCGGGTGAGTACGGAATCATTCTCGGCAGGGACCTCGCCCTGGCCCTGGGGGCGACCGTCGGTGACGCAATCACGGTCGTGTCTCCGCAGGTCACCATCGCACCCACCGGTATCCTGCCCAGGCTGCGGCGCTTTACCGTGGTGGGTATCTTCGCAGTTGGCATGTACGAATACGACCGCGGAGTGGCCCTGGTGCACATACAGGATGCGGCCCGGCTGTTTCGCCTGCAGGATGCGGTAAGCGGGCTGCGCCTGAAGCTCGACGACGCCTTCGATGCGCCCATGGTGAGCCGGGCCCTGGCCAGCCGCCTGCCAGCGGAATACCGGGTCGAGGACTGGACCCGCAAGCATGCCAATTTTTTCCGCGCCGTACGCACCGAGAAGCGGGTCATGTTCACGATTCTTACACTGATTGTCGCGGTTGCCGCCTTCAATATCGTGTCGACACTGATTATGGTGGTCACCGACAAGCGCTCGGATATCGCCATCCTGCGCACACTCGGGGCGTCCCCCGGGTCGATCATGACAATCTTCATCATTCAGGGCGTGGTCATCGGTGTACTGGGGACCGCACTGGGTGTGACGGGAGGAGTGAGCCTGGCGCTCAATGTCGAGACGATCGTGCCGGCCATCGAGCACCTGTTCCACGTACAGTTCATGCCTGCGGATGTCTACTATATCAGCGAGGTACCCTCGGAATTGCACTGGAAGGACGTGTGGGTCATGGCCTCGGTGGCCATGGTGCTGAGCCTGCTGGCCACGATCTACCCTGCCTGGCGAGCATCGCGCACGCATCCCGCCGAGGCACTGCGCTATGAGTAATGTGCTGGCCTGTTCCTCGCTGGGCAAGGTGTTTGACGACGGCAATACCAAACTGGAAATTCTCCAGGGCATCGACCTGCAGGTGGAGCAGGGAGAACGGGTTGCATTGACCGGTGCCTCCGGCAGCGGCAAGAGCACGCTGCTGCACCTGCTGGGCGGGCTGGACCGGCCCAGCAGCGGCGAGGTATACATCAACGACCAGCCACTGCAGCGAATGTCTGCATCCGCACTGGGGAAGCTGCGCAACCGGTCGCTGGGATTCGTCTACCAGTTCCATCACCTCCTGCCCGAGTTCACTGCCCTGGAGAACGTGGCACTGCCACTGCTGGTACGCGGCGTTGCACCACAGGCGGCCGGGCAGGAGGCGCGGGAAATGCTGACGCGTGTCGGTCTCGACCGGCGGCTCGAGCACAAGCCCGGAGAACTGTCCGGCGGCGAGCGGCAGCGTGCCGCGATCGCCCGTGCCCTGGTGACGCGGCCGCGGTGCGTGCTGGCGGACGAGCCGACCGGTAACCTCGACCGGCAAAACGCGGACCAGGTGTACCAGCTCATGCTTGAACTGAACCGGGAGTTCGGCACCAGTCTGTTGCTGGCGACGCATGATCCGTCGATTGCGGATCGTATGGATCGCGTGTTGCATCTGGAAGACGGGCGGTTGCGGGAACAGTAGCCGCAACGCGCGGGTCCCGGTATGCGGGCGGATCCCGCATTGTTCATGGAAGAACATGTATTATCCGGCGATTTATTTCACGCTCGGCGTGATTTTCTGGCATGCCTGCGGCCTTTTCCTCATGCTCCCTTCCTGGCTGTGTGCCGGGCTGGCGTTATGTCTGCAGCGCTGGCGGCCGCTGGCCATCGTGCTACTCGGCGCCGCGTGGACCGGGTTCGGGGTACAGCTGGCGCTGCAGCCACGGCTGGATCCCGCGCTGGAAGGCAAGACCGTACAGGTCAGCGGTTGTATCGAAGACGTGGAACCGGGGTCATCCGGTCCGTCCAGGCGCTTCCGGTTTGCGATTGACCGGCTGAATCCCGGTGACGGCTGGCAGACCTTCCCCGCCCGTGCGCAGTTGCGCTGGTACGAACCGGTGCCGGTGCTGGAACCGGGTCAGTGCCGTGAACTGCAGGTGCGCCTGAAGCAGCCACACGGCTACGCCAATCCCGGCGGTTTTGACCGGGAACGCTGGTGGTTCCAGCAGCGGGTGCGGGTCACCGGGTATGTGCGGGCGGCGCTCGGCCAGCCGCTGTCCGGCGCCGCACCGCCCGGTCCGTTCGCCCGGCTGCGGCGGCGTCTCCTCGGGTATTTTGCCACGGGTTCAACGCTACCCGCGCGGGCGTTGCTGCAGGCGCTGACCGTCGGGGACCGCAGTGCGATCTCGCCCGCACAGTGGGCGGTGCTCAATGCGACCGGTACGACGCACCTGCTCGCCATTTCCGGGCTGCATATCAGTCTCGTTGCCGGGCTCGTGTTCATGCTGGTACGCCGCAGCCTGCTCGCCATGTCGTGGCTGTCACAGCGGATACCGGCCGGTCAGGTGGCCGCGGTGTTCGCCATGGCGGCGGCGCTGGCCTACGCCGAGTTGTCCGGATTTGCCATCCCGGCCCGCCGCGCGGTGCTGATGACGGGTATCTTCCTGCTGGCACTGGTGCTGAAACGCCGCGCCGGCTTTCTGCAGGCCCTTTGCCTGGCGGCGGCGGCGACCCTGCTGGTTGACCCCCTGTCGATATTGTCGGCCGGCTGGTGGCTGTCGTTCTGGGCGGTGCTGGTGATCGCCTGGGTCGGCAGCGGGCGTTGCGGCAGGCGGCGCGGTGTATTGCGCTGGTGCGCGCTGCAGCTGGCGCTGGCAATCGGGATGCTGCCGGCAATGCTGCTGGTTTTTCAGCGTGTCTCACTGGTCGCACCGCTGGCGAACTGGCTCGCGGTGCCGGTCGTGGGCATGCTGGTGGTACCGCTGGCCCTGTTCGGTGTGCTGGCGTACGTTGTGTACGTCCCCTTCGGTTCGTGGCTGTTTGGCGCGGCTGGCCGGATACTCGACGGGTTCTGGCCGGTGCTCGAGTGGCTGGCACGCACGGAGCATGCCGTGTGGTCATCCCATGCCCCGGTCTGGTGGACCATCGTACCGGCGGTGGCGGGACTCGGTCTGCTGCTGGCGCCACGAGGCGTCCCGGCGCGCTGGGCGGGTGCGGTGATGCTGCTGCCGATGCTGCTGGTGCGTCCCGCGCGCCTGGAGGCGGGCGGTTTCCAGGTGACCCTGCTCGACGTCGGGCAGGGCCTGTCCGCAGTGGTCGAAACGGCCGGTCATGCGCTGGTCTATGACACGGGCCCCGCCTACGGGGAGTTCGATACCGGACGGTCGGTGGTCGTTCCATACCTGCGCCAGCGCGGGATCCGGCAGCTCGACATGCTGGTGATCAGTCATGGCGACAACGATCATATCGGAGGTGCGCGCTCGCTGCTCGACGCTTATCCGGCCGGCACCATTCTGAGCAGTGTACCGGAGCAACTGCCCGGTACCGGTCCGCGCCACTGCCGGCGAGGCATGCACTGGGAATGGGACCGGGTACGGTTCCGGGTCCTGCATCCGCTGCGCGCGGAACCGGGCGCGGGTAACAACAGTTCCTGCGTGCTGCGCATCACGGGTCCTGCCGGCGGTTCGGTGCTGCTGACCGGCGACATCGAGCGCGAAACGGAGCGGCAGTTGCTGCGTACGCAGCGGAAACGGCTCCCGGCGCAGGTGCTGGTTGTGCCGCATCATGGCAGCAACACCTCGTCCACCGCCGCGTGGATCCGGGCCGTTGCGCCACGCTTTGCCCTGGTGCCGGACGGGTACCTGAACCGATACCACTTCCCCGCGGCGGCGGTTGTACGCCGATACCGGGACGCCGGTGCCCAGGTGCTGGAAACCGGGCGCAAGGGTGCGATCACCGCCACGTTTGGCGCGCACGACGTCACGCCACGGGTGGTTGCCTGGCGGGACCGGTACAGGCCGTACTGGCGCTGGCATGACCAGAACCTGTCTCATCATCCGGCGTGGAATTAAGAGCCAGGATCTGGTCGCTGGCTGTTTGGCTTGTGCGGCAAATACAGTATGATCAGCAGCGGCCGGTACGACCGGTCGCAGACGCAGGGTGACGGCAAGGTGTGGGAACTGGTAAAGTCGGGCGGTTGGCTGATGCTGCCGATCATACTCAGCTCGGTGATCGCGCTGGCGATCATTGCCGAGCGACTGTGGTCCCTGCAGGTGCGCAAGGTCTTGCCAAAAAACCTGGTTGCCCAGGTCTGGCGCTGGGAAAAGATCCACCAGCTGGACGACGAGCACATGAAGGAACTGCAGGCGAGTTCCCCGCTGGGCGCGATCCTCGCCGCCGGAATCATCAATCGTCAGCAGAACCGCGAAGTGATGAAAGAGAGTATCGAGGATACCGGGCGGCACGTGGTGCACGAGCTCGAGCGCTATCTGAACACCCTGGGGACCATCGCGGCGATTTCTCCGCTGCTCGGGCTGCTGGGAACGGTGTTCGGCATGATCGATGTGTTTTCCACGATTACCACCCAGGGGGTGGGCGACCCGGGGTCCCTGGCCGGGGGCATTTCCAAGGCACTGATCACCACGGCAGCGGGCCTGTCGGTCGCCATTCCCTCGCTGATGTTCTACCGCTATTTCCGCGGGCGTGTCCGCATGCTGGTGCTGCGGATGGAACAGCAGGCGATGCTGATGGTCGAAATCATGCATGGCACACGCAAACGCAGTACAGACGCCGGGCAGTAGCCGATGAACCTGCAACCGGGTAACGATGACGAGCCGGATATCAACATCACGTCCCTGATCGACGTGGTGTTCCTGCTGCTGATCTTTTTTATGGTGACGACGACGTTCGAGCAGCAGTCGCGCATTCATATCAACCTGCCGGAGGCCAGTGCCGAGCCGGAAAAACAGGATAAGCAGCCGCTGGAAATCATCGTCGATGCGCAAGGCCGCTATTTTCTCGGTGACCGGCAGGTGGTCAATTCGGAAGTCAATACGCTCAAGACGGCCATCCGCAAGGCCCTGGGCTCCCGCAAGGAGGTTCCGGTGACGGTGCGCGCAGACGCCCGGGCCACGAACCAGTCCGTCGTGACGGTGCTGGATGCCGTCAGCCAGCTCGGTCTGACCCATATATCGCTTGCCACGACCCGGACACCCGAGTAGCCGTAACGGCGCGCCGGCATGAAACGCCTGGATTATTACTGGTACCTGCGCAGCCCGTGGCTTGTCCTGCTGACGCCGCTGTCGCTGTGTTTTCACCTGTTCGTCGTTCTGCGCAGGATGGCCTACCGGCACGGTCTGCTCCGCAGCCACCGCCTGACCGTCCCGGTAATCGTGGTCGGCAACATCACGGTGGGCGGGACCGGCAAGACGCCGCTGGTCGTCTGGCTGGCCGGATACCTGGCCCGGCTGGGTTACCGTCCGGGTGTCGTGGCACGCGGTTACGGCGGCAAGGCGAGCAGCTGGCCACAGCAGGTCCGGCCTGACAGTGATCCAGCGGTGGTCGGTGATGAAGCGGTGCTGCTCGCCAGGCTCACCGGTTGTCCCATGGCCGTCGCTCCGAACCGCTACCAGGCGGCCGAGGCCCTGGTCCGATATCATGACTGCGACGTCATCATTTCGGACGACGGCCTGCAGCACTACGCCCTGCAACGCGACGTCGAGATCGTGGTGATCGACGGCGTGCGTCGTTTTGGCACCGGTTTCATGCTTCCTGCCGGCCCCTTGCGCGAACCGGTGGCGCGTTTGCGCGAGGTGGACATGGTGGTCGTCAATGGCCTCGGTGGCGCAGGCGAGTTTCCCATGAAGATGAAAACCGGCAAGGTCATCAACCTGCTGGACGAGGGCAGGACCTGTGCGCTGACGGAATTCCAGCGTGGCCGGGTCCATGCGCTCGCCGGCATCGGTAATCCGGAGCGCTTCTTCACGTCGCTGCGGTCGGTACTGGGCCGTGTCGAAACGCATGCATTTCCCGATCACTACCGCTTCCGGCGCAACGACATCCTTTTTGACGACGAGGCACCGGTGCTGATGACGGCAAAAGATGCCGTCAAGTGTCGCCGCTTCGCAACCGGAAATGAATGGTACGTACCGGTGACGGTGGAACTGGGCCGGGATTTCTGTGCGCGACTCGACGTCCTGCTCAGGGAACGCATTCCGCGCACACCCGTCGCTGGCACCGCCGCCTGAACAGCCGGACAGGAGGAGGCATCGTGGACAAGAAACTGCTGGAAATACTGGCCTGCCCGTTATGCAAGGGACCACTGGTCTATCACCGGGAGCAGCAGGAGCTGATTTGCCGGGCCGATCGCCTGGCGTTCCCGATACGGGATGACATCCCGGTGATGCTGGAAGAAGAAGCCAGGCAGCTGCCTGCCGACGAAGAGGTCTGAGTGCCTGGCACGCGCAGCAAGGCCGGTTTCCGGGTGGTGATACCCGCCCGTTTTGCCTCCACGCGCCTGCCCGGAAAGCCCTTGCTGCCGATTGCAGGGCGTCCCATGCTGCAGCATGTGTACGAGCGTGCACTGTGCAGTGCGGCCGAATCCGTGAGCATCGCGACCGACGATGCCCGCATCGAGGCCGCCGCCCGCGGGTTTCACGCACCGGTGTACCTGACCGCTGCCCACCATGCCTCCGGAACCGAGCGCCTCGGCGAGGTCGTCACCCTGGCGGGCTGGGATCCCGGCACGGTGGTCGTCAATGTCCAGGGTGACGAACCGATGATCGAGCCGGACGCGATCGACCAGGTGGCTGACGACCTCATGCACCACCCCGAGGCCGCCATGGCCACGCTCGCGCACCCGCTGCAGGGTGCGACGGAGATCCGCGATCCCAACATCGTCAAGGTCGTGACCGACACGCACGGCTACGCACTGTACTTCAGCCGTGCGCCGATCCCGTATTCGCGCGATCCGGACGGTGCTGCGCGCGTAACCGGCCTGCGCCACATCGGCCTGTATGCCTATCGTGCCGGTTTCCTGGCCAGCTACGCGGGCTTGCCGGCCTCCCCGCTGGAGCAGACCGAGAAGCTCGAGCAGTTACGGGTACTCTGGCACGGCTTGAAGATTCACGTCAGTCTCGTCCGGCGGTTGCCCGGCCCCGGCGTCGACACGCTCGAAGACCTCGAGCGGGTGGCGCAGCTGATGCAGCCGGACCCGGTCTGAAAGACCGCCGTCGCGCCGGTGCCCCGGAGCATGGCCCGGCATGCCGGCGCGGAGGGTAGTTCTGTGCGGGGGTGCGGCGGCCAAGCGTCGCAGGCTGCGCTTACGGTTGAGTCTGCTGCAGTTGCGCGATGTATTGCTCGATGGTGCGGGAATCCGCTGTGGAAAGATCCTGGAATTGCACACCGATGTGGTAACAGTCCTGGGCCAGGCGTTCGGTGTGTATGACTGCCGCCGGTGCGCGGATCGTGGTTATATCCGCCCCGGACAGGGTGAGTTGAAACTCGATCTCGATAAGGACATCCTGTACCAGTCCCGGGGTGCGCTGGTTTTCGGGCAACAGGGCGCTGAACACCGTCTTTGAACAACTGAACTTCATGCCCCCGGCAGACAGGTTGAGCATCTCCACCGGGGCCGCTTGCCCGGCCGGTAACGCAACATTGCAGGGAAGGATGGCGCCTATGCGCGTGTATTGACGGTCGATCCAGAAATGTTGCTTTTTCTCAGCCATTGGTTCGCCTGTGCCCGGGAGATGGGTGGCCAGCAGATGCACGGGATGCAGGATCCGGGCCTGCTGCATAGTATCGCTTCATTTCCTTTCCTGCAGCATGCTCGCGGACAGCCGAGCTGTCAGCGCTACCACCACCCGTGACCCTGCCCGCCGTACGCTGCTGTGACCGGATGCGGGAAACGTGTGGTGAGAGGTACGGTCCATCCCTCTATGATCAGCAATTCATGAAATCCTGCTATTTCCATAAAACCCTATCATATCCTCAAAAGGCCATATATATCAAAATCATATTTAATAATACGGATGATTCTGCTGCACTGGCCCGGTGTCCTGGCACAGGCCCGCCCGTGGGTGCCCACAAACCATTTTCTGCCGATCCCCTGTCGTGCACTGCCCGGGCTGTCTGGTGAACCGGTCACGCTGATCGTGGTCTTTTTCCCATGGCTACTGCTGTCGCTGTTACTGGCACGGAAACGACCGGCATGGGCAGGACTTCACTGCTGGAACAACCGCTCCGGCATGGTGCTGGCGAGATACTGTTGAGATCCCGCACAAACGCGCATGCCTGCAATGACGCGGGTGTGAGTCTGCAGGCACTGGAGCAGGAGTCGGGACCTGGGTAGATTGCCGCCGCGATCCAGCGGCACCGCACCACGCAATGGGCCTGTCTGCAACCTTCCAGCACCTGGAACCGGTCCCGCGAGTTCCTGTACGGGACCCGCGCCGTTGCGCTTGCCACGCAGCGCCGGTGGCGGGTCCATGCGGCATGCACGACGGACCTGGACGCCGGCACGCCGTCCGCCAGGCGTGGCGCAAGGCGGGACAGGGCCGGCTACTGGATGACCGGCGTGATGCGCTATAGTACGCGCCATGAAAGTGATCAAGGTTCTATTTGTCTGCATGGGGAACATCTGCCGGTCACCGACCGCGCAGGGAGTGTTCGAAAAACTCGTCAACGAGCACGACCTCGCTACGCGGCTGCTCATCGACTCCGCCGGAACCCATGCCTACCACGTGGGTGATCCCCCGGATGCGCGCGCCAGTGCGGCTGCCATGCGGCGCGGCATCGACCTTGGCGGGCAGCAGGCGCGCCGTGTCAGTAGTCGGGATTTCGAGGAGTTCGATTACGTGCTGGCCATGGACGAGTCCAATTATGCCGACCTGGCCGGGATCTGCAGCGAGGAGCAGCGTTCCAGGCTGTACCACTTCATGGATTTCGCCCCCCAGCTTGCGACCCGGGAGGTGCCCGATCCTTACTACGGGGGCGCGGCGGGCTTCGAACGTGTGCTCGACATGATCGAGGATGCTTCCGCCGGGCTGCTGGCCTCCATCCGCCAGCGTCACGGCATCTGACCGGTTACCGCAGCCGGTTGCCGGACCGGACACCCGATCCGGTAGCGGCTGTATCCCGCCTCCGATACCTGCGCCGGGCGTTAATCCGCGGCAACCTTGCCCCTGGATTCCCCCGCCGTGTCACCGGGTGACGGCTTTTCCTGGTGTGGGGCCGGCGGTTCCTGGGCCGGCGGTGGCTGCGTGGCTGCCTCGACACGCGCAGGCGCAGCACTGGGCGAGGTTGCCCCGTCGTTGCCAGCAGTCCGGCTCGGGTCAGCTCCCTGGGCGGTCTCGGCGGGTGTGGGCGCAGCCGCGGGTTTCGATTCACTGTCCCGGTTACTGCCGGTGCTCGCCGCCCGGGGTTCCGTACTGCGGTTGATCGAACCGCCACGGCGGCGACCGCCACGGCGACCGCGACGCGAACTGCGCCGGGGCTTGTCGGCAGCTTCTTCTCCTTCGGGTGGCTTGCCGGTGTGGCTTTCGGGTTCGACGCTTGCCTCGCCCGCCTGCTGAGACTGGTTACGCGGCGGACGGGGCTGACGCCGGGGACGGTTTGCCTGGCTACGTTCCTCCGTACCGCGGTTAGCGCGCTTGCGGGTGGTGTGTTCGCGGGTCGTAGTCTGCGTGGCAGGTACCTTGTCTTCCCGGCGGGGCTCGTCGGCTTCCCGGGCGGTTTCGTTGCCGAACAGGGTGCCGATGACCCGCTTGATGAAGCCCGGTTTATCGGCCGCAGCCGATGACTCCGGGGGCATCATCGGTGCTGGTGTGGCCATGGGCGTCGGGGCGGGCGGGGCGACGGTGCGCACGGCCGGAACCTCCGCCTGTGGGCGGGCCTCTTCCAGCTGTGCGGCGGGAGTAACGCTCTCGCTCGCCAGTGCCAGGTTATAACTGGGTGCTTGGCGCTCGCTGCCGACATCATCCACACGAATGCGCTGAACGTCGTAATTCGGGGTTTCCAGCGCAGGCGTCGGGATCAGCATGACGGCGATCTGGTGGCGGTTTTCCAGCTTGCTGAGCAGTTCGCGTTTCTCGTTCAGCAGGTAGGTACCGACATCCACCGGCACATGTGCGATGACGCGCTGGGTCTTCTCCTTCATGACCTCTTCCTCGATCACGCGCAGTACCGACAGCGACAGGGATTCAACGCCGCGGATGGTTCCTTGCCCCGTGCAGCGCGGGCAGACAATCTGGCTCGACTCACCCAGCGACGGGCGCAGTCGCTGGCGCGACATCTCCAGCAGGCCGAAGCGGGAGATGCGGCCGACCTGTACCCGGGCGCGGTCCAGCTTCAGCGCATCGCGCAGGCGGTTTTCCACATCCCGCAGGTTGCGCGCCGGCTGCATGTCGATGAAATCGATGACGACGAGTCCTCCCAGGTCGCGGATGCGCAGCTGCCGCGCCACCTCGTCTGCAGCCTCGAGGTTGGTGTTGAGCGCCGTTTCTTCGATATCGCCGCCCTTGGTGGCGCGCGCCGAATTGACGTCGATGGCGATCAGGGCCTCGGTATGGTCGATCACCAGTGCCCCTCCGGAGGGCAGGCGTACCTCGCGTTTGAAGGCGGACTCGATCTGGGACTCGATCTGGAAACGATTGAACAGCGGAATGGTTTCCTCGTAGAGCTTGAGCCTGGGCAGGTTATGCGGCATCACGCGTTCCATGAACTCGCGCGCCTGCTCGAGGACCTCCTGGCTGTCGATGATGATCTCGGCGACGTCGTTGCGCAGGTAGTCGCGCAGTGCCCGGATGATCACGTTGCTTTCCTGGTACACCAGGAACGGGGCCGTACGTTCTTCCGCGGCGGTCCGGATCACGCTCCAGAGATGGGTCAGATAATCCAGGTCCCACTGGAGTTCCTCGCTGCTGCGGCCGATGCCGGCCGTGCGCACGATCATGCCCATGTCTTCCGGAATGTTCATGGCGCTCATGGCTTCGCGGATCAGGTCCCGGTCTTCGCCCTGGATGCGTCGGGACACCCCGCCGGCACGGGGGTTGTTCGGCATCAGCACCATGTAGCGGCCGGCCAGGCTGATGAAGGTGGTCAGTGCGGCGCCCTTGTTACCGCGTTCTTCCTTTTCCACCTGCACGACCAGTTCCTGGCCTTCCTGCAGGGCGTCCTTGATGCTCAGGCGCCCGCTGGACTGGCGTGCCGCTTCGCTGAAGTAATTACGCGCAACTTCCTTCAGGGGGAGAAAGCCATGGCGGTTACCGCCATAGTCGATGAATGCCGCCTCGAGACTGGGTTCGATGCGGGTGATCTTGCCTTTATATACGTTGGACTTTTTCTGGCCGCGTGACGGGATCTCGATATCAAGGTCGTAGAGCTTCTGGCCATCGACCATGGCGACACGCAACTCTTCCGGTTGCGTGGTATTGATCAGCATTCTTTTCATGTTTTTGGTCTCTCGTACGCTCGACCGGATGCCGCCATTCTCTGGTGTGCCTGCATGCGCAAGGTACCGTATACGGCCGGGTGACTCGGGTCAGGTAACCGGCGAGCAGGACCAGGCCATATATGGCCATCAGCCAGGGCAGAGGAGTGGGTGGCATGGGAGCGGTGGTCATTAAGTAATTACAATTCAATTGCAAAGGTACTGCTTGGGGCACGTCGGCAGGGACAGCGGCCAACATTACCCCGGTAATGGAATTGGTTCGGGAAATCCTGAGCTCGATCAATGTGCTTCAGGTCTTGCGCCGAGCCCGCACTATAACAACGTTGCGCAGTTCCCGCAAACGGATCGAGGCGTACAAACCGATGAAAACCGGTACAATCCGTGCCCCGGAACCAGGAACCCGGATCTGCAGATGATGCCGACAGAAACCGTGATGCAGCATCGCGCCCGCCAGGTCTGCGTCGGTGCCGATGAGGCTGGTCAGCGAATCGACAACTTTCTGGCGCGCCACCTGAAAGGTGTGCCCAGGAGTCATATCTATCGGATACTCCGGCGTGGCGAGGTGCGCGTGAACAGTGGCCGCATCCCCGCCAGGTATAAGGTACGCGCCGGCGATAGCGTACGCATTCCGCCGGTCCGGCTGGCACCTGCCGCTCCCGTGGTGGCCACGCCCCGCGGGGAAAGCCTCGCGCCGCGCATCCTGTTCGAGAATGACCGCTGCCTGGTCATCGACAAGCCGGCCGGGATGG
>CAYUFA010000043.1:0-21406 GCA_964443845.1 uncultured Ectothiorhodospiraceae bacterium
CGCGCGCGGCCGGATCAGGGCCCGGAGGTCGCGGTCTGCGTCGGTTCCTGTGCCAGCTTCAACCCCTCGACCGAATCCAGGTAGGCGGTGAACGTGCCACCGTTTTCCTCGTGCTGGATCTTCACCGGCAGGAAGTGCAGCCGGGGCGCGCACCACATGGTGGTGACCTGCCGGTCGTTGCGCTGGATCACCACCGTGTCGAGCTTGCCCAGCACGGTATCGACGACCTCGTCGCCGATGTGCTTGATATCCCAGCTGTCGATGGCGTTCTTGCCGACCACGTGGTAATTGAAATTCCGCTCACCCCGCGCCAGGTCCGTCATCAGACTGATCTGGTAGGCGCTCGGGTCCATGGTCCCGGGCACCAGCGGAATGTCATAGTGGTGCTGGTCGACATCGCGGGAGACCATGTCCCTGGCCCAGTCGAACTGCAGCGTGATGGTGCGGTTGCGTTTGCCGCTGCGCTGGTAATGGTATTCCAGCGGTACCAGCCGGTCCGCGTCGCGTTTCAGGCGCGTCGTTTCGCGGATATGATCGGAGACCAGCAGCTCGGCCAGGCCGGTAGTGTCGGAACGCGACAGGAACACCAGGTCTCCGTTGGCGTCGTAGCGGAGTTCGTGGGTCGCACGCCCGAGCTCGAGCGGTCCCTTGCGTACGACGTACTGCGCCTTGAAGGCCGGCGGCAGCTCGCCGGCCGACAGGTTCAGCGAGAGCAGGGCGCAGACTAACAGCAGCAACGTTCGGGTCATGGTTTCCGGGCTCGCTCGGTTCGCGTCGAATGGATGGCGTCGATTTTCGCATTCCCGCACGGCCGGTGCCATGCCGGATTCAGGAATTCTGACCCGCGTGCGTCGAATTGATTCCCGCAATCCGCGTGCGGTTACAGGCGCGGGCGTCCGGGCGGGTAGCGCCGGCCGCGTTCCGCGCAGGGTGGTCGACGCCTGCCGGGTCTCAGCCGCCGCGGTCGGCGTCTTCCGGGGTCAGGCCGAGCGAGTGCTCGTAGGGGTGATTCAGCGGGGTGTTGAGATACACCCTGCGCGTGACCTCGCTTTCGAAATAAATGGTGAGGTTACCATCCACCACGGTTGGATGGCCGTTGAGATTCGCAATGTCGTGTCCGGTGATCGGATCGATCGTGTTGACGAGGTGCTCGGGTTCATGCAGGCGGTGGCTCGGTTGCTGGTCGCGCGGCAGGGGTGGACTGGCGACCCAGTTGAGATCCTCGAACCGCAGTGACGGTGCGTAATGCAGTGAAGAAGCAGTGCTCATGGTGTCCTCCTTTGCTTGGGTTGGTTATGACTGCGGTGTCGTGGTTCGGTTCCCGCCTGGATGCCGAAGGCATCGATATGCCAGACCACCCCGCCGCTGACGGCCTCCGGGTGTCGATGCACCAGTGACTCGACCTCGGTTACGCGCCAGGGCACGACGTCGACCATCAGCAGGACTTCCCCGTGCTGCAGGGCATCTTCGAATTCCGCCAGGTGCACATTCGGTATGCGGCGGGTGAAGGTTACACCGAGCAGCAATGTACCCGGCATGACGGCAGCCGCAGCCAGTAGCCGCTGACCTCGCGGTAGGCCAGGCCGATCAGCACCACGCAGGCGGTGAAGAACAGGACCAGGTTACTGTCCCGGAACACGGTTTCCAGGTGCGCCTGCGTCATTGCGTTGCCGCCGGCTGGCTGCCGGCAGACCCTCGAGGTTGATGCCGGTGCGTGCCAGGGTGTGCATGTCGCGCAGGTGCATGCCCCGCGACTGCAGTTCGTCGACCACGATGCGGGCGTTGCCGGGGTCCGGGAAGAGAAAATAGAGTCGACGTTTCATGACGACCTCCTGCCGCTGTCGGTGGCATTACATATAGGTTCTTGCCTCCTCGCCCGGGTCGGGCAGGCCGGCAATGCGCCAGGCCTCGCGTTCGCTGTGAAACAGGCGCTCCACGCAATGGGCTCCCAGGTGCCTGGTATGGCAGATGTGACGGAATGCCGGCGGTGTGGCGCCGAAGCGCGTGAAGTGCGCGCGCAGGGCGTGGATGATTTCCCAGTGGTCGCGGGTGAGTTCCGGCAGGCCGTCCGCTGCAGCCAGGGTACGGGCAACGGTTTCGTTCCATTGCGCGGGGTCGTTGAGAAAACCATCCTGGTTGGTCAGGGAATTCAGGTTCGGTGTTGCAGCGGCCGGCGTGTTCATGACGTTCACCCTGCATTGCAGCGGTTGCCCGGGACACGTGTCCCGGACTTATCAACACTAGATCAGGCCGCCGGATTGTCAATCGGCGTCGACGCTGCGCACCTGTACCCGGCCGTCGTGAATGCGCACACGATAGGTCCGGATATCTTCATACGCGGGCGGTGCCGTGACCTTGCCGGTACGCAGGTCGAAGCGGGCACCGTGGCGCGGGCACTCGATCTCGAGGCCTTCCACCTCGCCATCGGCCAGGGTGCCGCCGTCGTGCGTGCAGACATCCTGGATGGCATAGTATTTTCCGCCGATGTTGAATACGGCCACCTCGGTGCCATCCACCTCCGTCAGGGCCACGCTGCCTGCGGGCAGGTTCGTCACCGCATCGACATCGATCCATTCAGCCATGCATCCTCCCGCTCTCGTTCATGCCACCACCCCCAGTGCCAGCCGCGCCGCCTCGCTCATGCGCGAGCGGTCCCACGGCGGGTCCCAGACCAGTTCCACGCAGGCTTCCCGCACGTCCGGCAACTCGCGCAGCGCGCATTCCACCTGGCCGGGAAAGGATTGCGCGACCGGGCAACCCGGGGCCGTCAGTGTCATGCGGACCTGCACCTTGCCCGCCTGCGGCTCGACGTCGATGTCATAGACCAGGCCGAGATCGACGATGTTGACCGGCAGTTCCGGATCGCGGATGCCACGCAGCGCCTCGACCACCTGCGCGGTGAGCAGGGTGTGGGCCAGCGTGGCGGGTTCAGTCGGCATCGGGTACGGCACAGACGTCGGGTGCGGTCGGCTCGGTGCAGACGGTGCCTTCCTCCTGGTCCAGCGCGGCGCGCAGGGTGTGCCAGGGCAGGGTGGCGCACTTGATGCGCATCGGGAACGCATGTACACCGGCGAGCACCGCGAGCTTGCCGAGCGCAGCGGACGGCTGCTGCTCCGTCAGCAGGTGCTGCATGGACCGGAACAGTTCGCGTGCCTGCTGCTCGGACTTGCCTGTTACCGCCTCGGTCATCATCGAGGCGGACGCCGTGGAGATGGCACAGCCGGCACCCTCGAAGCATGCGTCCTCGATGATGCCGTCGCGGATGCGCAGGTGCACGGTAAATTCATCGTTGCACACCGGGTTGAAACCGTGCGCGTGGCGGTTCGCCGCCTCCGGTGCCCGGTTGAAGTTGCGCGGGTTGCGGTTGTGATCGAGGATCATGTCCTCGTACAGGTCGCGCAGGTGGTCCATACCCATGCGTTGCGTGTCCATGTCAGTGTCGAACCTCCCGGGAAATCATCCCGCCGCTGCCAAGGCGGGTTGCCAGCTGGTGCTCGAGCCAGTCGCGCACCGGGACGGATGCCATGCGCTCGAGACTGTCGCGGGCGAAGGCGTGGATCAGCATACTGCGCGCCACCTCCGCGTCGAGTCCGCGCGCGCGCAGGTAGAACAGGGCCTCCGCATCGAGCTCGCCGGTGGTACAGCCGTGCGTGCACTGCACGTCGTCGGCGCGGATCTCGAACTGCGGGCGGGCGTCGGCCTCGGCCCCCGCCGCCAGCAGCAGGTTGTGACTGCTTTGCTGCGCGCGGGTCTGCTGGGCCTGCGGGTGCACCACGATGCGCCCGCTGAACACCGAGCGCGCGTGGTCCGCCACGATGGCGCGGTACCGTTCGTTGCTGGTGGCGTGCGGGGCGTGGTGATCGATGCGGGTGTGGTTGTCGACGTGCTGATGGCCACGGGCCAGGGACAGGCCGTTCAGCGCGCATTCCGCGCCGGGTCCGTCCAGGCTGACCTGCAGTTCGTTGCGCACCAGTCCGCCCCCCAGCGTGATGCTGTGGGCCGCCAGGCGGCTGTCCCGCGCCTGCAGCACGTACAGGCCCGCGACCCGGGTGGCCGACCCCTCATCCTGCTGAAGCAGGTAGTGCTGCAATGCCGCGCCCGCTTCCAGTACCACCTCGGTCACGCTGTTGACCAGGCACCCGGCATCGTGCAGCGCAATGTGGGACTCGATGACCGTGGCGGAGCTGCCGGGACCGGCCTCGATCACGTTGCGCAGGGTCATCAGGCTGCCGGCCTGCCCGGTACTGACGAACAGCAGGTGCAGCGGCAGTTCCGGCATGGCGTCGCGCTCCAGCCGCAGCCAGTAGCCGTCCTGCAGGAAGGCCGTGTTCATGCTGTCGAAACCGGGCCGGTCTGCGGCCAGGGTACGGCCCAGCACCGGTTCGAGCCGTTGCGGTTCCTGTTCGAGCACACCTGCGATGCTGCGCAGCGTGACACCGCGCGGCACGGGGCTGGACGGACACAGGGACGCGGCCAGGTGGCCGTCCACGAACACCAGCCGGTGCATGGGTGCGCCGTCGAACAGCCAGGGCCGCAGCGCGGACTCGCGGACCACGCCGGCCGCCGCCGTCGGGGTGAATACCTGGCGGTTGAGCCGGCGCAGGTCGGTGTACTTCCAGGCCTCGACGCGCGTGTCCGGGAAGGCCTGCGACTGGAAGGCCGCCATGGCCGCGCCGCGCCGCAGTGTGAGCCAGGGGACGCCGGCGCCGGGCAGCACGGGCTGCACGCGGTCGAACTGCTCGCGGTAGTGCAGCATCGGCACGCTCATGCGCCGGCTCCCCCCGCAGTCTCCTGCAGCCAGCCGTAGCCGCGCCGTTCCAGCTCGCGCGCCAGCTCCGGCCCGCCGGAGCGTACCAGGCGCCCGTCGGCGAGCACGTGCACGAAGTCCGGCTCGATGTAGTTCAGCAGGCGCTGGTAGTGGGTGACCACCACGAAGGCGCGTTGCGCGTCGCGCAGGCTGTTGACCCCGCGGGCGACCACCTGCAGCGCGTCGATGTCCAGCCCGGAGTCGGTCTCGTCGAGGATGGCCAGGCGCGGCTCCAGCACCAGCATCTGCAGGACCTCGTTGCGTTTTTTCTCGCCGCCGGAAAAACCGGCGTTGACGGGGCGGTACAGCAGTTCCTCGTCCATCTGCATGCGCGCCAGCCGTTCCTTGATGTGCGCGAGGAAGTCCATGGCGTCGAGTTCCGCTTCGCCGCGGGACCGGCGGATCGCATTGAGCGCACTCTTCAGCAGGTAGATGTTGCTGACGCCGGGGATCTCCACCGGGTACTGGAAGGCCAGAAAGATGCCGGCGCGGGCGCGTGCCTCGGGCGTGAGCGCGAGCAGGTCGCCGTCGTCGAAGCGTATGCTGCCAGCGGTCACCGTACCGTTTTCCCGTCCCGCCAGCACCTGGGCGAAGGTCGTTTTGCCGGAACCGTTCGGGCCCATGATGGCGTGTATCTCGCCGGGCCGGACCTCGAGGTCGATGCCCTTGAGGATCGGCTTGCCGTCGATGGTCACGTGCAAATCATGTATGGAAAGCATGGCGGATTACCCCACGGTTCCTTCGAGCTGGATGCCGAGCAGCTTCTGTGCCTCGACCGCGAATTCCATCGGCAGTTCCTGCAGCACCTGCCTGCAGAATCCGTTGACGATCAGGGTCACGGCATCCTCGGCGGACAGCCCGCGTTGACGGCAGTAGAACAACTGGTCCTCGCCGATGCGCGAGGTGCTGGCCTCGTGTTCGACCCGTGCCGTCGGGTTCATCACCTCGATGTAGGGGAAGGTGTGCGCGCCGCAGCGGTCGCCGATCAGCAGCGAGTCGCACTGCGTGTAGTTGCGCGCCCCGTCGGCACCCTTGAGTACCTTGACCAGGCCACGATAGGCGTTCTGGCCCCGGCGCGCCGAAATGCCCCTGGAGATGATGGTGCTGCGGGTGTTCTTCCCGATGTGGATCATCTTGGTGCCGGTGTCGGCCTGCTGGAAATTGCTGGTCATGGCGACCGAGTAGAATTCACCGACCGAGTGGTCACCCCGGAGAATCACGCTGGGATACTTCCAGGTGATGGCCGAGCCGGTCTCCACCTGGGTCCAGGAGATGTGCGCATGCTCGCCGCGGCAGTCGCCGCGTTTGGTGACGAAGTTGTAGATACCGCCGCGGCCCTGTTCGTCACCGGGGTACCAGTTCTGCACCGTCGAGTAGCGGATCTGCGCATCCTTCAGCGCGACCAGTTCCACCACCGCGGCGTGCAGCTGGTGCTCGTCGCGCATCGGTGCAGTGCAGCCCTCGAGGTAGCTGACGTAGCTGCCCTCGTCGGCGATGATCAGGGTGCGCTCGAACTGGCCGGTGTTGGCGGCGTTGATGCGGAAGTAGGTCGACAGTTCCATCGGGCAGCGCACGCCCTTCGGTACGTACACGAACGAGCCGTCGCTGAATACGGCCGAATTCAGGCTGGCATAGAAATTGTCGGACGGCGGTACCACCGAGCCGAGGTATTGCCGCACCAGCTCCGGGTGTTCGCGCACCGCCTCGGAAAAGGAACAGAAGATAACGCCTTCCGCGGCCAGCCGCTCGCGGAAGGTGGTGGCCACCGAGACGCTGTCGAACACCGCGTCCACCGCCACGCCGGCCAGCTGTTCCTGTTCCTCCAGCGGGATGCCGAGCTTCGCATAGGTTTCCAGCAGTTTCGGGTCGACCTCGGCGAGGCTGGCCGGTGCGTCCTTGCGGGATTTCGGTGCGGAATAATAGCTGATCGCGTCGTAGTCGATCGGCGGGTAGTGCACGCTCGACCACTGCGGTACCGGCATGGTGCGCCAGTGCCGGTAGGCATCGAGGCGCCACTCCAGCAGGAACGGCGGTTCCTGCTTGCGCGCGGAGATCAGCCGGATCACGTCCTCACTGAGGCCGGGTGGTACGCTGTCCGCGTCGATCTCGGTGACAAAGCCCGCCGGGTAGTCGCGTTCCAGCAGGCGGTCCAGTTGTGATTTCGAGGTGCTCATGGTGAATCCTGCCAGCGCCGCCACCGGTCGCGTTCACGGGTTGCCGGGACCGGCGGGCGCTAAGGCACCCTTGAACCTAGAATACTTGACTAAATTAGTCAAGAATTCATGCGGGATACCCTGCGACGCAGCGAGGCAGGAACGATGCACCGTTCACCTCTCGCTATCACGACCACGGCCAGCCGGCTTCCCCGCAACGCACCGACGCATTTTTCCGTGTGCTGGCGCGGGTTCCGTGACCCTTCGACAGGGCGCCTTCCCGCGCGCAGGCTGAAAAAAAAGCCGCGACGGATGAAGAAATACCGGTTATCTGGCCTGTGCCGATTGGCCACCGGACAGGAGCCGGTCGATTCCGGCACCGAGCAGAACGGCCAGCGGCAGCACCAGCACGATCAGTACCGTGCATAACCACACCGGTGCAAATGGATTGAGGGTGGCCGCGGCCGTCACGCCGAAAACCTGGCGGCCCACGAGGTCGGCCAGCAGCAGCAGGCTGCCGCCCGCGAGCAGGGCACTGCCGGAGAGGATCTGTGTGAAGCTGCCGTACACGACGTACGGCAACACTCCACACACCAGGAAGTCCGTGGACAAATGCCAGCCGGCTGTGAAATCGGGCTGGAAGGCAGTCACCAGCGCAATGCCGCAACCGGCGATTATCAGCCAGTAGGCCAGTGGCCTGGCTGCTGCACAGGCGCAGTTCATGTCACATGCTCCATGTCCGTTGGGTTACTACCAGCGAAGTCCAGACCGGGCGATTCGTCAATGGGGTGCAACCGGGACCCGGAACTGGGCGCGGATTTTTTGGACTAGACTGGAATCAGCTCCCTGCCAGCCTGCGCGGTCCGCAGGCAACCCTCCGTTTGCGCAGCAGAGCCCGGACCGCACTGGCAGGGCGCAGCAATATCCTGAACAGGTGGAGGTGACACCATGTCTACCGATTCCGCAACCCTGACACTTGCACCCACCGAACACGACAAGCTCGGCATCGTCCACTGTGGTGTGACCCGCCCGGGCTTCATCGCCGTGGGTGGCGAACCGCGCAACATCGAGGACGGGCAGGAAATCGTGTTTGCGCGTACCGGTATCCGCGCCCGGCGCCAGGGCGGCGAGTACACGTTTACCCGCAGCTAGGCGCCGGCAGGGGCAGGGCACGTGCCGCTGGCAGGACGCCAGGCAGACCGGGAAGACCACATCCGTCGCTGCGGAGAGCGGTTGCTGGCCGCGGCCGCACACCATGCGGATACCGTGCGCAGCGGCTGGCTCGATGTCCTGGTCGAGCGCGCCCTCCG
This sequence comes from uncultured Ectothiorhodospiraceae bacterium, assembly GCA_964443845.1. Taxonomy (GTDB): domain Bacteria; phylum Pseudomonadota; class Gammaproteobacteria; order UBA9214; family UBA9214; genus UBA9214. The sequence continues at coordinate 8,271 of CAYUFA010000043.1, forward strand.
GGACCGTGCGTTCCGTACGCAGGCACTGCGCTTCGTCGACGTGCTGCCGGTGCTGCGGGACGACACGGCGCTGGTGGCTCACCTGCAGGAATATTTTTCCGCACTGCCGTTGCCCTGGCCCGCGCTCAGCCGCTGGAGCCTGCGCCACAGCGATGCCCCCTGGGCCCTGCCGGTGGCCGCACCGCTGGTGCGTGCCACGCTGCGCGGCCTGGCCCGGCGTTTCATGGGTGGCGGCAACCTGCGCCAGGCATTGCAGAGCGTCGCGCGGCTGCGCGCGCAGGGCATGGACTGCAGTCTCGACCTGCTGGGCGAGGCGGTACTGAGCGAGCACGAAGCCGATGGCTACCAGCAGGCCTGCCTCGATCTGCTGGCGGCCCTGCGCCGGCACCCCGACGGCACGGCGGCCGAAATCTCCCTGAAGCTGTCCTCGCTCGGCACCCGCATCCTGCCGGCTGACCCGGAGGGCAGCTGCGCCGCCATCCAGGCGCGGCTGCGGCCGCTGCTGGCGGCAGCGCGTGCGCAGGGCACCGCCGTGACCATCGACATGGAACAGTTCGAACTCCGCCACATCGTGCTGCGCTGCTTCCGCGAGCTGTTCATGGAAGCGCCGTTGCGTGACTGGCCACTGGCCGGGATCGCCGTGCAGGCCTATGCACGGGACGCCCGCGAACAGCTGCAGGACCTGATCGAGTGGGCCGGCGCGCGCGGGACGCCGGTGAAGATTCGCCTGGTGCGCGGCGCCTACTGGGATACCGAAACCGTACTCGCGCGCCAGCACGGCTGGCCGTCCCCGGTGTGGGAGCACAAGGCGCAGACCGACGCCTGCTACGAGGACTGCCTGCAACGGCTGTTCGCGCAGCACGACCGGGTCATCCCGGCCGTGGCCACCCACAACGTGCGCAGCCTCGCCTGCGCCATGGCGCTGGCGGAGGACGGTGGTCTCGCGCGGGACGCCTTCGAGTTCCAGATGCTCTACGGCATGGCGGACGACCTGAAGCAGGCACTGGTGGCGCTCGGCTACCCGCTGCGCGTGTACGTCCCGTACGGCGAGATCCTGCCGGGCATGGCCTACCTGGTGCGGCGCCTGCTGGAAAACACCAGCGGCCAGACCATCCTCGAGACCGGCATGGGCCGGGTGGTGCGCAGTGCCGAGGCACTGGCACCGCCGGAGCCGGTGGCACCGCGGCCGCGCGCGGTTGCGGAGGGATTTCGCAACACGCCAATACACCGTTTCACCGAGCGGGAGGAGCGCGCCGCGCTGCGCGCGGCGCTGGACGCCGTGCAGGCCGAGACGGGGCGTGAATACGCCCTGGTCATCAACAACGAGGCGTGCCCCGGCAGCGGTTTCCTCACGTCGCGCAACCCGGCGCATCCGGCACAGGTCATCGGCCGCGTGGCCAGCGCCGGGCGCGCGCAGGCCGAACAGGCGCTGGCGGCGGCGCGGGCGGCCTTCCCGGACTGGCGTGCGCTGCCGGCCACGGAGCGCGCCGGCCTGCTGCGCCGGCTGGCCGGCCTGCTGGCCGCGCAACGCGATGTGTTCGCGGCCTGGCAGGTGCTGGAGGCGGGCAAGCACTGGTGCGAGGCCGACGCCGACGTATGCGAGGCCATCGATTTTCTGCAGTACTATGCAGGAGAGGCGGAGCGGCTGGCTGCGGGCACGGTGGTGGAGGCCAGCGGCGAACACAATACCTGGCAGTACCGCCCGCGCGGCGTCGGCCTGGTACTCGCGCCGTGGAATTTCCCGCTGGCAATCCTGACCGGTATGCTCGCGGCGACGATCGTCACCGGCAATACCGCCATCGTGAAGCCGTCCTCGCTGACGCCGGTGATCGCGGCGCGCTTCATGGAGCTGGTGCGGCAGGCGGAACTGCCACCGGGCGTGGTCAACTTCCTGCCCGGGCCCGGCGCGCAGACCGGGGCCTGGCTGGCGGCGCATCCCGACGTCGCCACCATCGCCTTCACCGGTTCACGCGCGGTAGGCATGCAACTGTTGCAGGCCGCCTCGTGCCCTGCGCCCGGTCAGCGCGGCATCAAGCGCGTCATCGCCGAGCTGGGCGGCAAGAATGCCATCCTCGTCGACGCTGATGCCGACCTCGATGCCGCGGTACCCGGTGTGCTGCAGTCCGCATTCGGCTACCAGGGCCAGAAATGCAGTGCCGCCTCGCGCGTGATCACGGTCGGCCGGATCCATGCGCCCTTCGTGGAACGCCTGTGCGCGGCGGTCGCGAGCCTGCGCATCGGGGACCCCGCCGACCCGGGCAACCTGCTCGGGCCGGTGATCGACGCCGGGGCGCAGCGGCGTATCGCCGCGGTCATCGAGCAGGGCCGCGGGCGTGCCCGGTTGCTCGGTACGGCGCGCACCGACCTGCCCGGCGACGGCTATTACCTGGCTCCGGCCATCTTCACGGAGGTGGCCGCGGACGATCTGCTGGCGCAGGAGGAGATCTTCGGACCGGTACTGGCCGTGCTGCACGCGGACAGTTTTGACCGGGCCCTCGCGCTGGCCAACGACACCGCGTATGCGCTGACCGCCGGTGTGTACTCGCGCAGCCCGGCGCACCTGGCGCTGGCGCGCAACGCACTGCAGGCCGGCAACCTGTATTTCAACCGCCGCATCACCGGCGCACTGGTGGGGCGGCAGCCGTTCGGCGGGTTTCGCTGCAGCGGCACCGGCAGCAAGGCCGGCGGACCGGACTACCTGCAGCAGTTCCTCGACCCGGTGTGCATCACGGAGAATACCCTGCGGCGCGGCTTTGCCCCCGATGCCGGGGAGGCCCCGTGACCTTGCGCTACCCGGGCGGTGTCAGTCCGCCTTGTCACCGAACAGCCTGCCGATCATGTCCAGCGGCAGCGGAAACACGATGGTCGAGCTCTTGTCGCCGGCGATCTCGGTCAGCGTCTGCAGGTAGCGCAGCTGCAGGGACTGCGGTTGCTGGCTGAGCAGGCGCGCGGCCTCGACCAGTTTTGCCGCGGCCTGCTGTTCGCCCTCGGCGTGGATGACCTTGGCGCGGCGCTCGCGCTCGGCCTCGGCCTGGCGTGCGATGGCACGCACCATGCTTTCGTCGATGTCGACGTGTTTGATCTCCACGTTGGCCACCTTGATGCCCCAGGCATCGGTCTGCCGGTCCAGCAGCATCTGGATGTCGACGTTGAGCTTGTCGCGCTCGGCCAGCATGTCGTCCAGGTCGTGCTGGCCCAGCACCGAGCGCAGCGTGGTCTGCGCCAGCTGGCTGGTGGCAGCCAGAAAGTCCTCGACCTGGATGATGGCCTTCTGCGGATCGATGACGCGGAAATACAGCACCGCGTTGACCTGCACCGAGACGTTGTCGCGCGAGATCACGTCCTGGCTCGGCACGTCCATGACCACGGTGCGCAGGTCCACCTTCACCATCTGCTGGATCACCGGGATGACGATCACCAGCCCCGGTCCCTTGACCTTCCAGAAGCGGCCGAGGGTGAACACCACCCCGCGTTCGTACTCGCGCAGGATACGGAAGGTGTACAGCAACAGCCCGATCAGGACGGCCAGGCCGCCAAAGATTACCGGTATACCCATGTCATTCCTCCTCCCCGGACAGGCGCCGCACCTGCAGCACGAGTCCGTCCAGTGCCGTTACCCGTACACGTTCGCCGCACGCGACCGGTTCCGTCGAGCGGGCCAGCCAGGTTTCCCCGTGCACGCGGATCCTGCCCGGTCCGTTGAAATCCTCCAGTGCCTCGCCGGTGGCCTGCAGCAGTTCCTCCGCACCGCTCACCACCGGCCGCCTGCGTGCCTTGATCGCGGCCCCGACGATGAACAGGAAGAAACCGGCGCTGACCACGGCCAGCCCGATGATCAGTGGCAGGGAAACCGCATAGCCGCTGCCGGCCTGGTCATAGAGCAGGATGGAACCGGCCACGAAGGCCAGTACGCCGCCGATGCCCAGGGCACCGAAGCTCGGCACGAAGGACTCGGCCAGCATGAACGCGATGCCCAGCGCCACCAGGGCGAGCCCGGCGTAGTTGACCGGCAGGATCTGGAAGGCGTAGAGCGCAAGCAGAAGACTGATGCCGCCGGCCACGCCGGGCAGCACGAAGCCGGGGCTGGCGAATTCGAAAAACAGGCCGTAGATGCCGATCAGCAGCAGGATATAGGCGACATTCGGATCGGTGATGGTCGCCAGCAGGCGGTTGCGCCAGTCCGGAAGGTACTGCACCACGGACAGGTCCTGCGTATCCAGCACCTGCTCCACCCCGGCGATGCTCACGTGGCGACCCTGGAGTTTTTTCAGCAGGTCCTGCTCATCCTGTGCCAGCAGATCGACCACGTGCTTTTTTAGCGCCTCTTCCGCCGGCAGGCTGGCCGCCTCGCGCACGGCAAGTTCCGCCCATTCGGTATTGCGGCCGCGCAATTGTGCCAGGCTGCGCAGGTAGGCCGCGGCATCGTTGACGCGCTTGGCCGCCATGACCTCGGCATGGCTCCCGGCACCGGCGGGTGATTTCTCTGCCGGTGGCGGTTTTGCGGGTTCCGCACCGCCCAGCCCGCCGATCTCGACCGGCGTCGCCGCACCCAGGTTGGTACCCGGTGCCATGGCTGCGACCTGGCAGGCATACAGGATGTAGGTGCCGGCGCTGGCGGCCCGCGCACCACCCGGAGCGACGTACCCGACGACGGCCACCGGGGAGTGGAGGATGTCGCGGATGATGTCGCGCATGGCGGAATCGAGTCCGCCCGGTGTGTCCAGACGCAGGATCACCACGCCGGCCCCGAGTGCCTGCGCATACTCGATGCCGCGGTGCACGTAGTCCGCACTGGCCGGGCCGATCGCGCCCTGGATTGCCAGTTCGACGGCCGGGCGGGCAGGCTCGGCCGCGCGTGCGCCGGCTGCGCAGACGGCGCACAGCAGCACGAGCATCAGGAGCCATCCTTGCCGCATTGTGTTGTCCCCATCCATCCTGTCAGTGTCGCTGGCGGGCATTGCCGGCACCGCTCCGTGAATCATACGGTTACGAAGCTCCGCCGCACCAGGCATTCCGTCGCGCCGGCTACGCCGGGTGTACTGAAATCTAGCACAATCGAGTGCCGTCCCGGTGATTATCGCAGGCAGCCATGCCGGCTCCGGCCTTGTGGTGTGCCCGGATTTGTCCCCCTATAATACCCGCCAATTCCGTTATCCCTGGCGCCGGGCCTGCACCCGCTCCCGGCTGGCGGATCATCCCACAGGAGCCCGCATGCACTGGCGCGCAATCACCCGGCTGTTCGGTATCCTGCTGGTGTTGTACAGCCTCGGCTTCCTGCCTTCCATCATCGTTTCCTTCATCTATCACGACGGGCAGGTGATGGTGTTCACCGCCTCCCTGCTGATCACGGTGGTGACGGGATTGCTGCTGTGGTTGCCGAACCTGCACGAACGCAGTGAATTGTCCGTGCGCGACGGGTTTCTCATCGTCACGCTGTTCTGGGTGATTCTCGGCATGGCCTGCGCGTTACCCTTCATCATCGGCCTGCACCTCGGTATCACCGATGCGCTGTTCGAATCGATCTCCGGGTTCACCACCACCGGCGCCACCGTCATCACCGGGCTGGACAAGCTGCCGAAATCCATCCTGTATCACCGCCAGCAGATCCAGTTCCTCGGCGGTATGGGCATCATCGTGCTGGCCGTCGCCATCCTGCCGCTGCTGGGTGTGGGTGGCATGCAGCTGTATCGCGCCGAGGCATCCGGCGTGGCCAAGAACGAGAAACTGACCCCGCGCATCGCGGAAACCGCGCGCGTGCTGTGGATCATCTACTTCGCGCTGACCATGGCCTGCGCGCTGTCCTACTGGCTGGCCGGCATGAATGCCTTCGATGCGATCGGGCATGCGTACGCCACCGTGGCGACCGGCGGGTTTTCCACGCACGACGCCAGCATCGGCTATTACAACAGCCCGGCGATCGAGGCCATCTCCATCGTGTTCATGCTGAGCGGCGGGGTGAATTTCGCCATCCACTACCTGGCCTGGCGCCGCCTGTCGCTGGCCCCGTATGGCACCGATCCGGAGGTGCGCGGGTTCGGTCTGATCTTCCTGTTCGCGACCCTGTTCGTGGCGGCCGGACTGTACTGGGCGGGTACCTACCAGGGCCTCTGGGAATCGCTGCGTTTCGCCGCCTTCCAGGTGGCGTCGATTCTCACCAGTACCGGCTTCGGCACGGCGTCCTATGCCGCGTGGCCACGCCACCTGCCGCTGACGATGGTCATCATCGCGTTCATCGGCGGCTGCGTCGGTTCCACCGCCGGCGGACTCAAGGTGGTGCGCATCATGCTGCTGGCCAAGCTGGGCGTGCGCCAGTTGTTCCAGCTGGCCCATCCGCAGTCGGTACTGCTGGTCAAGCTGGGCAAGCGGCCGGTGCCGGAGGAGGTGGTGTATTCGATCTGGGGCTACTACGTGCTGTACATCGTGACCAGCCTGCTGCTTACGCTGGGCATGATGGCGGGGGGGCTCGACCTGGTGTCGGCCTTCGGGGCCGTGGTGTCCACCATCAACCTGTCGGGCCCGGGGCTCGGCAGCGTCGCGGTCAACTTCACCACGGTAACCCCGCTGATCAAGTGGCTGGGCATCTTCGCCATGCTGGTCGGGCGGCTGGAGGTCTTCACCCTGCTGATCCTGTTCCTGCCCGCGTTCTGGAGGCATTGACGATGCCCGTGCCCATGGAGGCTGCATGAAGATCATCATCCTCGGCGCGGGGCAGGTCGGCAGCACCGTGGCGGAACGCCTGGCCGGCGAGGACAACGACATCACCGTGGTGGACCAGCACACGCACCTGCTGATGGCGTTACAGGAACGCTTCGACCTGCGCACCGTCACCGGCCATGCCTCCTACCCCGATGTGCTGCGCCGCGCCGGTATCGAGGACGCGGACATGGTCCTGGCGGTGACCAGCAGCGACGAGGTGAACATGATCGCCTGCCAGGTGGCGCATGCGCTGTTTCACACGCCGTTGCGACTGGCGCGGGTGCGATCCCGCGAATACCTCGCCTTTCCCGCGCTGTTCGGGCCGGATGCGGTGCCGATCAATTTCATCATCAGCCCCGAGCAGCTGGTCACCACCTTCATCCAGCACCTGATCGAGTCGCCGGGCGTGCTGCAGATTCTCGATTTTGCCGATGGCAGGGCACAGCTGGTGGCGGTGCAGGCACACCGCGGCGGCGCGCTGCTCGGGCACGAACTGCGTGCCCTGGCCACGTACATCCCGAACGTGGAGGCGCGCGTGGTCTCGATCTTCCGCCGCAACCGCGCTGTCATGCCGGACGGGGACGCGGTCATCGAGGAAGGGGACGAAATCTTTTTCCTGGCCGCGCGCAAACACATCCCCCAGCTGGTGGCCGCGTTCCGGCGCTCCGACCGCCCGAACCGGCGCGTCATCATTGCCGGTGGTGGCAACATCGGCAGGCGCCTGGCCGAGACCATCGAGACGGACTACTACGTCAAGCTCATCGAGCTGGACGTACGTCACTGCCGGACGCTGGCCGAGACCCTGCACCGCACGGTCGTGCTGCACGGTGACGCCGCGGACGAGGAGCTGCTCCGGCAGGAGGACGCCGGCAGCACCGACGTGTTCTGCGCCGTCACCAACGACGACGAGGCCAACATCCTGTCCGGCATGCTGGCCAAGCGGCTGGGTGTGCGCAAGGTGGTGTCCATCATCAATCGCCCCAGCTATGTCGACCTGGTGCAGGGTACGGCCGTCGACATCGCGCTGTCTCCCGCGCAGGTCACCATCGGAGCACTGCTGGCACACATCCGCCGCGGCGACGTCGTGGCCGTCCACTCGCTGCGCCGCGGTGCGGCCGAGGCGATGGAGATCATCGCCCATGGCGACTTCAAGACCTCGCAGGTGGTCGGTCGCTGCATCGATGAGCTGCCGCTGCCGGCCGGTGCGAGCATCGGGGTGATCGTGCGCGGCGACCGGCTGGTGTTCCCGCACCGCGATACCGTGATCGAGCCGGAAGACCACGTGGTGCTGTTCCTGGCCGACAAGCGCGGCATCAGCGAGGTGGAACGGCTGTTCCAGGTCTTCATCACCTTCTTCTGATGCGCCGTGCATACCTGTCCCCGTCATGGCGGGCGCAGCGATCCCGGTCGCGAGGTCTCCGCCGGGGTCCGTGGCGATCTCCGGAGATCCCTGCGTTGCGCGCGGGACGCCGCTGCCCTTTTTCCGGAGATTGCCGCGCCGCTACGCGCCTCGTACTGACAGCGCTTCCTTGACCTCGCGGTCTACCGGGGGAGCCGCCCTGGCGGTGAGGGGTTCCGGTTCCGGCCAGCGCAATTGCCTGCCGGCAGGCTCTCCCGCGGGGAGAATATCCGGGCGCTGCTCCGCCATTGGACGCCCGGCGGGAACTTTTTTTGTCCCCGGAAATCCATTCAGCGTCTCCGGTGCAAACAGGCACTACGTGGTATGCGAGGTGTGGACCGGCAGCGTGGCATACGGTTTACCCGCCCCGGGTGTCTGCCACGACCACCCGCCGGTTGCCCCGCGGCCGTCCTGTCTGCATTGACTGTCGGTGATGAATCCGGGCAGACACGTGCCTGGATCCGGTACATCGTTACTCCGCCGGATTCAGCGCCTGCGTGATCGCTGTCACAAGAAAGGGGCCAGACATGATCCAGGTAGAACATCTGACCCGTCGCTATGGTGACCTTGTTGCCGTGGACGACGTGTCCTTCCGCATCGAACACGGCGAGGTCGTCGGGCTGCTCGGCCACAACGGCGCCGGCAAGACCACCATCATGAAGATACTGACCGGCTTTCTCGAGCCGACCGCGGGCAGCGTTCGGGTCGACGCGCTCGAGCTGGGGCCCGACACCCGGGCCATCCAGGCGCGCATCGGCTACCTGCCGGAGAACTGCCCGGTCTACCCGGACATGGTGGTCATCGATTACCTCGACTACATGGCCAGCCTGCACGGGATCGCCGCGGACCACCGCCCGCGCGCCATCGCGCAGGCCATCGTCCGCACCGAGCTGCAGGAGAAGGCGCTGCGCCCGATCCAGACCCTGTCGCGCGGCTATCGCCAGCGGGTCGGCGTGGCACAGGCCATCCTGCACGCGCCCGACCTCGTCATCCTCGACGAGCCGACCAACGGCCTCGACCCGACCCAGATCGTGCACATGCGCGCGCTGATCCGCGAGCTGGCGAAGTCGGCCACCGTGATCATCTCCACCCACATCCTGCCGGAGGTGCAGGCGGTGTGCGACCGCGTGCTGATCCTGCGTTCCGGCCGGCTGGCCGTGGATGCACGGCTGGACGAGCTGCGCCAGGGCCGGCGCCTGCTGGTCAGTGTCGACGGCGAGGCCAGCGCCCCGCTGACAGCGGTGCAGGGTGTGGCCGGCGTCGAGGTGCGGACGCGGCAGGACGGACGCTGGACCTATGCACTGGATGCCACCGACGAGGTCGCGCCGCGCGTGGTGGATGCGCTGACCACGGCCGGGCGCCGCCTGTACGCACTGCAGACCGAGCAACGCGACCTGGAGTCGGTATTCGCGCAGACCACCGACATCACGCCCGCGCAGGAGGCCCGGCATGGATAAACTGCTGCGTGTCGCACGCCGTGAGTTCGCCGGCTTCTTCACCTCGCCGGCCGCCTTCCTGTTCCTCGGGGCCTTCCTGGCCGTCACGCTGTTCATCTTTTTCTGGGTCGAGACCTTTTTCGCCCGCAACATCGCCGACGTGCGTCCGCTGTTCCAGTGGATGCCGGTGCTGCTGATCTTCCTGGTCGCGGCACTGACCATGCGCGCGTGGTCGGAAGAGCGCCGCTCCGGCACCCTGGAGAACCTGCTGACCAGCCCGGTCCGGCCCGTGCACCTGGTGCTGGGCAAGTTCCTGGCCGGGCTCGCGCTGGTCGGCGTGGCCCTGCTGCTCACCGTGCCGCTGCCACTGACGGTGGCGCATCTCGGGCCGCTCGACTGGGGCCCGGTCATCGGCGGCTATGTCGCGACCCTGTTCCTGGCCGCCGCGTATGTCGCGATCGGCCTGTACATGAGTTCGCGCACCGACAACCCGATCGTTGCGCTGATCCTGACCGCGCTGGTGTGCGGCCTGTTCTACCTGGTCGGTTCACCGCTGCTGGTCTCGCTGTTCGGCCACCACGTCGGCTCGGTGCTGGGCCAGCTCGGCACGGGATCGCGTTTCGCCTCGATCACGCGCGGCGTGCTCGACCTGCGCGACCTGTTCTACTACCTGTCCCTGGTCGGTGTGTTCCTGACACTCAACCTGTACTCGCTGGAACGCCTGCGCTGGGCCGGCAACCCGGCCACGCCGCGCCATCGCCAGTGGGGCTGGGTGGCCACGCTGGCGGTGGCCAATTTCATCGCCGGCAACCTGTGGCTGGCCCCGGTGGGCTGGGCGCGCGCCGATATCACGCAGGGCCACATCTACTCGCTGTCCCCTGCCACCCGCCAGTACCTGTCCGAGTTGCAGGAACCGCTGTTGATCCGCGGCTACTTCTCCGCCCAGACCCACCCGCTGCTGGCGCCGCTGGTACCGCAGTTGCACGACCTGCTGGAGGAATACGCCGTGGCCGGCAAGGGCCGCGTACACGTCGAGTTCGTCGATCCGCAGGATGACCCGGCCATTGCGGAGGAGGCGGCCAGCAAGTACGGCATCCGGCCGGTGCCCTTCGAGATGGCCAGCAAGTACCAGGCCGGGGTGGTGAATTCCTACTTCAACATCCTGGTCTCCTACGGCGACCAGCACGAGGTGCTCGGTTACCGCGACCTGATCGAGGTGAAGGCGCGCAGCGAGACCAACCTCGAGGTGGGGCTGAAGAACCCGGAGTACGCCATCACGCGCATGATCCGCAAGGTGCTGACCGCCTACCAGGCCGGTGGCAATCCGTTCAACACCCTGACCCACCAGGTGACCTTCACGGGTTACCTGTCGCCCGACGCGAAGCTGCCCAAGCAGCTCGTCGCCCTGCACAAGGACCTGGGCGGTGTGCTGGGTGAGCTGAAAAAACAGGCAGGTGACAAGCTCACCGTGCGCTTCGAGGACCCGGATGCCGACGGCGGCAAGCTCGCAAAGGAACTGGAGCACAAGTACGGCTTCGAACCGCAGATCGCGAGCCTGTTCAACCCGCAGCAGTTCTGGTTCTACATGGTGCTGGAGGATAACGGCCAGCACGTGCAGGTGCCGTTGCCAAAGACCCTGGACAAGGCCGCGCTCAAGCGCAGCATCAATGCCGCCATCCAGCGCCTGGCGCCCGGCTTCCTGAAGACCGTCGCGCTGGTCACGCCGCCGCCCGGCGGGCGCTCCGGCGGGCCGCGCTACACGGTGCTGACCAAGGTCCTGCGGCAGAATGACCGCGTGCAGGAAACAAATCTCAAGGACGGACACGTGCCGGCGGATGCCGACCTGTTGCTGGTCATGGATCCGAAGGAACTGGATCGCAAACAGGTGTTTGCCATCGACCAGTTCCTGATGCAGGGCGGCAGCGTGGTGCTGGCAACCTCGCCCTTCTACGCCAGTGTGGGCGAGACGATCAGCGCGAGCCGGCAGACTTCCGGCCTCGAGGACTGGCTGAAGCACAACGGCATCACGATCGACCCGACCATGGTGCTCGATCCACAGAACGCCTCGCTCCCGGTGCCGGTGCAGCGTTACCTCGGGGGTGTCCCGATCCGCGAGATCCAGATGCTGCCCTACCCGCATTTCCCCGATATCCGTGGCAAGGGCCTGAATGCCGATAATCCGATCACCTCCGCACTGGGCCAGGTGACGCTGGACTGGGCCTCGCCGATCACGCTGGACAAGGCCGGCAACAAGGCGCGCAAGGTCACCGGGCTGCTGCATTCCTCCGCGCAGAGCTGGGTATCCGCCGCTACCAACGTCATGCCCGATTACCGTGCCTGGCCGGATACCGGCTTCAAGCCGGGCAAGCAGCGCGCCCCGCGCCTGCTGGCGGTCGCGGTGGAGGGACGCTTCGATTCGTACTTCAAGGGCAAGGAGTCGCCGCTGGCCCAGGCGGGCGGCCAGGCTGCGGGCGCTGCGGCGCAGCCCGGCAAGGGCCCCGCCGGGCAGGCGCAGAAGAAGCCGGAGAAGCCCGGACCGGTCACCAGCGTGATCGACCGCTCGCCGGAGGCCGCGCGCATCATCCTGGTGTCCTCCAGCAGCTTTGCCGACGACACGGTGCTGAACCTGGCCTCCGAGGGGCAGGGCACCCTGTACACCCGGCCGGTGGAGTTCCTGCAGAACGCCATCGACTGGTCGCTCGAGGACCGTGGACTGCTCTCCATCCGCAGCCGTGCCCAGTTCGCGCGCACGCTGGTCCCGATGGAACACAACGCCCAGCTGTTCTGGGAATACCTGAATTACGGCCTGGCACTGGCGGGCCTGTTTGTGGTGTGGCTGTGGCGGCGCCGGGTCGGCAGCGCCGACCGCGCCCGTTACCGCGCGATCCTGGCGGAGGTCTGAACGATGCAGAAGCTGATTCGCTACCTGGTGGTGTTGCTTGCGGCGCAACTGCTGCTGGCCGTTGCCATGAGTTACACCGGCCCCCGCCTGGTGACCCGGCCGCCGGATACCCCGCTGTTCGCACTGACCGGCCACAGCGTGGACCACATCACGATCGCCGGCCCGGACCACAAGCAGCTGGTGCTCGCGCACAAGGGCGCTGGCTGGGTGCTGCCCGGAACCGGCGATTTTCCGGCCGACGGGACGCGGGTCGATGACTTCCTGCAGCGCCTGGAAGGTCTGAAACATGGCCTGGCGGTGGCCACCAGCGCCGCGGCGCAGAGCCGCTTCAAGGTGGGCGACCACGATTTCGAACGGCGTGTGCAGCTCGCGCAGGGGAAAACCACGGTGGCGACGCTCTACTTCGGCACCTCGCCGGGACTGCGCCAGGTGCATGCGCGCAGCCAGGATGACAAGGCGGTATACACCACGAACTTTGCCACCTACGAAGCGCCGCTCAAGGCCGCGGACTGGGAAGACAAGCACGTGCTCGTACTGCCGGCCAGCAAGATCGCCGCCATGACGGTCGCCGGGCTCACGCTGCAACGGGTGCCGGATGCCATTACCGCCCCGGCTGCCACGCCGGGCAAGGCCACCAGCGCGGCGACACCGGCTGCCACGCCGGGCAAGGCCACCAGCGCGGCGACACCGGCTGCTACGCCGG
>CAYUFA010000044.1:0-20976 GCA_964443845.1 uncultured Ectothiorhodospiraceae bacterium
GCCCCGCCCTGGATATCGGAGTAGCTCACGTGCAGCAGTGCCGGCATCAGTAGTACCCCCGCGTGGAGAGGTCCCTGCCCAGCAGCGCGGCCAGCCGGCGGTTGCTGTCGCGACAGCTTGCCGGTATCTGCTGTTCGAGTTCCGGTTGCCGTTCGATCAGGACGGAGCGGCGCACCGGGATATGGCGCAGGAAACGCAGGTAGCCGCCGACGCCGAGCGCAGCGCGTGGCGCCAGCCGTCTTTTCAGACTGGACGCTGCATCGAGCAGCGTGTCGCTCTGCGTGGCCCGGACAGTGCTGCCAGGGGAGATCCAGTGCGAATCGACGATATCTGCCAGCAAGCTACTTCACTCCCTTCAGGGCTGTTTGCAGTGCAGAGGAAAGCCGGGTCTCCGGTGCTGCAGGCGGAGGGGTACAATTTCCCATTGCCTGCAGCAGGCCGGTGGTGATGGTGCCTGCATCAAGACGGTCGATTGGGCTGCAGGGGGTGCCGGTTAATTTTGCCAGGGATGCAACCTTGCCTGTGCCCAGGGTATAGTCACAGGCGAAAGCGGGAATTCCGAGCCCGACAGCGAACACCAGCGAGTGGAAGCGCATGGTGAGGGCTGCATGGGCATTCCTGAACACACGGACAGACTCGTCAGGGGTGAGTTCGCGTGCCAGGCATGAATAGTCAAGCATTCCACGCAGCCTTGTGTTGTTTCTGAAAAGACGTCGGTAAAACCACCGATCATCCCCGCCATAGTGGTTGGTGCACATGGGAAAGGGGATGATCCTGATCTGGCGGCGTGAATCCAGCATGTCTTCCAGTCCCCTGACTACTGAATCCTCGAAGTCGTCCCTGATCCGTGTTGCCCTGGCGTGCCCCAGCTTTCCTGCATACTGCTGATACGGCCACTCGCGCAGGCCGAGCAGTATCCGGGTTTCCTCGTCCGGATCAGATGTGGCTGGAGCCCGGGCATTGTCCCGTTTGCCGGCCAGCCAGGTAAAGGCAGGGTCCTCGGCAACGATGTCCATGCCGGTGTCTATGCCCATGCTGGCGGCGATTTCCAGTGAACGGGAGTCACGGTATATCCTTGCCGAGGCAAGTTCCAGCAGGCGTTTGATCATGCGATTCTGATAACTGCTCCCGAGTGGACCAATACCGCACCCGGCAAGAATGGAGGGCACCCCGTGCCGTGCGGCCTGCTCGAAGATGACGATCATGTCGGCAAGGGGGTTTACCGGCATGACCGGGCCGCCCCCGAAAACCACAAGGTCCATATCGGCGGTGTGTGCCAGTGCGGTATCGATATCCAGTACTTCCATGCCACTCAGTTCAGGCATTTGACGGATCGTCACCCTGCATATATAGGGCTCCAGGCTGGCTACCCGGAAAGACGCGTCGGGATAGACGCTTAGCAGTGAGCTTGTAATGCCGGCAAGTATGGCCTTGTCACCAAGTGTCTCGGTTCCGTACCAGCCACAGATAAGGATGCGGGGGGCAGCACCCGTTTTCGGGTCCGCCAGGGTCGCCGGGGCGGGTTTGCCGGATGTACCCTGAATACGCAGTCGTCTGAGCCGTTTGCGGAACACTCGTCGCTGTACGAGTTGTCTTGCAGGCAATGGCCATCTGTTGGTGTCTGTCAGAACGGAGGGCAGGCCCGAGTGTGTGGCAATTTCTCTGGCCAGTAGCTTCAGGAATGCCGGTCCAGGTGGCAAACCGGTGTAATCATGGAGGCAGTTGTCGCACTCGTTCTTTACGATATCCGCGAGGTGGCTGGTGTTGCCGAAATAAAGCTGCTCACTGTCTTCGTTGACGGCAGACCCAAGCGTACGGCTCTTCACCGCGCAGTACAGCAGTTCACCCCTGGCGCTGATGGTTGCTCCACGATGTTGCCATGCGCAGCCAGCCTGACGTGGTTTGCCGTACATGATCTGGTCGACAAGAGAGCGGTAGAAGAATTTCTGCATCCATGATGTTTCATAGTGGCGAATGAGGTTCTCCAGGAAGATGCAGAAATGCGCTTTTTCCTCCAGTGTCAGACTGAACGGGTCAGTCAGTGTGTCCGAATACAGGCGCTGGTGGGGAATTGCCAGTCGGTACTTGATGTAGATGCCACGCTGCAGTGCAAAATCGTGCAGGTCGTGAAGTCCATATACGTTGTCTCTTACAACCGTGCAGCCCAGACGCAGGTTGGAGGCCACGTGCGATGATTGCAGGTAGTCGAGCACTTTTACGGCGTGGTCGAAGTTTTTTTTCCTGCCGCGCACGAGATCGTGGACGTCACCCACTCCATCCAGTGACACCATGATGTCGTAGTTTCCGC
Organism: uncultured Ectothiorhodospiraceae bacterium; assembly: GCA_964443845.1. Classification (GTDB taxonomy): domain Bacteria; phylum Pseudomonadota; class Gammaproteobacteria; order UBA9214; family UBA9214; genus UBA9214. Next base: position 2,309 of record CAYUFA010000044.1, read on the forward strand.
CATGCCTCCTGATAACTTCTCCTACTTCTTCTATACGGGCGACGACCTTGTCGGGTACGAAAGCATTGGTGATCAGGGAGATGGTTTCGAGTCTGGGGAGTCTGCGAAACAGGGTTTCCGTCAGTGCCGCCAGATCCTTGCGTAGAGTGGGTTCGCCGCCATTAAGCCCGACACTGCGGACGTGGGAATAAAGCGGGTTGTCCAGGGCTTTATCCAGTTCGTGCGGCTGTATCTGGTAGTCGAGCTTTTGTCTCCAGATATTGCACATCTGGCAGCCCGCGTTGCAGATATCATTGACCGGGAACTGGATGACAGCAGGCCTGGCCACATTCCATGGTTTGGGCTGGTATGCCTGGTACAGATCATGAAGGGTGCGGCGCAGTTTCAATGTTTTTTCGGTGTGCTGTCAGGTTGTTCGGAGGTTTGTACTCCGGTGCCGGCCGGAAGCGCCTAGAGGTATTCCGGAAAGAGTTTCTCAAGAACCGGCCGGGCCTGCCTGGCAATGTAGTCTCTGGTTTCGGCGTCCAGATCCGCATCACGTTTCCCTTCGCGTATGAAGTCGTAGGTACGTGTCGGGGCATGCTGGCGGTACAAGTCATTGCTTTTCTTCATGTTGTCAAAGCTGCACTCCGTGAGTGCCGCACTGATGATTTCATCGGATACCAGTAGCCCGAGGTTTTCGAATAAGGTCTGCATGACGGACTGGGCGTTGTCCTGCAGATCTTCATACCTGAGCAGGTGGAGTTTCATTTCCCTCTTCGGGTTAAGCCAGGACTCCACGTGCCGTACCCAGCTGTTGACGCCGAGTTTGTCTGAGCGTACGAATGACTTCAGGTCCTGGTGGAACATGTTGCGAGCGCGCATGAAGCAGTAATAGCTGTTCATCACGCTGAAGGGGTTCCTGATCAGATAGACTACATGTCGGTAGAACGGGTTGAAGCAGGCGTGACTCTTGATCAGCCGGTAATGGGGAAAGCCGGAATTGTCAGCTATGTCGCGGTTAATGTGAACGTCACATACAAGCTGTTCCAGGTTGAAGTGGGACGGACGGATCGCAGTGCCTGCCTGTTGCAGAAAACAGCTTGCCATGATCGAGGAGAACCAGGTGATGCCGCTTTTCGGGTATTCGACGATGTACAGGTCGCTGCCCTGCGGCGACCTGGGAGTGCTGCTGCGGTATCTCAGGTAGTCGACCTTGTCTTTGAGAAATAGGTAGCTCTGCGTCAACATGGGTCACCTGTTGAAGGTATAGAACGTCAGGATTGCGCGGGTCTGCATTCTGAAATTTTCCCGTGTGCCCCGATGCAGAGCATTCCCCAGGTAGGTTGCCAGAATATATGAGACCAGCGTCGCATATGCGGCTCCCTGCAGCCCGAATTCCGGTATCAATAGCATATTCAGTCCGATGTTTACAATTGCCCCCAGACACAGCCGGAGCATTGCAATCCGCTGCAGGTTCTCGGCGATATACCACTTCCAGGAGGCGTTGTTCAGGAACACGAATATGATCGACCATACGTAAAGCTGCAGCAGGGGAATTGCATTGCTGAAATCTGCTCCGTAGGTATGTAGCACGATCTGTCTGGAGAACAGGAATACAACACAGGAAATGACCAGCGAGATGAATACCAGCAGTTTGTAAAGGCGGGTCATTCTCTCCCTGAAAAGTTCGACAGACACTTCTCTTGCTTTCACGATCGCAGGAAACAGAGAATTGGTGATGACGACGGTTATAAACAGCCATGCATCACACAGCTTGACGGCTGCGGCATACTGGCCGACATACCAGTCACCCATGTAGTGCTGCACCATGACCTGGTCTATTTTCATGTAAATCGAGATCATCAGCCCGGAAAATATCAGTGGCCATGAGTCCGAGAGCAGCCTGGCAGCCTGCTGCACCCTGAATCTGAGCGCTTTCAGGGTTCCACCCGCATGCCGGTAGAAATGCAGGTACAGTCCGTTGATTACCGCCGCATCAAACAGGAATGCCCATGCGAATGCGATCAGTGGAGCGTTCCTGGTGATCAGGTAAATCTTGAGCAAGGAAGAAGCTATCAGTGCACATCCACTGGATATTGCGCTGTATCTGGCAATCACCCGGGCCTGGAAATAGAAATCAATGACCTCGAGTATCCTGAAGGCGGTGGCGGCGGATATTATCAGGATTATTCTGTCTGCAGACCCGCCTGTGCCGAGAAAATGCACTGTAACGGCTATCAGTGCCAGCATGATCAGCGATCCGGCGGTTCTGAGTCCCAATGCCGTACCCAGCAAGGTGCTGGTAGCGGATGGATTCCTTACCAGTTCCCTGACTACTATGCTGTTCAGGCCCAGCGTTACCAGGGCCGAAAACAGTGCAACAAAGCTCTCTGCGTAGCTGAGTATTCCGTATTGTCCGGGACCAAGATAGCGGGCTATCCATATGCTGACGAACAAGCCAAGTGTCAGGCGCAGGAATTTTTCGCCCAGTAGCCACGAAGTGTTGCCCAGGTAGCGCCTGAACCCTTCTCGCTGCAGCGCACTTTTCAGTGAGGTGATCATTCTGGTGTGTGGCCGGGCCTGCGGTATATTCCGGAATCCGGCGCTGGTATTCAGGCCCGCACCTCAGCTGTGGAGTCAAATTGCCAGATGCGCTCGATAAACATCCGCAGATGCCTGCTGTTTGCCTCCGTAACCGGTAAACAATGGCAGCTGGCGACAACCGTGGTGCACATGAGCGCAGGCGTATGCACGGCGCTGCTGGTGCCGGGCGGGCCGAATGCAGGCAGGAGCGGGATGACCGGGACACGGGACAGATCGTAAGGTACACCCTGATCATTCCGGTATTTCAGGCGGTATTGCTCGAACGGGTCGGCAATGTTGCTCTCGAGGTAATGTCCGGTATTTTCTGCTTGCCGGCGTAACGGTATCAGCGCCTCTGCAGGGAATACGTTCCCGGGCATGATGAACCCGTCGTTCTGGAACAGGTAATCCCTGGACGGAGAATTCTCGTTCATGGTCTGATCGATTCCCCTGATGTTCCTGTTGTGCTCTGCCTTCAGTGCTCTCGTTTGACCCGCCTGCGGGTTTCCTGGATATCCTTGTAATGCAGGGCGGAGACCTGTTCCGATACAATTCCGATCAGGAACGTGAACAATGCGGACAGAAACAGGATTGCGCTCATGTTGGTAAGGCGGCCCGAGGTTATGTAGGTGTAGCCATAGTGGCAGATTCCCGCCATGAACAGGCCTGCACTGATCGGAAGGAAGAAGCGCATCGGTGAAAACAGCGCACCGATCTTCACGATGATGATCAGGAAGCGCAGACCGTCGTGGAACAGACGGATGTGGCTCCTGGTGTCGGTGCTGCGCATCCTGGCCCGGATCGGTACGTAACCCACCGGCAGACCGGAGCGGAAGAACGCCATGGTGCTGGTGGTCGGGTAGGAAAACCGGTTGGGCAGCAGGTAGAGAAATTTCTTGAAATGACGCGTCCGTGCCGCCCGCAGCCCCGAAGTCAGGTCCGCTACCGGGTAGCCGGTCATCCACGAGGCGAGCCGGTTGTAGATCGAGTTGCCGATGCGCCGGGTGAGCGAGGCATGGCTGTCGAGATGGCGCGCACCGACCATCATGTCATAGCCCTGGTGGATGCCGTCGATGAGCTGCTGGATGTCGTCGGGGGAGTGCTGCCCGTCGGCATCCATGAATACCAGGATGTCTCTTGCTGCGTTGCGTGCGCCGGTCTTGATGGCAGCCCCGTTGCCCATGGAATACACGTGGCTGAGCACCGTTACCGAGAGTTGCCTGCAGATTTCCACCGTGTTGTCCGTCGACCCGTCGTTGACGACGATGATCTCGGCATCCGGGAACCGGTCCTTGAGTTGCGGGAGCAGCGTAGCCAGTGCGGCAGCCTCGTTCCTGGCCGGCAGGATGATGCTGATGTCCTTGCTCACCGGGCTTTCTCCTCGCTGGCAGTGTGTTGGCTGGCTGGTGGCTTGTTCAGTTGCTGCCTTGCGTCATTGATTTCCTTGCGGAGTTTATCATAGGTCAACTCGTTGCCTCCGTAGAGTTCGTATTTCATCATGCGGTCCAGTTGCCGGTCTGCCGCATCGACACGCCCCATGACGAGCAGCAGGTTGACCAGGTTGATCCAGTTCTGTGGTTCATGCGGACTTTTGTTTGCCACCCGCTGCAGGATTTCCAGGCCGCCCCTGAAGTCCTCCAGCTTGTTGATCCGGTAAAAGCCGTACACAGAATCCAGTATCGTCGAGTGGCGCTGCGCAAGGGCCGTACTGAAGATCTGCTCCATCTGCTCGTCCGGGATGGCGCATCTGCTCTTCGCACATTCGGCCAGGGCACGCAGGCTCGAAATGCTGGATGGCGAAACGGGATAGGCAGCCAGCTTGTGCCGGATCCTGGCGAAGGCTGCCGGATCGACGCGCAGGCCAAGATAGTATCTCAGCTTCAGCAGGACAACGTCCGGCAGGATGTCTGCCTGGTCCAGTTCGCTGGCCCGCGCGAGGAATTCCATCGCCTTGTCGGCGCTGCCCGGAACACCCTGCAGCGCGAGACGCGCGTGAATCCTCCCGGCGGCAAACTGCGCGCGGGGTGATTGCAGGTGGTGCCGGGCTTCGTAGGTCGCCTGGGTGATATTGTCGGACCACTGGTCCGCACGCAGCCAGGTGGTATAGGAAAACAGCAGCAGGAACGACGCGAACACGCCGATCCTGGCGAACATCCACGATCGCTGCAGGCTGCCCTGCAGCAACAGGGTGCTGCCTGCCAGCAGGATCCCGTAGTCCGCGAGATAGTTGCGATGCTCGTGGGCGATTTCCAGGGGCAGGATGGTGGATTCGAGCAGGTGGCCGGTAAAGAACCACAGGATTCCCAGGCTGACGAGCGGGTTGCGCCTGAGCATGGCGGCGGCGCCCGCCAGCAGTCCGGCCAGCAACAGGATCGAGTACAGCGTGGCGGGTGGATCGAGCAGGCCACGGGAAAGCGCAATGTCGTCATGGTAGAGCCCCAGTTCGCGGGTCGAGGGCGTGACGATCATCTTCAGGTAGAATACCACTACGCGCGCTTCGGTCAGCAGCCGCTCCGGCAGGGTAAAGTTGCGCCCGGCATAACTCAGCAGTCTTTCGGGATACAGGATGAGCAGTGCCAGGCACAGGATGGCGGGCACCAGTAACGAGACGCTGAAAAACACGATGACCCGCCGGTCCCGTTGGACCGGTCCGGAACGGAACCGGAACAGGGTGAGCTCCAGCACCAGCATGTAGACCGGGAGGAGGATGCCGTTCTCCTTGCTGAAGATCGCGAGTCCGCCGCACAGCAGCAACCCGCTCAGCATGTGTGCCAGGCCGGAGCGGCCTTCCTGCATGCGCAGGCGACCGGTCAGGTACAGGCCAAGACCGGCCACCGTGAACAGCGCGGTCAGCCCCGCCATGCGTTGCACGATGTACAGGACGGTCGACAGATTCAGGGGGTGGACCAGCCACAGGCCGGCCACCAGTACCGGGAGCCAGCGTTGTGCGCCGGCCGTGAGCGCCGGCGTCCGGCTGTGCGCGTAACTGCGCACCAGCAGGCTGCCCAGCCACCAGAGACCGAGTCCGGTCAGCAGGTGAATACAGAGGTTGACGACCTTGAAGGAGTAGGGCGCGATCCCGAAGAAATAGCGGTTCAACGCGAAGCTCGCCATGCTGACCGGCCGGCGCAACAGGCCGGAACTGGAGGAAAAGGCTGCACCGGCGAGCTCCTGCAGGCTCAGTGTGTGCATCGCCAGGCGCGGGTTGTCCAGCAGGTTGGGTTGATCATCGAACATGTAGTCGCCCGCGAGGCCGGGCAGATACGCCGCGCAGGTCAGCAGGCACACCGCCAGCGCAAGCCAGACAACCGGGTTGAGTGCGGGAGTGGTGGCTTTCACAGGACGGGCACGGGGTCGATGGTTTCGGTATGCAATCGATACGGGCGGTTGCGGGACACGCGCTAGTGTACTATCGGCAGTACCGTTGACAAGAAAAGAAAACGCCCCGCGAGCGGGGCGTTTTCGTTGCTGCAGTCTGCCGGATTACGGACGGCAGGCGGCCGGGCGGTACTTCGTCAGCACACTGCCGCCGGTGCAATCCCAGGAGATCGCGCCCGGAACGGTGGTCTGGGCAACCAGCTGGATGTCGCCACTGGTGCCGTTAAACAGCACCGGCTTGTACTTGATGTCGACGGTCTTCTGGGAGACAGCGATCTCCGAGACGTAGGTGCTGGAGATGCTCGCAGCCACCGGCAGACCATATGACAGGTTGCTGGACTTGAACGTGCCGGTGCTGTCGTAGGTCTCGGAGACCGCCAGCTTGGCGGCGCCGGCCAGGTTCAGGCCCTCGGAAACCTTGGCGCGAATCGTGTAATCCTGGTAGGCCGGGATGGCGATGGCGGCCAGGATGCCGATGATGGCGACCACGATCATCAGCTCGATCAGTGTAAAACCTTTTTGCAGTTTCATGGTGAATCCTCTCAGTGGTTCATGAACTCGGAAGAACTGTGTCTTGGGTACCCGAACCGGGCATCCTCGCTCCAGCCACGGTATCGGACGTTTGTCCGGAATCTTTGGCTGCCTGTAGCTATTCATATTCCGTGCCAGAATTCTGTCGCTTGCCGCCGATCCGGGGGGATACGCGGCGAGGGCCTGAACTATTCATTGAAATACAGAAGGATACGAATATTCCCCAGGGGGGTCAGCCAGCCGTGTGCCAGTGCCGGGGTACGAGACCGGCGGGACTCACCGTCCGGAAAGGGGGGCAGCGGCGCACATTCCGCGTCAGAAAGTGACGCGCTGCGTCACCGCAACCGGCGTGCGGCTCATTCCAGGCCGAGTTTTTTCAGCCGGTAGCGCAGGGCACGAAAGGTGATGCCGAGTTTCTTTGCCGCCGCGGTCTTGTTGTAGTGCGTCTGCTCCAGCGCCTTGAGCAGGACATCCTTCTCGATATTGTCCATGTAGGTGTCCAGGGGGACCGCGCCCGGCTCCGCGGGCGTTTCTTCGTGCCGGCCGGCCCCGGCGGTACTGTCGGACACCGGCAGCTGCAGGTCCTCCGGCTGGATCACGTTGCCTTCACACAGCGTGGTGGCGCGTTCGAGAATGTTTTCCAGTTCGCGCACATTGCCGGGGAAGGGGTAGTCCTGCAACAACCGGATGGCCGGCGCGCTCAGTTCCAGGCCGCTCTGCCCGGACTGCCGGGCGAGTTTCTGCAGGCTATGCCCGGCCAGCAGCGGGATGTCGCTGTCGCGCTCGCGCAGCGGTGGCACACGGAGCTGGATGACATTGAGACGGTAGTAGAGATCCTGGCGGAAATCCCCGCTGGCCACCAGGGCGGCCAGGTCCCGGTGCGTAGCGGACAGGATGCGGACATCGGTGGAGACTTCGCGTTCGGCACCGACCGGGCGCACGGCCTTTTCCTGGATGGCGCGCAGCAGCTTGACCTGCATGTGCAGCGGCAGTTCCGCCACCTCGTCCAGAAACAGGGTGCCGCCGGCAGCGACCTGGAACAGCCCGGCCTTGTCGCTGGTTGCGCCGGTGAAACTGCCTTTGCGGTGCCCGAAGAATTCGCTCTCCATCAGTTCGGACGGGATCGCCCCGCAGTTGACCGGCACGAACGGCATGTCCGCACGCGGCCCCTTGCTGTGGATCAGCCTGGCCACCAGTTCCTTGCCAGTACCGGATTCGCCGCAGATGTACACGGGTGCCTGGCTGCGCGAGAGCTTCTCGATGGTGGAACGGATGTTGCACATCACCTCCGACTCGCCGAGCAGGGTGTCGCGGGTGCGCCGGTCACGCTGCTGGTAGTCATCGGTGAGCTTCAGCGCGCTGTTGATGAGGTTGCGCAGCGTGTTCAGGTTTACCGGCTTGGAGACAAAATCAAAGGCGCCGGCCTTGAGCGCCTCGACCGCCGTGTCCATGCTGCCGTAGGCCGTGATCACGGCCACCGGCAGATCCGGCTGCACGTCCTGGATATGGCGCACCAGATCGAGGCCGCTGCCGTCGGGCAGCCGCATGTCGGTGAGGCACAGGTCAAACGTGTCGGCCGCCAGCAGCTGACGGGCCTGCGTCAGGTCGGCGGCCGGGCGGGTTTCGATATTCATCCGCCCGAGGGTCAGCTCCAGCAGTTCCCGGATATCGGGTTCGTCATCGACGATCAGGGCGCGCGGGTTGCTCATGAGGTCCGGGGCAGGGCGAAACTGGCTGCCGGCTGGCGCTTGCCGGTCGGGAAGGTGATGCGGAAACAGCTGCCGTGTTCGCTTGGCCGGAATTCCAGGGTGGCCTGGTTGCTGGCGCAGATCTCGCGCGCGATGTACAGACCCAGGCCGGTACCACTGCGGTGCGTGGTGAAGAAGGGTTCGAAGATCTTGTCTGCCATGTCGGGATCGATGCCGGGACCGTTGTCGATGATATCAAGATGTGGCGGGCCGGAGCCAACACCGCGTTCGGCATGCAGGCGTATCTCGACATCCGGGTCCGGGCCGGCATGGTGGATGCTGTTCTGGCAGAGGTTCCAGACCACCTGGTGCAGCAGGCTGGGGTCCATGTGGATTTCCAGGTCTTCCGGTGTAACCGCGCACTGCATCCGTCCCGGGGCGATGTTGCCGCTGTGCGTGAATTCATCCACGAAGCGATCGAGCCAGTCGCGGATGCACACGGTCTGGGGCGCCACCAGGCCGGGACGTGACAGCTGCAGGATGTTTTCCACGATGGCGTTCACGCGCTCGGTGTTGCCGCTGATGATGGACATCAGGCGGTGATCCGCGCTGTCCGGGGCCTGCCCCTCGTTCAGCAGCTGCGCGGCATGGCTGATCGCTCCCAGCGGGTTGCGGATTTCGTGCGCGATACTGGCTGTCAGCCGCCCCAGCGAGGCGAGCTTGTTCTGCTGTGACTGCTTCTCCATGGCTGCGGTGTCCTCCAGCAGGATCATCGCGCCGATGCCTTCCGCCGTCCCCATCAGGGTGAAGTGCGGCAGCAGGTTGCCCTTGCTGCCCTTGATCAGCTCCACGTCGCGTTCCGGCGTCCTGCGCCAGGCCAGCAACTGCTCGTACAGCGCGGGGGCAATCTGTTCCAGCGGCTGGCCCTCGACCACATAGCGGTAGTCGAGCAACTTGCGTGCGGCGTCGTTCATCAGCCGGATCGTATGGTCGTGGTTCGTGACGATGATGCCGGCCTGCAGGCGCTGGACGATGTGCGCGTTGAGGCTGGCCATGCTGGCGAGGTCGATACCACGCCGGACAGCCAGCGCTTCGCTGGTCCGGATCCGGCGCACCAGCAGGGCGGTGAACAGGGCCGTGGCGAACAGGACCAGGCCGTGCATGCCGGCCTGGGTGAAGTTGCCGGGAACCAGGTTGTGTTGCTGCAGCGACAGCAGGAGCTGCTGGCCCATCAGGCCCAGTGCGGCGATGGCCGCGAACATCAGTGCCAGGCGTCCCGGCAGCAGGATGCTGCCCGTGGCTACGGAAATGATCAGCAGGATGCCCAGGCCACTGGAGGTACCCCCGCTGGCAAAGATCAGCACGGTGATCGCGACGATGTCCGCCAGCAACTGGGTGATGGTCTGGAACAGGAAGCCGGGCCGGCGCAACCGGGCCTGGGTACCGGCCAGCAGGCTGAAGGCGAGGTAGGCCACGCAGGTGATCCCGTACAGCTTCGGGTTGGACGACCCCAGCGTGGTCTGGTTGCCGATGGTGAAGAACACCACGCTAAGCAGGCCGGCCAGGATGGTCCGGTAGAAGCTCAGCAGGCGCAGGGGTTTCCAGGTCAGTGCGCCGAGTTCATCCGCGACGTCCCGTGTGGCAATGTCCGGCGCGCGACGTGCGTTCATGCCGGGCGGCCGCGGATGTCAGGCGTGGTCTTCATCGCGATGTGCCGCGCTGCAGTAGAAACGGCCACTGTCAGTGACCGCTTCGTGCTGCGGGACATAAATTCCGCAACGCGCACACTGTACCATGTTGTCGGAACGCTCGCGTCGTAGCGGGCGCCGCCGGGAGGACAGCAGCAGGCGTTTGCCGATTACGACGATCAGGGCCAGTGCAATGAAGATCAGTAATGTCCGCATGAATTCGCCGCGCCGCTACGAGAGATCCGCGTGATCATACTACTGCAAGGGAGGGCGCGGTAACCAGCAGTGCGGAATGTCTTGATCGGAACTGCCGCTCTTTGTCACACTCCGCAGTATGCATCTGCACGAATTCCAGGCCAAGCAACTGTTCGCCGAATACGGGATCCCGGTCCCGGACGGGCGCGTCGTGACCTCGGTTGCCGGGATTGCGGCCGTCCTGGATGCGCTGGGTGGCACGCAATGGGTGGTCAAGGCACAGGTCCATGCCGGTGGCCGCGGCAAGGGCGGTGGCGTAGCGCGGGTGAATGATGCAGAGGCTGTGACTGCGATGCTGCGTACCCTGCTCGGCAACCGCCTGGTGACGCCGCAGACCGATGCGGAGGGTTTGCCGGTCAATCACGTGCTCATCGAGCGCAGCGTGGACATTGCGCGCGAGATCTATTTCAGCCTGCTGATCGATCGCACGCAGGAACGGGTGATGTTGATGGCATCGGCGTCCGGCGGCATGAACATCGAGGAAGTGGCGGCCACCAATCCGGCGGCGCTCGTCACCGAGACCGTGCACCCGGCCGCCGGCCTGCAGGGTTACCAGTGTCGCAATCTCGCATTCGCTCTCGGACTGGTCGACCGCCAGGTCGGCGCCTTTACGCAGCTGGCGCAGGCAGCCTGGCGCCTGCTGCTGGACCTCGATGCCAGCCTGCTGGAGATCAATCCCCTGGTGGTGACGACGGAGGGTGCGCTGGTGGCGCTGGATGCCAAGCTTGACATCGACGACAACGCGCTGTTCCGTCATGAGCGGCTGGTTACCCTGCGTGATCCGCAGCAGGAAGACGAGCGCGAGCACCTGGCGCAGCAACACGGGCTGAACTACATCCGCCTGCACGGCAACATCGCCTGCATGGTCAACGGTGCCGGCCTGGCGATGGCTACCATGGACCTGATCAAGCTGCACGGGGGGCTGCCGGCCAACTTTCTCGATGTCGGTGGTGGTGCCACGGCCGCGCGCGTGGCCGAGGCCTTCAAGATCATCCTCTCCGACCCCCGGGTGGACGCCATCCTGGTCAATATCTTCGGCGGGATCGTGCGCTGCGACCTGATCGCCGAAGGCATCCTGCAGGCGATCGGCGAGGTCGCGGTGCGGGTGCCGGTGGTGGTGCGCCTGGAAGGCACCAATGCCGCCGCCGGCCTGGCGCTGATCGGGCAGTCGGGCCTGGCGGTGCAGACCGCGAGTGACCTGACCGAGGCGGCGGGGCGGGTGGTGGCTGCCGCGCAGGGCGGGGCCGGCGCATGAGCGTGCTTGTCAATCGCAGCACCCGGGCCATCGTCCAGGGCTTCACCGGGTCGCAGGGGACATTCCACGCACAACAGGCACTGGAGTACGGGACACAGCTGGTCGGTGGCGTCACCCCGGGCAAGGGCGGGCAGACCCACCTGGGCCTGCCGGTGTTCAACACCGTCAGGAACGCGGTGGCCGCCACCGAAGCCGATGCCACCATGATCTACGTGCCTGCCGCGTTTGCCGCGGATGCGATCCTGGAGGCGGCAGCCGCCGGTATCGAACTGATCGTCTGTATCACCGAGGGGATCCCCGTGCTGGACATGATGCGCGTGAAAGCGGTGCTGCACGGGTCCGACTGCCGGCTGATTGGTCCCAACTGCCCGGGCATCATCTCGCCCGGCGAGTGCAAGATCGGCATCATGCCCGGCAATATCCACCAGAGCGGGTGCATCGGCATCGTGTCACGTTCCGGGACGCTCACCTACGAGGCCGTGTTCCAGACGAGCCGTGCCGGACTCGGGCAAAGCACCTGTATCGGGATTGGCGGTGACCCGATCCGTGGCCTGGGTTTTATCGAGTGCCTGGAGTTGTTCGAGGCCGACCCGCAGACGCGTGGCATCGTCCTGATCGGCGAGATCGGTGGTACGGGCGAGGAACGGGCCGCCGAGTATATCCATTCCCGGGTGCACAAGCCGGTGGTGGCCTATATCGCCGGTGTTACCGCGCCGCCCGGCAAACGCATGGGACACGCAGGCGCCATCGTCAGTGGCGGTCAGGGCACGGCGGAGGCGAAGATCGCCGCGCTGGAAGCCGCCGGGGTCACGGTCGTGCGCTCACCGGCGGAGATGGGCACGGCGATGCAGCGGGCACTGGGGTAAAAGGGCTTCGCCCTGCCGGGTGTGCCCCGTTGACGCTGGATGGTCCAAATAACCGGTTTCGCCCCTGGCGGGGCGTTGCTCGCGGTTGAGAACCGCTCCTGCCATGCCATGTTGGCTATAGGAGCGCATTTCTTGCGCGACTGCAATAAGGCGGCCCGAGGGCGTGCCCGGCTCGGCATCCGGGGTGCCTTTCTCTTGGGCACGCAATAGAAAGGCACTCGCCCCGCCAGGGGCGAAACCGGTTCCTGAGCACGAATCGTACAGTGCCCCGCCGTCAGTGTAATTCAGAGCAGAACGACCTTGCTCCGACCGGGTCGAAACCAGTCCCGGTTTCGCGCAACCCTGAAACCTGCCAATATCCCCATCATGAACACGCCAGAAACGACCGTTCGTATCGTCATGGCCCAGCTCGACTTCCTGGTCGGTGCCGTGGCCGAAAACACCGACAAGGTACTGGCAGCGGCGGCGCGTGCGCGCGACGAGCTCGATGCCGACGCGATCGTGTTCCCGGAACTGGCATTGACCGGGTATCCCCCGGAAGACCTGCTGTTGCGTCCGGATTTCAGTGGCCAGGTGGACGCGGCACTCGCACGGCTGTGCCACGAGGTACAGGGCATCCAGGTCATCGTCGGCTTTCCGCTGCGCGAGGGGCCGCGCCTGTACAACGCGGCCGGGGTCATTGCCGGTGGTGCGATTCAGGCCTGTTATCGCAAGCAGTTGCTGCCCAACTACGGGGTATTCGACGAAAAGCGCTACTTCCTGCCCGGTGGCGTGCCCTGCGTCGTGCCCGTCGCCGGGGTGCCGTTCGGGATTACGATCTGCGAGGACATCTGGGAACAGGCCCCCGCACAGCAGGCGGTCGCGGCCGGCGCGCGCGCCCTGATCAACCTGAACGCCTCGCCGTTTCATACCGGCAAGCGTGACGAGCGCGAACAGGTGTTGCGGTTGCGCGCGCAGGAAACCGGACTGCCCATCGTGTACGTCAACCTGGTCGGCGGCCAGGACGAACTGGTGTTCGATGGCGGCTCGTGCGTGGTGGACGGTACCGGCCGGGTCACCCAGCAGGCACCGGCCTGTGTCGAGGCGCTCTACCCGGTGGACCTGCGCGCCGACGGGCCGGTGGTACCGCTGGAGGCCGACTGCGCACCGCGCCTGGACCATGTGGCGATGATCTACCGGGTACTGGTCACCGGCGTGCGGGACTACATCCAGAAGAACGGCTTTGCCGGCGCGGTGCTGGGCCTGTCCGGCGGGGTGGACTCGGCGCTGGTGCTGGCGCTGGCGGTGGACGCCATCGGCGCGGACCGGGTCGAGGCCGTGATGATGCCGTCCCGCTACACGGCCACCATGAGCACGGAAGATGCGCGCGCCGAGGCGGCCGTCCTGGGCGTGCATTGTCTGGAGATCCCGATCGAGGCACCGTTTCGCAGCTTTCTCGAGGTGCTTGCGCCGCAGTTTGCCGGCCTGCCGGCGGACACGACGGAGGAGAACATCCAGGCGCGCTGCCGCGGAGTCATCCTGATGGCACTCTCCAACAAGCTGCGCCGTATCCTCCTCACGACCGGCAACAAGAGCGAGATGTCGGTCGGTTACGCCACCCTGTACGGGGATATGGCCGGCGGGTTCGCCCCGATCAAGGACGTCCCGAAACTGCTGGTCTACCAGCTGGCCCGCTACCGGAACTCGATCGCGCCGGTGATTCCGCAGCGCGTGCTGGAGCGCCCGCCCTCCGCCGAACTGGCGCCCGGCCAGCGCGATTCCGACAGCCTGCCGCCGTACGAGGTCCTTGATCCCGTCCTGGAGCGGTACATCGAGCGGGATATGAGCGTACGCGACATCATCGCCGAGGGCTACGATGCCGGGGTGGTGCGGCGCGTGGCCGCGCTGGTGGACCACAACGAGTACAAGCGCCGCCAGGCGCCCCCCGGCGTACGCATCACCCGCCGTGCCTTCGGGCGGGACCGGCGCTACCCGATCACTTCGGGCTACCAGAATTTCCAGAACGGCGGGGAGCGGTCGGCCGGGTAGCCACCGGGAGATTCAAGCAGCGCCAGATCCTGGTCATGCGGGAAATTCAGGCGCAGCACCTTCAGTGCATCGTTGGCCAGATCGGGTTCTCCCAGTTTCCGGTACGCGCGCACCATCACCACCAGTGCGTCCGGGACCGAGGGCGTGCGCTCGTAGTTCTCGATCACGTATTTCGCACGGTTCGCCGCCGCCACGTAGGCCTTGCGGCGCAAGTAGTAGTCGGCCACGTGCATTTCATAACCGGCCATGTTGTTGCGCAGGTAGACCATGCGCTGTGCGGCGTCCTTTGCGTAGATGCTGTTCGGATAGACCGCGGTGAGCTGGTGGAAATCATCGTAGGCCTGACGCATGGTGACGGTATCGCGCTCGGACGGGTCCTGCGGCAGCAGCTTGTCGATGATCGTCTTGCCGCGGTTGAAATTGGTCAGTCCCTTGAGGTACCAGGCATAGTCAATGTTCGGGTGGCGCGGATAGATCTTGATGAAGCGGTCCGCGGTGGCGATGGCCTGGTCGGGTTCGTCGTACTTGTAGTAGGCGTAGGCGATTTCCAGCTGGGCCTGTTGCGCGTAGCGGCCGAACGGGTAGCGAGCCTCCAGCTTTTCGAAGTAGTCGATCGCCTTTTCGTAGTTGTGATCATTGAGCTGGTCCCGGGCGGCGGTGTACAGCTGGTTGGCCGACCAGTTCCTGGTTTCATCGATCTTGTCCGGCAGCAGGGAACAGCCGGAGGTGGCCAGGACCAGGGCGAAGAGCAAAAAAATCGTCAGACGCATCGGTTTTCTATGTCAAAATTGCCTGCAGTGAAGGCACTGTTGCACGGTGCCGCGAGATTATACCCCAAACACCGGGCGAACATGGCCTCGAACATCCAGCTGCAAGTGACTATCCCGGAAACCCTGCGTGGGCAGCGCCTCGATGTGGCCCTGTCCGCGCTGGTGCCGGATTATTCGCGGTCCCGGCTGCAGCAGTGGATCCGGGCCGGACAGGTCACGCTGGATGCCCGCGTGGCGCAGGTGCGCGAAAAGGTGAGCGGTGGTGAGCGGGTGCGCATCGACGCCGCGCGGGAGGAAGCGGTCCGCAACGCAGCGGAGCCGATCGACCTCGACATCGTACATGCCGATGCGGACCTGCTGGTCGTCAACAAGCCGGCCGGCCTGGTGGTGCATCCGGCCGCCGGCAATCCCGCCGGAACCCTGCTCAATGCCCTGCTGCATTATGACGCCACGCTGGCCGGCCTGCCGCGTGCCGGCATCGTACACCGGCTCGACAAGGGCACCAGCGGCCTGCTGGTGGTGGCGCGCAACCTGGCGGCGCACCATGCCCTGGTGCGTGCCCTGCAGGCGCGTACCGTCAAACGCGAGTACCTGGCCGTGGTGTCCGGCGTGCTGACCGCCGGCGGGAGCATCGATGCCCCGGTCGGACGCCACCCGGTCGATCGCAAGCGCATGGCGGTGATACCCGCCGGCAAGGAGGCGCTCACGCACTACCGAGTCGCAGAGCGCTATCGCGCCCACACCCTGGTGCGGGTCCGGCTGGAAACCGGGCGCACGCACCAGATCCGGGTGCACCTCGCACACCGCCATTATCCGATCGTCGGTGACCCGGTCTACGGCGGGCGGCTGCGCCTGCCCGCCGGCGCGGAGGCGGCGCTCAATGCACAGCTCACCGGGTTCCGGCGCCAGGCCCTGCACGCGACGCGGCTGGAACTGCTGCACCCGGCCAGTGGTGAGCCCGTCGGCTGGGAGGTGGACCTGCCGGAGGACCTGCAGCAACTGGTCGCGGCACTGCGTGCCGATGCGGAGGGACTGCGCGGTGGTGCATGACTGGCTGGAACCCGACTGGGCGGCGCCGGCGCGCGTGCGCGCCGTCTGCACCACGCGGTCCGGGGGCGCCAGCGCGGCACCGTATGCTTCCATGAACCCGGCGGATCATGTCGGCGATGTGCCGGCGGCCGTGCAGGCCAACCGCGCCCGCCTGCAGCAGCAGCTGGCGTTGCCGGGTGCCCCGGTCTGGCTGCAGCAGGTGCACGGCATCGACGTGGTGGACGCGGCACGGGTGCAGGGCGTGCCGGCCGCGGACGCGGCCTGGACCGGGCAGCCCGGCGTGGTATGCGTGGTACTGACGGCCGATTGCCTGCCGCTGCTGTTGAGCGACCGGGAAGGCCGCTGTGTGGCGGCTGCACACGCCGGCTGGCGCGGGCTGGCCGCCGGCGTGATCGAGCAGACGGTGCGCACGCTGCCGGTGGCCCCGCAGCAGCTGCTGGCCTGGCTGGGGCCGGCAATCGGGCCGGGTGCCTACGTGGTGGGTGAGGAGGTACGGGCGGCCTTTCTCGCGCACGACGCACGGGCCGCGGCCGGCTTCCGGCCGGCCGCGGTCGGCGGCTGGCATGCCGATCTGTATCAGCTTGCACGCCAGCGTCTGGCGGCGGCGGGCGTGCCTGCCGTGTTCGGGGGAGGTCTGTGCACGTTTACGGAGCCCGGGCGGTTTTTTTCCTACCGCCGCGACGGTGCCACCGGCCGCATGGCCTCCCTGGTCTGGCTGGCGGGTGAGTGAAGCAGTGCGTATGATGGGCGCCCCTCTCCGGCGGGAGTGAACCCCTGTGCCGTTGCCAGTCTGGATCGTGCTGTTTTCCCTGCTCGGCGGGTTGCTGAGCGTGCTGGCCGCGGCGTTGTTCCTGCTGTTCAGCGAGTCCCTGCGCAACCGGCTGCTGCCGCACCTGATCAGTTTCGCCACCGGCACTCTGCTCGCCGCGGCATTGATGGGCCTGTTGCCCCATGCCCTGGCGAATGCGCCCGGCGGCGATGTCCACGCCATTCCGCTGGCGCTCCTGCTGGGCCTGCTGGGCTTCTTCCTGCTGGAAAAGCTGGTGCTGTGGCGGCACTGTCACGCGGATCACTGCGAGGTGCATGGCCCGGACGATCACCATCGCCGGCAGTCGACCGGCATGATGATCCTGTTCGGCGACAGCCTGCACAACTTCCTCGACGGCATCCTGATCGCCGGTGCCTTTCTGACGGACGTCCACCTGGGAGTCGTCACCAGCCTGGCGGTGGCCGCGCACGAGATCCCGCAGGAGGTGGGCGACTTCGCCATCCTGCTGCACAGCGGGTTCAACCGCAACCGTGCCTTCCTGTACAACGTGCTGTCCAGCCTGACCACGGTCGTGGGCGGGCTGCTGGCCTGGCTGGCCCTGCAGCAAATGCAGAACGTGCTGCCCTATGTCCTGGCCGTCGCCGCCTCGAGCTTCATCTACATCGCCGTGGCCGATCTGATCCCGACGCTGCACCAGCGCGTCGAGGGCAGGGAGGCCCTGCAGCAGGTCGTTCTGATCGCCTGTGGCGTGCTGTTGATCTACCTCACCCATTCCGCCCTGCATTGAGACCGGGTCCAGGTCATCCGTCCGGTCGCGGACTTGAAATCGGTTGATCACCCCCCCACCTGAAAGGTATATCTAGGCTTTCAGGCGCGGAGGCGTTCTCGCATGCGAATGGACAAGATGACCAGCAAGTTCCAGCAGGCACTGGCAGATGCGCAGAGTCTGGCGGTCGGTCGCGATCACCAGTTTATCGAACCGGCCCACCTGCTCACGGCGCTGCTGGACCAGGAGGGCGGCACGGTCCGCCACCTGCTTTCCCAGGCCGACGTGAACGTCAACCTGCTGCGCTCGCGCCTGGGCGAACTGCTCGAGCAGACGCCGCAGGTGCAGGGGGCTGCGGGCGACGTACATGTTTCCAACGACCTCGGCCGCCTGCTGAACGTCACGGACAAGCTCGCCCAGCAACGCAAGGACAGCTACATCTCCAGTGAGCTGTTCGTACTCGCAGCCATCGAGGACAAGGGCGAGGTCGGCGAACTGCTGCGCAAGGCAGGGGCCAGCAAGGGGCTGATCGAGCAGGCGATCGACAAGCTGCGCGGCGGCCAGCAGGTCAACGACCCCAATGCCGAGGAGCAGCGCCAGGCGCTGGAGAAATACACCATCGACCTGACCGAGCGCGCCGAGCAGGGCAAGCTCGACCCGGTGATCGGGCGTGATGACGAGATCCGCCGTACCGTGCAGGTGCTGCAGCGCCGCACCAAGAACAACCCGGTGCTGATCGGTGAACCCGGCGTGGGCAAAACGGCCATCGTGGAAGGCCTGGCCCAGCGTATCATCAACGGAGAAGTGCCGGAAGGGCTGAAGGGCAAGCGCCTGCTGTCGCTGGACATGGGTGCGCTGATCGCCGGCGCCAAGTTTCGCGGCGAGTTCGAAGAGCGGCTCAAGGCCGTGCTCAACGACCTGGCCAGGCAGGAAGGCCAGGTGATCCTGTTCATCGACGAGTTGCACACCATGGTCGGCGCGGGCAAGGCCGAAGGCGCCATGGATGCCGGCAACATGCTCAAGCCCGCGCTGGCCCGCGGGGAGCTGCACTGTGTGGGG